>JAGQNQ010000003.1 GCA_020428015.1 Candidatus Saccharimonadota bacterium | reverse complement strand
CATATTATTGCTTATTTTTCAATACTATTTCTTATTTTTTATTGCTTCGCGCGCAACTGTTACTTCGTCGTAAGGTCTCTTCAGAACTCGGCGTTCGTCGCCATCGTCTTGTGGCAAATGTCGCAGTTCAGCTGCTTGCGGACCGTTGTGCAGGATGGATTTCTCGTGTCCCTTGCCGAGCAGCATAACAAGGTCACCTTTTTTCGCACCATTTATAGCTTCTTGAACCGCTTTTTCTCGGTCATGTACCAAAAATAGATCTTCGTCTCGTATCTTGCCGCTGGTCTCTGCTCCACCCGCTATTTGTTCTAGTATCTCCATGCCATCTATATCTCGATCATCTTCCTCGGTTGCTATGACGATATCGCACCATTTTCCAGCGATAGCACCTTGCTTTGCCCGTTTTGCCTCATCGCGACGACCAGCTGATCCGAACACGCATATGAGACGATTCTCTGCTAACGGTTTCACCTCGGCGAACAATTTCTCAAAGCTCTCAGGGGTGTGCGCATAGTCAACAATGACCGCGAAGTCTTGGCCCTCATCGACCCTCGTCATACGACCCTCGACTTCATGAAGTGAGTCTATCCCCTTTTCTATCTCCTCACGGCTCAACCCCAATGCCCGCCCAGCTGCAACAGCAGCAAGGCTGTTATAGACATTGAAACTCCCTGGCAAATGACAGTCAATCCGATATTCTTCACCGTCAATTTTAGCGACATATCGACTCCCAGCAGGAGTAAGTTTTACCTTCTCTGCCCTCAAATCAGCCTGTTTCAAACCGTACGTCACAGGTTTTGCGATATCGCCAGCGAATAGCTCTGCTGACGGATCCTCAGCATTTACTATGCCAATGCGTTTCCCGTGACTATTTTTATTCGCATGCTTAAATAACAGTCTCTTTGCATCCCGATAATTTTCAAACGTACCATGATAATCCAGGTGCTCGTGGCCGATATTGGTCATAACGGCGACGCTTACTGGCACGCCCCACACCCGGTGCTGATGCAGTGCATGTGACGTTACCTCTAACACCAGATACTCGACGCCCTCTTGCCTCATTCTCTTTAGAGCGTTTACCAACTTAGCAGCTCCAAAGGTTGTTAGTCGTGACGGATTATCTACCGGACCGTTTCCGTCACCGTAGTCAACTGAAATGGTTGTCATCATAGCGACTTTTTTGCCACTATTTCTGAGCATCTGGGTAATAAGTGTGCTAGTGCTTGTTTTGCCGTCCGTGCCAGTTACGCCGATAACTTCAATGCCGCGCGCCGGAAAGCCATATCTGAACTGATAAAACACTGAGTTGCATAAATGCCATATAGGAACCAGTGCTTTAAATAACCTAATCGGTACTAAACGTTTTGCTAACTTCTTCACAACGCTATTAGTATAGCGCAGAATCTACTAATCGAACTGTGTAACTTCGTCGTCGTCGCTAAGCATCAACTGGTTTATAGCTTCCATCTGAGCTTGATTAACAGCACGGTTGCCATCCATTATCCAGGTTGAGCCATTATGAGGTGTAAGCGCAAAATGTGTTGCATTTGTGGCGTTGTAGGCATCCAGAGCTTTCTGGATCAGTTCATCTGCGTGTCCTGGTGCTAAATTGTTTGCAACTTTCCAGGTCCAGTCAGACACATTTACCTGATCAGTTGGGGCCTGAGGATTGTCAGGACTTTCAGAAGCTGAGTCATTTCCGCCTTCATTATTATCAGTTTGGTCAGTGCTTGACTCAGTATCAGAAGAATCTTCCGTGCTAGTTTCTTCATCCTCAGATTCTTCAACAGTAGTACTTGTTTTGTCATTTTCCGGCTGTGTTGTCGTAGTAGATTCTGTAGTCGTAGAGGCTTCTGGCGCCTCTGTGATAGTGGTCGTGGTAGAGTCTTCGACGCTTACAACCGTGTTTGGCGTAGTTTCAATTGTTGTCGAGGTTTCTCGATTATAGTTGCCGTCATCGTCCCCACTCAAGCCATGTTGTGCCATAAAGCTTAGGCCAACTAGCGCTAGCAGTCCAGCGCCCCAACGTTTCCAATGACGCTTCTTCTTTTCTGGTATTTGAGCTTCAGCGGCATTATTTTCACCTGATACATTCTCTACAGTTCCACCGTCGGAATGAAGCTCATCGCTGGCATCGTCTCCCAGCCGCTCACTATTATTTTCACCTGCCTCTTCTTCTTTTTCATCTTTATAATCGTCTGCCAGCACTGCATCCAAATAATCTTGCATCGACAGACTGGAGTTAGTTAGTGCATCTTCATCAAGTCCCTCAAGTTTGCTCAGTACTTCATCGTCTGCCAATACCTTGTCTCGAGCGTTCTTTAGGGCTTCCTGTTGTTGAGGGGTCATTTTTCCTTCTCTTGCAAGCTTGGCTAATTCTTTATACTGGGCTAAAGATTCATCGAAGTTCGCTTCAGCACTATTTAGCACATCCTCTGAACCTGTAACTGCATCTAGATAGCTAGTCATCTCCTTGTCAAGTGCTTCACGCTGCTCAACGCTTAGACCTTCTAATACATCGAGTGTGCTACTAGAAGACTGGATTAGTCTTGCAAGTACCTTCATTTCTTCTTGCTGTTCTTCGCTAAGAGGATCGCCATTGTACTTAATTTTTGCCAGATCAAGAAGGTCATTAATATCTTGCTTCAAGCTGTCTTCATAGGCCTTTTTTACTGAAGTCTCGCCATACATATCTCCACGGTGAAAGCTCTTCATGGCTTCTATAGTGTCCCTTGTAGAGTTACTAACTGTAGGCTCTGGTACAGCGACATGGGGCGTCTCTTGAGGTGCTCGAGATTTAATCTCAGACTGCTTATCCTTGACCATCTGAATATATTCAGCTTTAGAAACTTTGAAACTTGCTTTTTCCTGTCCCAACAAATTTGCTAGTTCTGTCAATGACTTCTTCTTTAATTCTGAGTCTTCCAGTGAAATAAGTTCAGCATCAGCTTTTTCCTGAGCCAAACGCAAAGCATTGCGCGCACCTCTTGCTTCGTTGTTTGCAATGTTTGCTGCGTTATGCTCAGCGTTTTTTCGTCGATGAATAGCAGCTTTTACTCTACCGTTCTGTTCTTCTTGAGTTTCTGAACCAATTTCGGCGGCCATTAAATCATATTCAGCCTGTCGACCAGCATGTGCTTGATCCGTTTGGATTTCTGCTGCTTCATCCGCAGTTGGGTCCTGATGCTCATACGCAGCATCATAGAGGCCTTCTTTATCAAAAACCTGTGCCGCAGAACCACCAACCCACTTCATATGCTCTTGCGGTAGGCCTAATTCATCTGCCATCTGCTTGTACTCACCCTTGGTTACATCGTGACCGTAGTCCTGTAGTTCGTTTACGGTATCATACAAGGCTCCTTTAGCGGTTCGACGTGCTTGCTCTACGGCACCGGATGAGACAAACTTGTTGCCATGAGCTGTATCTTGATAACGTGTCTCGCCGTCACCTACTCGAACTGGCTGAATATCTTTTAACATTGGTGCTGATGCGTGTTCACTCATGGTTTCTATTTACTTCCTTATATTATTGTGCGGGTGTTTTTTGTTTTGTTTGTTTCTAACAGCAGTATAATAGCAAAATATTGACAAAATGTCAATACTATTTATGCTTTGCTATTTCGCTTGTGGTTTGGTGTAAGGAGAGAGGTAGCTCTTCATAAACAAGCCGAAAATCAACGACTTCTACTGGAGAGTCGATGTAGTTGATGTTGATGTGTTTTCGTTTCATTTTTGTTTCTTGTCCCGTTAGTAAAGCCTGTTACTTTCGGGATGCTACGTTACAAGAGACATACTAGCAAAAAAGCAACAATTTGTCAATATGTGACCCCTGTTAGAGCCATTTTTTTAATTCGTTGATGTGATCCAGCTGAGTTGGTTGAGGCACGGAACCAAAAGGTAGCGTAGTGGCACCATTAATCACTAGTGCTTCCAATACTGCTCCACCGAATAAGGCAGTTGTCCAAAACGTCTGCCTGCTTGGTGACTCCGCACGAAACGCTTCTCGAAGTTTATTGTGCATATGGCTAATGACATTTGGGTTCACCATACTAGGTGTCGCATTATCCATTAAAACTTCTGCTTGCCTATCCGAGATGGCCAGTATGACAAGTTCTCTTTGAAGTCTGCCTTCCATGTCAAAACCACTTTCGGGTGCCTGTTCGAACACCATAATTGATGGCTGTTCATCCAGCATATCCATAAAGCGTACGTGCCCTGCACGAGGTAAACGTTCACCTCCTCTTATTTCGGGAATCAAATCAAGATGCTCTTCCTCTATAGTTACTCCTCTATACATTCGAATTGACCTGAGTGCGTCGTCAATATCGTCTCCTGAAACATCTAGGCCGGTCGCTAGAACTGTCACTGTATCCCCTACTTCGAAGCTCCTCACAGGATCCGTGTCTTGATTAGTTGTAAATGTGTACTCAAATCCATCCGGTTGTTTTACGAAGTAGGTGTACGCCTGAACCACACCATCGAATTGCTCATGATCTATTTTGCGCAAAAAGCTCTCTACATCATTGAGTAAATCGATACTCTGTGACTGTACTACTTCACCTGAAAGTGGTTCAATAGGACGAGGAAACTCAATCGAGCCGTCTGAGTCGGTAAACATAATAAATTATTATAACATATAGGTGTTATTGGTACAATGATAGTATTTGGTATTGAAACGAGTTGTGATGAGACAGCCGCTGCTGTTGTAAAAGACGGGCATGAGCTTCTCAGTAACGTCGTCGCGACGAGCATAGATCTTCATGCGGCGTACGGTGGCGTTGTGCCAGAAATCGCAGCACGCAGTCATATTGAAAGTATTATCCCCGTCATCGAAGAGGCGGTGGCAGTTGTTGGCTGGGACAAAATAGATGCGATTGCAGTAACCTACGGAGCAGGCCTTGGAGGTAGTTTGTTAGTCGGGGTGATGACCGCTCGCACTCTCGCAATCACTAAAAATAAACCGTTATACGCTGTAAATCACGTGCACGGACACGTTGCAGCAAATTTCCTTACGAAAACCGAGTTGCCAGGATATACGCTCCCCTCGCAGCAGCCAGAATTTCCGATGCTCAGCCTTATCGTATCTGGAGGACACACGCAGCTGGTCTACTTCCGCACGATGTTTGACTATGAAATCCTCGGCAAAAAACGTGACGATGCTATTGGCGAAGCGTTTGATAAGGTAGCCAAAATCATTGGCCTTCCCTACCCCGGTGGACCATCAATCGCAAAAGCCGCCGATAAAGGTAACCCTTACAAGTACAAACTTCCAAAGGCAAAGCTAGATAACCCATACGAATTTTCATTTAGCGGACTCAAAACTGCCGTTCTACGCTTAGCACAGGACGAAATCGGGGAGAATTTCACATTTCCGTCGTTTCGCTTGCCAGAGCGGCTCTCTGAAGCTCAGAAGCACGACATTGCTGCTAGTTTCCAACGTGTGGCGATTGAAACTGTCGTGGACAAAACCATTCAGGCATTTGAAACATACCAGCCTAAATCTGTCGTTATAGCTGGAGGTGTAGCCGCCAGTCAAGAACTGCGCCGACAGCTCGCCGAACGGCTCCCTGCCCCACCAGGTTATACAGACATAAAGCTCTGTACGGACAATGGCGCCATGATCGCCACTCTCGGGTGCATGATGGCCGACACCGGCCTCCCTTTCGCCGACCCAAATTCGCTCGATATCAACCCTTCGCTCAGTATGTAGTTGCTTATGCTTCTTTTCCCTGTTGGGTATACGACTTAGAAGCGCTATATGTCCAGCCCAGAGACCACCTGGATTCTCAATTGCCAGTTTTATTTTAGAAATGTATCACCCAATACTTTTCTAAAGATAGAAACTGACACTTGAGCAACCCAGGAATGGCCCCTGAATCTAGACATTAGCACTTTAAGGCGTATACTTGATACTGAAAACAAAAAGAGTGTAAGTACTACTTGCCTGACTAGCAAGACGCACATCTAGCCTTCCGCAGGATAAAATCTACTTTCCTAGCACATTTCAGAGATGATTGATTAATTTTTCTTCAATCACCGTATCGTACCGATACGCTTCAATCGGAGAAAATTCACCACTCAATCTCAAAAAAATCCTAGCCAAGCAGGTTTTACCCTGAGGAAGACTATAAACAAAAAGCGAACATTTTTCGTGTGAAAAAGTTCGCAAATTTGGGCACTTAAAGATGGGGGTACGCACGGGCGCGACCTACCCTTGAGTTTAGTTGTCTAAGTTTCACGTGAAAACACTTACGTTTTCGATAACCTAACAGGGGTGTTATAATGGGTTTAACCACCGTAAAACCTGCATTTGGATGCTGCACTAGGAAGCGAGGATGAACAAGCGAGTCGTACTGAAGTACGGTGAGCGAGCGACAGACGATAGCTGACAAAGTGAAGCGCCGAAAGCTTTAGCAGAGCTGCTAGCCCTGCAGGCAGGCAGGCTAAAGCGGTGCAGGATTTACGAAATGAAACTACCGAAAACATATACTCCAAGCGAGTACGAAACAGACATATATGCCCTCTGGGAAAAAACAGAGGCTTTCAAACCAACAGGAAAAGGCGAACCTTTTACTATTGTTTTGCCGCCGCCGAACGCAAATGCACCGCTACACATTGGCCACGCGCTTGATTTCTCTTTAAAAGACATCATTGCACGCTATCAGCGAGCGAAGGGAAGTGATGTTTTAGTGCTTCCAGGAGCTGATCATGCTGGCTTTGAAACCCAAGTGGTGTATGAGAAACATCTAGCAGCAGACGGGAAGAGTCGTTTTGATTTCAAAAGGGAAGAGCTGTATGCGCAAATATGGGACTTTGTGCAAGAGAACAAGGGTGTATTCGAGTCACAAATGCGCAAATTCGGTACTAGCGCAGACTGGAGCCACTTCACTTTCACCCTTGATGACAAAGTTGTACATACTGCCTACAGCGTATTTAAACGACTGTGGGATGATGGGCTTATTTACAGAGGTGAGCGACTCGTCAACTACTGCACCGAACACCGCACGGGCTTTGCTGATATAGAGGTGAAGTATGAAGACCAAAACACGCCACTCTACTACATGAAATACGGTCCATTTACGCTGGCGACAACACGGCCAGAAACAAAGTTCGGCGATACGGCCGTGGCTGTGCATCCAGATGATGAACGATATAAAGAATATGTCGGAAAGGTCATTACAGTTGACGGCATACAAGGTCCGTTTGATATCCAGGTTGTCGCAGACAAAATGGTAGATCGTAACTTCGGTACAGGAGTCGTCAAGATTACTCCTGCACACGACCAAAACGATTGGGAAGTCGCCCAAAGGCACTCCTTGCCAGCAATTCGAGTTATAAACCACGACGGCACTATGAACCACCGAGCTGGGCAGTTTGAGGGCATGCCGGTTAAAGAAGCACGCAAAGCAGTCGTAGAAGCCCTGAAAGAAAAAGAGCTACTTGTTAAAGTCGACGAGAACTATCAGAACAGAGTAGGGACTTGCTACAAATGCGGCACGGTCATTGAGCCAATGTTGATGGACCAGTGGTTTATTAACATGCAGAAACTGGCGCAACCAGCTATAAAAGCGCTCCGTGAAAAGAAGATCCGATTCTACCCAGAAGCGAAGCGAGCACAAACCATAGACTACCTAAAGAACGTGCGCGACTGGAACATTAGTCGTCAGATTGCTTGGGGTATTCCTATCCCTGCCTTCCAGAACGTTGATGACCCTGACGAATGGATTTTTGACGAAAATGTGTCAGAAGAAATCATCGAACGTGACGGTAAGCACTATCGACGCGATCCAGACGTATTCGACACCTGGTTCTCCAGCGGCCAGTGGCCATACGTCACTCTTGGCTACCCGAACAGCGATGACTACAAACAGCGCTATCCAACAACATTCATGGAGATGGGCGTAGACATCCTCTATCAGTGGGGAGCTCGCATGATCTGCTTGGGTCTCTACACTACTGGCGAAGTACCGTTCAAGGACTTGTATTTACACGGTATGGTGCGCAGTGAAGATGGTCGAAAAATGAGCAAAAGTTTAGGAAACGTTATCAACCCGAGTGAGGTCCTCAACGAACACGGTTCCGACGCACTCAGAATGGGTATAGTCGCTGGCCGTTCACCAGGAGACTCTGCAGCATACTCACAGGCAAAAATTGTTGCTGGACGGAACTTCTGCAACAAACTTTGGAATATTGCACGGTTTGTTGAAGGAATGTTAGAAGGGAAGAGCGCAAGCGCAAAACACGCCAAAGCTATAAGCCCTGCTGATCATTGGATGTTGAGTAAGTTACAACATACAACAGAGGTGCTTTCCTCTCATCTTGATGAATATCGTGTCAGCGAAGCCTACGATACCGTGTATCATTTTATCTGGGATAACTTTGCTGATTGGTATGTAGAAGCAAGTAAAAGCGAATTGAACCCCGACTTACTGCTGTATGGACTTGAAGAAGTTCTGAAACTCGCACATCCATTTGCGCCGTTCGTAACTGAAACCATCTGGCAGACACTAGATCAAACGGGCAACAGCATTCTAGCTACAGAGCGATGGGATAAGGTATTAAGCCACGACGATAAAAAAGTAGCTGAATTCGAAGAAATAAGAACTATTGTGACAGAAACTCGTACCATTGTGTCCGCTATGCAGCTTGAGAAGACGGCGCTGTACCACGCACCCGGTGCAGCGTTCCTCGTGCAACACGCGAATCTTATTGCTGCCTTAGCGCATATTGAAGGTGTGCACGAGGTTGAGGACGGAAAGGGACTACATCTCACTAGTACTTCACAGAAGTGCTGGCTTGACGTTGATAGAGAGCGTGCAGAGCGTTATGTAAAAAAACTCGCATCAGATAGGGAAGGGGCGGAAAAACGCCTCCAGGGGCTCAAGAAACGGCTAGAGAACAAAAATTATGTGAAGCAAGCGCCGAAAGAACTAGTTGAGGAAACAAAACAACAAGTCGCAGAAACCGAACAACTCATCCAAAACATGGATGGGGAAATAGCCCGATTCCGCCAGACATAACGTTTAACTAGAATTCTAAAGTGGCACGAATCTTCGCTACAGAATCTGCAGGACGCATATCGTCAAACCACATAACACGCCACCCGTGTTGTTCAGCCGCCATTAGATTGGTGCGCGAATCATCTACAAACAAGATTTCGTGAGCTGGAACACCAGAGCGCTCTGTGGCTATTGTGTAGATTGCAGGTTCTGGCTTTATTGCCTTCACCTCTGACGAGTCAATAATTGCATCAAAGTGGATATTCGGAAGCAGACCACGATCAATCATGACACGAATCTGACTTGGCATGATATTTGAAAGTAAGCCGACGCGATAGTGTTGCGAGGCCCATGAAAGCAGGCCAGCCATACCTTCAACCGCTTCAATAGCATCAAGATAATAGCTGTTCCAGTCGATCGATTCCACGCCAATTTGCTTTGCGAGCTTCTGATTAAACTGCACCATACTCATATCGCCGCGACAAACAGCGTCGTTAAAATGCCAGAAAGCTGTTTCTACAACGTCGGCCGGCACGCCCGTATCCTGAGAAATGCGTGAAAAAGCACCGTGAAAAAAATGCACCATACACCCATTGATGTCAACATACAAGAATGATATTCCCGAGCGACTTTTCTTCTTTGCTGATACGGCAGCCCCTCCCGCAACGCCACCTAGCATTTCATCAAGCGATACGCCCAGGACCGATGCAATCCGCGCGACGGTGAATACCGACGGCGTCTTGATCGCTCCCCGCTCGATTTTTGCTAGGGTCGAATATGAAAGAGAGGCTTTTTGACATAGGTCCTGCTGCGTCAGCCCGCCCGCTTGCCGGGCACGCTGAATTGCCTTACCGAGAGCCTTCTCTGAGGCTTCACCACCACTCATATACGCCCTATAGTACCAGTTAGCGTGCGACTTTACTAGAAAAATAGTATTAAAAGGCTAGGCAATTTAAGAAATTGACCACATCAACGTCAAAAATACGATGAAAGAGATAACACCGACAACAACCGCGCCCCCAACTGCTTTCTGGGTATTGCTGCCTGTGCGTTTCTGAAATTTTGCATATACCCAAACTGTAACTCCGACTGCAAACATAAATGCGATTACGCCGTTACTCATTCCTTTAGTATAGCGTATCTACAAACAAAAACAGCCCAGAAAATCTGGACTTTTTTTTGGCGGAGAGAGGTGAGAAAGCCCAGCGGGCTTTTGCAAGGCCGGAAACCCGGCGTGGCTTGACAGCCACTCGAGTTGAGGCGGGGTCGCGGAATTCGGCGTTAGTCGAATATCTGTGACTTCGTTCGAATAATCATTCACTCCCAAGTTAAAAACCGCCAAAAAGGCGGTTGTTAACTTGGCGGAGAGAGAGGGATTCGAACCCTCGCTGGAACTTTCGCCCCACTAACGATTTAGCAAACCGTCCCCTTCAGCCACTTGGGTACCTCTCCTCAGGTTTGTGGCTCGTTGTGCAAATATTGTACAACGAGATGCAAATCTGAGACGAACCACGTTGCTGAAGGCCTTCAGCCCGAGGATTGCCTGTGGCAATCTGAGTTTTCGTTGCCTGGCCGAGTCGAATGCTTCAGCTCTTCGTCGAGCATTTCGATAGGCGGGTACCTCTCCTGATGGTTGTCCGACCTGACTGTCAGTGAAGCAAGTTCCCTGACAGTAGTGGTCAACCAACCAAGCTTCTTCCTCTCAAATTCGAGAATCCTCTCTCGAATTCGTAAAAGCTGCAGACGCTCAATGCTCAAGAAATTGTACCGTATCTCTGTAAAAAAGAGAAGGGCCTATAGGTCTGAAATAAAATACGTTACAATAGTGCTTATGGAAGAGGATAAACCTACCTGGAGCTATAGCGGCCAACAAGATCTGGGCGTTCCTCAAGAACTCGCGCCTACTGCAAGTAGTGTGAGCTGGACTGCATCAGAATTCATAGCTCACGATAAAAATAGCATGTGGTATGCAGGACTTTTTGGTGCCGCCTTTTTTATAACAGCAGTAATATACCTGATAAACCGTGATATTCTCACCTCTGTTGTAATATTGTCGATTTCGGTGATGATAGCGGTAATGGGGTCACGAAAACCGTCGTCGGTACAGTACTCGCTCTCTTCTGATGGACTTACTGTGGGCAGTCAACAGCATCGATTTTCCGAGTTTAGATCATTCTCCGTTGTTGAAGAAGGGCCAATAAATAGTATCTGGTTAAAGCCTCTCGCTCGTTTCAAGCCTATGGTTGTGCTGTATTTTGCTCCCGAAGACGAACTAAAAATTGTCGACACTCTTAGCTTGTTTCTGCCACATGAACAACGAGAACTTGACGCAGTAGAGCGTGCTAGCCGTCGCTTGCGGTTTTAGCCATAGAGTTCAGTATTCTCAAGGTGGATGAGCGCCATTATGACTGCAAGCTCGTTTAATTTTGTTCGGTCGATTTTTCCATTTGTGAGTTCATAAATTATACCGTTTTCCGCACCAATTTTTTGTTGTGTCGTAAGTCCCAGGCTCTTGAAGGCCTGGCTGCCATCTTGTCCAGATAATATCAGCTCTAGCATTGACTTCGGCCATTCAAATGCTGGCGCTACGCCCAGATGGTATTGCTTACCATCATAAATTGCGCACACCGTCGTCTCCATATATCCGGATTTAGTTTCGGGGAATAGGGCAAGGCCACTTTCAATACCTACGCTTAGGTCAGATCCATCAAAAACTTTTTCAGCTCGCTCTTTTGCACCCGTGATTGTCTCTTCGAGAGTTTTTGGGTGACCAAACTCCTCAACGTTCGCGTCAACACCGACAATTTCGGCATCTTTAAACTCGTCACTTTTAGAAAGTATATTTTTTACTCCGTTGATTTTTGTCGGATTTTTAGAGCCTACATGTACTAGCATTATCTAAGTATAAAACATCTCCCACGTACACATATCACCTACAGTCGTACGCACAAATCAACTAAAAAATCCCTGGCAAGCAGGGACATTTTAGTTGGTACACCCGATACGATTTGAACGTAAGTATTGTAATGCTCACTCGGCAACGTGCCGTTGGCACGCTCGTTCGGCCAAGCATAGATTCCTCATCATGCCACTGGCATGTTTCGCCTATCGGTCGTACGTTCAAAATATAGGATAGATCAAATTAAAAACCCCGCAGAAAGCAGGGTTCTTAATTTGGTACACCCGATACGATTTGAACGTACGACCTTCAGTACCGCAAACTGACGCTCTATCCAGCTGAGCTACGGGTGCTTAACCTAGTTTGAGCGAAAAAATCTCAAACAACAGGGGTAATTGTAGCATGTTTTATGTATAATTACTAGTGTCGGAGAGATGCAAGAGTGGTTGAATTGGACGCTCTCGAAAAGCGTTGTGCCGGCAACGGTACCGAGGGTTCGAATCCCTCTCTCTCCGCCAAGTTGAGAACCGCCTTTTTGGCGGTTTTTAACTTGGGAGTGAATGATTATTCGAACCCGATAGGGTGAGAACTGCCAGTGGCAGTTCGGAAACGAACAAACTCTTGCAAACTTGTTTGCAAAGATGTTTTTCGGGGGTCGCCGAAGGTGACCGAATCCCTACTCATTTTTTGTGAAGGGTTCTGTCTCTGTCAGCTACACTTTCTGAGCAAATACAACGGCCGAAACTCGGCGCGCACCCGCCTTTCGTAGTACTTTTGCTGCTGCAGAAAGCGTCGCACCAGTCGTAAATACATCATCTACTAAAATAACGTGTTTACCCTTAATTTCTCCTTGTTTTATCGCTTCAAATTCTCGTTCCATCTGCCTAATACGATTTAACCTAGATGCACCGAGCTGACGCACATTTGTATGCCTTCTAAGAAGCTGCTGATAGGGAACTTTTGTGTGCCTAGATAACCGTTTTGTTATGTGGAGTGCGTGATCAAATCCTCGCTGGCGTACCCGGGATGGAGCTGTTGGGATGGGGCAGAGTAGTGTGCCATCGCTATCAACAATTTGGCTCGCCATTAATTGAGCAATTGGACCCGCTGCGGCTCGCCGACAGTCAAACTTTAAACTATGTACAAGAGCCTCGGCAATCCCTTCGTAGTTGGCCGAAACACGTACTGATTGCAAGGGTAGCCAACTGCGACAGTTTGTACAGACTTTAAAATGGTCAGATAGTCGTTTGCAGCCAACACATCTCGGCTGAATCTGTTCAAAATATTCATCAGAGCAAGTTGAGCAGAGAAGCGGCCCGTTTCTCCCACAGCCCAGACAGGAATGAGGAGCAATATGTTCTATAAGTGAGTCAATATGTATCATTGTTGTGTTTATTGTGTTGTAAATAACATGCTAATAAGTTGCCCTTGTTGACACTTCTCAGCTATACTGGTTATAACATAAAAACGCTTGATACTTCGCGAGGGGCACGAAAATTAGTACCCTTCGCAACCAAGCTAGACTTGCGAGAAACTTAAGGAGGGAAGTAATAACATGGCGAGAAAAACTCGTGACGAAGACCTACTACTAGAAGACGAGCTCACTGCTGCATTCTTAGGCGAAGAAGACACATCACAAATGGCTCCGATGCCAATGGAAGATGACATGGGGATGGGCGATGATGATTCGAGCGCACCTCAGCCTCAGGATGAATGGGAAGAAGAAGAGGCCGTTCCAGGACAACTAGCAGTCGATGTGTTTGAAACACGCGAGAAGCTTGTGGTTAAAGCACGCACAGCAGGGGTAAACAAGAATGACCTTGATGTGAGCATTGCAGACAACACACTTAGCATCCGCGGTACGCTCAGTGCGGGTGAAGAAGCCGGAGTAGAGAATTACTTTGTGCAGGAATGTTACTGGGGCGAATTTAGTCGCAGTATTGCACTACCAGTTCCAGTTAAAGAAGATGAGATCGAAGCGGTCCTAAAGGACGGCGTACTCACTATTAGCTTTACGAAGCTCAAACAAGACTCCGTAAAAAAGATTCAGGTTCTGTAGAAAATTAAGCTCTGCTTGATAGAAAAAACACCCAGCGGAGGGTGTTTTTTACTATATTTCATTACTCAGACTTGGTTAATCACCAGCTGTTGATGAACCGCCGTTTAGTGTCGCTCGATCCACGACAAAACGTACGATAACCTGTGATAATGCCACGACAATGAGTCCAACAACCGCATAGAGAATCGTATTCTTTGCACCAGTGACACTGCCTGATTCACCGCCTGAGGTGATGTAGCGAAGACCACCAATGATGATCATGATGACGGCGACGACACCAACAACAAGTGAAATGATGTTGATTACGCTCGTAACTAGATTGTCTACGTCCGTACCAGCAGTTGAATTATCACAGTCACTTCCATCAAAGTCGAGAGCCGCACCACAATTTAGGTTTCCAGAAACGTTTGTGTCGGCCGCACTCACCATTGCCGGAGCTGCGAGGGGCATAACTAGTCCTAAAGCTGCTGCTGTCGTTAGTAAAATTCTCTTAATTCTGTTCATTCTTTCGTCTTTCCTTCTTTTGATTACGTTACTTTACTTTATATCATAAGCGCGTCATGATTCTCAAGTCTAACGAATATTTGGATTTACTGTACCCCACCGAGCCGGAGCACTAGTATTGGTCGTTGGTGTCTAGGAGGTAGTTCTGTTCACGACAAAACGAACGATCACTTGAGCCAACCCGGCAATCAAAAGACCAACTATCGCATAGATTATGGTATTCTTGGCGCTCGCGGTGCTCGATGACTCTCCTTGGCTTGTGACATACTTCAACCCGCCGACAATCACCATAAATACCGCTATAACAGCAACGACCAGCGAAATAAGGTTAATTGCGGCTGCGACGGTACCACTTAAAGAGGAACTTCCATCTGGATCTTCACAACCGTTACCTCCAGAAGCCGCCCCTAAACCATCACATACCGCTGCCTTTGCGTCACTTGCGGAGTCCACTGCTGCGTTAGCTGTAATCGCTGCCGTAAAAGGAGCAAAAAGCAGTAGGACACCCACCGCACTTGTTAGTATCTTTTTTCGAATCATTACTACCCCCGTTAAATCCTATTTACTATAAAAATCACTATTGTTCTTGCCAGAGCAACGACAACTATACCTACTGCCGCATATATAATTGCGTCTCTTGCAGATTTTATTGAGGACGACTCACCAGCAGAAAATATCATAGAAATGCCTGCAATTATTATGACGATGATAGATATGACGGCTGTAGCAATTGCGATCAGATTTGCTACCTTGTTGACGGTATCAGTAACTGGATTCTCGTTCTGATTTTGAGCATTTTTACTCTCTGTACAAGCCGTTGCGTTGGGATTTTCCTGACAGGCCGCAGCAAGTGGATCAAACTGCGCCATAGCAGTGAGTGGCGCCAAAATAACCCAGAAACTAATTAGGATCCCAAAGATTATCTGCAGCCATTTCGGATTTCGTGCTTCGGATTTCGTGCCTATCATCAGACACTCCTCACGACAAACCGCACAATAGCGAAGGCTAACATTGAGATAACTAATCCAACAGCCGAATAAATAATGCTGTTGCGGGCTTTTGCTACAGATTCACTATTTCCTCGGCTCAAAGAGAACCTCAGTCCAGATACAACTATTAGTAAGAACGATATGGCTCCCATGATGCCAAATGCCAAGGTCAGAGCAGAAGAAACGGTACTGCTCGAAGGATCCGATTGAGGGATGTTTAGATCCCCTTTGTTAATACTTATTTGTGCGATTAGATGTAAAACCTGCATCTTACTATCCTATTCTCCCTGCAATAAATGAAACGATCCTGGTCGATATGATAACGATAACGAGTCCGACGACTGAGTTAATAACGGTATTTTTAGCTTCAGTAATTTTTTTTGACTCACCTTGAGCAATTACAAACTTGAACGATCCTACAAAGATCATGACAACTGCAACGAGGCCTCCGAGTGTCATAGCGGCCTCAAGCACTGCGAGGCCTATCGGCAGGGCATCCTTAGAAGCGTTGATTATCGGACGACATTTTCCGCTTACATCCTCACCCTGCAGGTATTTGTACCATGTTGGGATTCCAAGTACTGTTTTATCAAAGTCATTACAAGCTGCGGCAGATGCTGGAATGGTGAAAAAGGGAACGGCAACGAGAGTTAAAAGCAACATGTAAGACACTGCAACGAAACTTTTTAATGTTTTCATTTATATGACACCTCCAGGAACAAGGAAATTCAAGAGAGCGTACATAAATAGGAATAGGCCAAGAGCGACAAGTGCCCATATAATTCGCTTCTTTGCTGCCTCAATCTGCCCCGAATTATCACGGGCCGTCATATATTGATACCCTGCAATCATTATTGATGCTACTATAGCGAGTCCTGCAACTGCCGACAAGAAGTTTATGCCTCCGACTAAATAATTTACAATCTGGCAATTTTTTGCATTTAATTCTGGGTCAGAACAATCGTATTTAGGACATGATCCATCAGCATTCAATTGACCAGAAGACGGACACGAACACCCAGTAGTTCCGCCCGATTGTGCCTGCCATACACCTCCTGATCCTTCACACGCTTGTTGGCGATCTGTATTATTCACTAATGGATCAGGGCACCCATTGGTCTGATCGAAGGCCAAATTATTAGGGCAGAAGCAACTGTAGGTGTCATTTATTCCAAGCCTCCAGTCTCCTCCTGTATTTTCGCAAATAGTTCTATGAACTAGATCGGCGTTTACTGGGCAGGTGGATCCCCTTGCCATTGCAATTGCTGAACCGTCCCAGCAGCGGTATAAGCCATCATCTTGTACGCAATCAATGGTAACTGTATTACTACAATTAATTGTGCCGCCTTGGCTTGTAGCTAATGGCAGTCCAGTGTTACAGCTAATCTGTACAGGTCCAGATGCAGGCGGGTGAGTAACTATGCAGTTTTGACCTGGGCTACTTCCCGTAGGGCAATTTATTACGTTATAGTTTGAGCCGTTTGAAGAGTAGCATCTGCCGGACGGTAGAGGCAAATTCAGACCAACGCCGTTAAAGTTACATTCTGTCCCAGTCCATATACCATTATTGGTACTGCATAGACTCTCAGTGTCAATATTTACAATTGCTGGCTGTACATTTTCTACAACTGTTTTACAGTCCCCAATTATTGGACTTGCCTCTCCAGATGAAGCTGTTGTACCTCTATATGCTACCGTTCCGGATGTTTCAGGATTGTCTACAATAATATTGTCACCGCAACTAAATCCAACTGGCAGATAAATTTTCCATCCGTAAATCCTGCTACTTGGCCTATTGTCGATACCCTTATACGTGTAAGTAACTCCTTGATATTTTATCTGATTACCTGAAACCAGAGCATCTTCAGCCGATACAAGAGAAGTTGAAAATATAAATGTGCCCAAAAACAAGAGTAATACCGTTAACCCGTTAATCAGTTTGTTTAATGTCATTTTTCTTTTACTGCTCATTTGCACCTTCTACTACAACTATATAGTATAACTTCCAGTCACTATTATTTATCGATAGGTTTTTCCGAACATCAAATGTAACCCTTTTATTGTTGTCTTCTCCTTTATATGGGCATGAGTAGTCTATATAAATCACCTGAAATGTTTGAGAATTAGATATGTCTTCTGTGGTATCGTAGCTATCCTTTTGAATTTGCTTGCATGAACTCCACTGAACTCCTTCTCCTGTATATGCATTTAATGTTGGCTGATTAACACCTGATAAATAAATCTGCGACTCTGGACTAATCAGATTAACCGCTGTTTTATAGTCTTGATTAGAGAATGCAGATATTAAATTTTGCATTTTTTCAATTGCAGGCGCTGCATCTGATGATGTGATTTTCTGAACTTGGATGTCTTCATTAACCGCATTGTTTGTATTACTAACTACCGAAGCAATAATCGCCAACACAGTAAGCATTACTGCTACAACCATAGCTAAAATTATGATTAGGTATTTCTTGTTGAACCTATTATTGGCAGGAGGGGTAACATGTTGCAAAGGGTCGACTAAAAATGCATAGTCGTTATTTTTTTGTTCTTGATTATCCATAGCATCAGTTTAGCTAAATAGTACATTTTTGTCATGTATATGGTTTTTGCTATCCGTTATTTTGTTTTTGTGGGCTTTATAAACAGTGTTAAAATTAGTGCATATGTTTTTATCAAAAATGAAATCGTTCAGATTTCCGATAATTTTGTTTGTGTTTTTAGTTTCGTTTATGTCTATGACTCTCTTGGCGAGTGCTGAGTCAGCGTATATTTCAGGCCAGCAAGTTAGCTTCAGGGGGGTAACGTATACCTTGGCAGGTGTCGATAAAAGAGATGTCGCTACCAAAAATTGGCTAATATACCTGCCCCCGAACTTTGTTTGTGGTGAAGATATTATTATGGACAACCCTGATACGGCTGATGTACTCGGTCTTTGGGGTTCCGTAGTTGATGCCGGAAAAGGAAATCAGATTGTAGGTGTTGACTGCAATATAGTAGAACTTAACCCCAACGTCGAAGGAACGGTTGTTAATATAACGGATTCAAATGCTTGTAGAGATGCAAATGGGACATGGGATGGAATCAGCTGTAACTTTGTTGCAACCAACCCCAACACATCATCTGTGGGCTCGGCTGGCCTACCACAAACCGCCAGTGGTGCCTCTGCCAGCTGTGAAGATGAGGGAGGTGAGTTTAGTTTTATTTTATGCCCTCTTCTAAGGGGTGCAAATGAAGTAGTTGATTACTTAGACGGAAGGGTGCGGCAGGCCCTAGAGGTCAACCCTGAATATCTTCAAAATCAGGCAAGTGGGCAAACAGGATCAGTGGAACTAGCATGGGCCAGGATACGGAACATAGCCTACGTTCTATTAATACCTATTATGCTAGTAATGGTTATTGGGACAGCTCTCGGATTTAAATTTCTAGACGCCTATACAGTTAAGAGGGCAATGCCCCGCTTGATTATTGCTATTATCTTTATTGCACTATCATTTGACGTCGCAAGGATAATGATTGAAATGACAAATGCTATCGGTAGGGGCGTAGGCGGGCTTATAGCTCAGCCTTTTGGTGGAGCAGACAAACTAACGTTGCAGAATGTTTTTAATGCAAGCATTGGTAATGATGTTGCTATCGCTACTTTTGGACCACTAGCTGCTGTAGCACTTTTCGGTATCGGAGCAGTTTCTATAGGAATACTTGCCAGTTACCTAGGCACTGCAGCTTTAGCTTTGTTAATTATTTTCTTTATATTAACCGTCAGAGAACTTTTGATAATTTTCTTAGTGATAATGGCACCTGTGGCAATTCTATCTTGGATTTTCCCAGGTAACGATAAGCTATGGAAGTTATGGTGGGGAACTTTTTCAAAATTATTACTTCTCTATCCAATAATTGTTGGGTTACTTATGACTGGTAGGGGATTTGCCGTGTTAATAAACAACACTGCAGGTGCTGCCGGTGACGGTGGAGTGTTTATTATATTGATAAAACTTACTGCCTACATAGGCCCCTTCTTTTTCATTCCTAAGGCATTTCAGTACGCGGGTAACGCTTTCTCAAGCATTGCCGGCATGGTCAATGACCGAAGCAAGGGATTATTCGACCGTTCAAGGAAATATCGATCTGAAAAGCGAAAACAACTTGCTCATGATGCTGCTTCAGGTAATAGGTATAAGCGTGCGGGCGAAACTGGAATACGAGCACGACTTAACAGAGCTGGGGAATTTGCCTATCAAGCAAAGGATCCAAACGCTTTTAGTGCCAACCCACGCAAATGGCGCCGAAACATAGCACAAGGAATGAATGCTCATTCAGGACATGAGGCACAGGAATTCGCCCAAAAAGATCACGACTTTGCGGTCATTAAAGGAGACGACGACATGCTTTGGGCTGCGCGATTTAAAGACGAGTCCGATATTCGAGCAGAGCTAATCCGACAGGGAGGGGATCGCTTCACTACAGATCCTGCTGCCCTGGATAGTGCGGTTGCATCGATTGTAAGAGCACAGAAAAAGGTTGGATTTGAGGCTTTTAATAAGGCGAGGGTTGAGGCTCAAGCAGCAACTGGAACTGCATACCAGTACGATTACGTTGACGAGAATGGAGAGCGACATACCGGTGTTGATGTTGCCGCAATGCTAAATGATATCAACGAGGCATATGGCGACGACCGCGCTGGAGCAGGTGCTGCACTGGCTCGAATGCGAAGTGCTTCTGTGCAGGCTGGGCAAGTTGCACTCGGAAAAGCTGGTTATGCCACAATGGCGGCACAAATGGGTAGATTATATCAAGCAGGAAGTCACGGCGATCGAAATAATATTATCGCGCGGGATCGGCGAGAAGGACTTGAGGCAGAGGCTTCGCAAATCATATATGACGATGTACTTGACTCTGCAACCCCTCAAGAGGCCATGTACGGTAAGCCGAACAGTGCAGCTGCTATTGGCCAGGCCCACGCAAGAAGGATCCAGGGACTTATCGACAGCATGAACAATGGAACAGTAATTGAATCGCTGGGGCGTGCTGCGAACATTGATGATGTCTCTGCAGCAACTGCAGCTGCTGCCGGGCTATACGACGCGATGGGACAGGCCGCACCCCAAAACGCAGCTGCTTTTGCCAATGAGCTTATGGGTCAACAAATTTCGGGTGTGACATTAACCACTGAACAAATGGTATATGGACAAAATGGTCAGCCTCAAATTGATGTGAACGGCAACGTAGTAAAACGAACCGTGACAAACCCACCACCAACAACAATCAGAGAGCTCATCCAGCAACTTCCTCAATCAAACGAATCAAAAGAATTTTTGGATCGTCGCAAAGAGTATGGTGTTGACGCCCTGCAAGGAGCGCGAGCTCAGCAGGCAGCACAGCAGGGGATTCAACCTCCTGGACCACCTGGCGCGGGCACCGGCACTACGTCAGACTGACGCTTGAAAAAAAATATCTCGTACCTTACAACTACGGGTGCAGGCATCAAACTCTACAGCTTTGAATATATTTGGAGTAAGCAAAAGTACGTTGGTGTTATGGCGCAAGACCTAACCGAATCACACCCCGAAGCATTGTCAACCGATAACTTTGGCTTCTATAAAGTAGACTATGGCGTCCTCGGACTTAAAATGTACACCCTTGAAGCTTGGCGTTCTCTACCTCATGAGTTAGAAGAAGACCCTCAAAGATACTGTACTAAAGTCAAATAATAAATACAGCATAAGCATATTGACAATTTTGGTATTTTTTGCTATAATCTAACTCATGGAAAATGCTCCAAATTTCAATCCTAACCAAGATACAAAGATTATAGCAACAGAGGTCGGACAGATAAACAGCAGCCCGGTCCAAGTTGTTGGACCCGACGGACATATATTTAATATCGATCTCACGGGAGTTGCAGCAAATCACACTACAGAACCGGTGGAGCATGCCTTTTTCAAAGCAGAAGAAATGGGAAATTCAACTAAGGCTCAAAGTCACTCCCCAGAAAACACCGAGGCTTTGGTCGGAATTAATCTGCCAGAAATAACCTCAGGGAACAATATAGTATCATTGCCTATACTTGCACTCGGTGCAATCGGAGCAGCGTATGGCGTAAAGAAAGGTGCGGAAGCAATTGCTCACAAGATAGCTCGTCGCCGTGGCCCCGCCAAAACAGGAAAAGGAGCGAAGAGCTTGGCAGATATACGCCGAATGGAGATAGCTGAAAGGGCACATTTACGACTACACCCTGAAGATAGAACGCAGACTAATCGCCAAACCGGTGCAGTCGAGCCAGTTCGTCCTTATAGCTCACTAGACAGGTGGGGTGGAGCATTCCATCGAGAAACCAGAAACCCGGGTTCTTTAAGAGGTCAAGATTTGGCTAAGGCAAATAGTTTCCCGGCTAATCAAGTCGGCTATACTGGACCGTACAGAAAGGGTGGCCCTCTTCAACACCCCGAACAGTTTACTCCAGGAACTAATGCCGAACGGCGATTTGAACTGGGCATAGCAAAACACGCAAACCGAGTAACAGAGCTCCATCGAGAAGCCGTGAAAGAGCATCGACTCTATGGAGATATTCTTGACCTGGACACTGCTGATCTAAAAAGAGTACTGTCGACTATGGCAATCTCTGAGGCTGAAAAAGTCGCAATACTTAAGTCAAAGGAGCGATACGATCACGCACTACATAAGGCTCACGAGCACGAACATGTCATTGACGAAGCACGTCATGGCCACTTAAAAAAGATTCCTAAAATCCGTGGCCCTCGTCTATACTGGCTCAAATAGCACAAGCCCGCGTCCAAGATAAATGTTATACTTAACCGGTATGGCGGGGTATAAAGTACCACAAGATGTTGAGGCTGAGGACAAGTTTCTTGGGCCTCTGACGTTCAAGCAGTTCTTGTTTGCTGGTGGAGCGGCTATTTCAGGCTACATCCTATTTATATTTGCGACCAAAAGTATTTGGATTGGCGTGGCGCTTTTACTACCTGTCTTTGCTTTTTTTGCTATCCTGGCCTTTCCATGGAGTAAAGACCAGCCGACTGAAATATGGCTCGCGGCACGTATTCGTTTTTTCCTGGTCCCGCGCAGACGAATATGGGATCAGACGGGCATCAAAGACCTTGTCGAAGTCACCGTTCCAAAAAGAGAAGAGAAAGTCTATAGCGACGGACTGAGCCACGATCAGGTATATAGCCGCGTGAATGCTTTGGCGAGTGTCGTCGACACCCGTGGCTGGGCAGTAAAAAACATAGCCGCATATACAGATGAAGAGCAATCCGACCGGCTAGTTGCGGCAACAGAACGTACACCAGATGAAAATGACCAAATATTAGCGAGCACTGTTGATGTCATGGACGAACATAATGCAATCACAGATCAGTTCAGTACGCTCATTCAGCAGTCTGAGCAAAAACACAAACAAGACACGCTTAACATGATTGAGCAAGCACGCCAGGCAACATCTGTACATAAAACCGATGAAGATATCCCGCTGCCCGCTGTTGCAGAAACACAAGAAGCAAAGAAGAAGCATCCCAAAAAAGAAAAAGGGGTTAACCCACAAGACCTATGGTTTCTCAACGAACCAGAGAAGCCTCGTGATCCAAACCTAGCTTCGTTTCAAAGCAACAGTGTTGTTGCGCCGGGTACAAAAGAGACCTCGACTATGGGTATGGGCGTCTCGCAACCCACAATCAAAGCAGAAGATGAAGCAAAGTTACTTGAAAAAGTCCACTCTAAGCAGGCGCAGGAAGCCTCGATGAAACAACACACTCATCTAAAAACAATTCAGCCACTCTCAGCTGTCCAGGACGACGGACAAAGCAGCTCACAAGCACAAGATGACCCTGCCAGCGATAAAGCTATAAGTGACCCTGCAGGCACTAGCACAACCCCTGTAGATCCTGCTATACTGGCACTATCCGGTAACGACGATTTAAACGTTGAGACGCTCGCTCGTCAGGCTAAAAAAGATATGCCTGATGAAGGCGAAGTCGTTATATCATTACATTAAGTAAGGACAGGTGGATCCATTGAACCCGAACCAACAGGCAGCAAATCCTCAGACGGCCATCCCGCAAATGCCGGGGCAGGCAGGTCCTCCCGTCGCAACTCCAGGTTTGCCCGTAAATAAAATAAGTACCCAAAACGCACTAGAAATTGCTGAAATTCGTGATGGTATTGTCATATTAAATGATGGTACGTTTCGTGCGGTCATGATGTGCCAAAGTATAAACTTTGATTTAATGAGCGGTCAGGAACGTGAAGCTGTTGAATACGCATATCAAGGGTTCCTGAACTCTCTGTATTTTCCAATTCAGATTTTTGTTCGCTCCCAGAAAGTAGACTTAAGACCTTATATCGATAAACTAGACAAAATTCGCTCCGAGCACGATAATATGCTGCTTGCGCTCCTTATGGAAGACTACATAAACTACATGGATGCCGTAGCGCAGCAGACGAATATCATGGACAAGAAGTTTTACGTTGTGATTCCTTTCGAGCCAGTTGTTGACACACAAAAAGTAGTAAAAGCGAGCAAGGGTTTCTTTTCAACTATCCTCGGCAATAAGGAACAGCGTGTAGTTATCAATGAAAACGATCTAGAACAAGCAAAAACTGAGCTTAAAAATCGTATTCAAGCAGTCATGGCCGGTTTGCAGCAGTGCCAGGTCCAATCACTACCCCTGGATACCCAGGAATTGATAGAGCTGTACTACGATGCTTATAACCCAGACACCGCGACACGCCAAAAGATGAAGAATTTTTCAGGGCTTGACGCACCAGTAGTGACAAAAGGGCTGGGCGAAGCAGCTAATCCAAACCTAGATAAGGATCTACCGGCATGATGTATTGGGGAGATAACTAGATGGCATTCGGCAGAAAAGAAAAGTTAGATCCAATAGCCCAGGCCCAAGCCCAAGCGGTTCGAGAACAGCTTGAGGTTCAGGCTGCCTTCCAGAAGGGAATAACAGCACTTCGTGACTTTATTGCACCCGCCAGCCTTGAGTTTGAAAGTAGTGTGTTCAAAATCGGTACACGCATTGGTCGTACTTACTATGTCTACGGCTATCCCCGACAGATTTATACTGGCTGGCTGTCTAGCATGGTGAACCTAGACGAAATTATTGATATTTCACTATTTGTCTACCCAGTTGAAAGTCAAGTTGTACTAGAAAACCTGAAAAAGAAAGTAGGTCAACTTGAGGCTGGACTACAGATTGATGCTGAAAAAGGTCGTGTGCGTGACCCAGGAAAGCAAGTTGCTATCCAGGACGCTGAAGAACTCCGTGATAAGCTGCAAGTTGGCGAAGAACGATTTTTCCGCTTTGGCTTCTATTTCACGATATACGGAGGTTCTATGGAAGAGCTGGAATTTGTTTCGCATAAGGTTGAAAGTGTGCTTGCGCAGCAACTTGTCTATAGTAAGCCTGCGAGTGCCCAACAAGAACAAGGACTTAACTCAACAATTCCTCAGTTCACAGATCAATTACAGATTCGACGCAATATGAACACAGGCGCAATTAGTACCGCATTTCCGTTCACAAGTGCCGACCTGACTCAGGATACGGGGATTATGTATGGAATTAACATGCACAACTCTGGGTTAGTAATCTTTGACAGATTCAGTTTAGAAAATGGCAACTCAGTGGTATTTGCAAAATCTGGAGCGGGTAAAAGTTTCACGGTGAAATTAGAAGCACTACGCAGCATGATGTTTGGTACCGAAGTATTCATAATCGATCCTGAAAACGAATACCAACGCATGTGTGATGCGGTTGGCGGAGCATACGTCCGCTTGTCGCTCAACAGTAATACACGAATAAACCCCTTTGATCTACCGAATGTGACCGATCCAGAAGAAAGTGATAACGCTTTGCGCAGCAACCTTATAACCCTTCATGGTCTACTCAGGCTGATGATGGGGGGCGCCCAAGCTGCCATGGCAAACCAGGGTGGTAACGGACCGATTATGCCAACACTTACACCAGTCGAAGAATCAGATCTTGATGCGGCACTGATTGAAACCTATGCGAAAGCCGGTATTACGAACGACCCCTTGACTCATAAATCACCAGCACCAACCATAGCACATCTTTACGACACACTCCTCCACATGGGTGGTACCGGGCCACAACTTGCTCAGCGTCTGCGAAAATATACAACGGGAACATTTGCGGGCATCTTTAGTCAACCGAGCAATATCGACATAAACAACCCACTGGTAGTATTTAACGTTCGAGATCTGGAGGACGAGCTACGACCAGTTGCCATGTATATCGTTTTAAACTACATTTGGAACAAGACCAAGACAGACCAAAAAAAACGCATATTAATCGTGGATGAGGCGTGGCAGCTAATGAAATACGAAGACTCTGCCAACTTCTTATTCAGTCTGGCTAAACGTGCACGTAAATATAACCTAGGTATCACGACTATCACCCAGGATGTCGAGGACTTCATGGGATCACGCATGGGTAGGGCAATTGTGGCTAACGCCAGTATGCAAATCCTGCTGAAGCAGTCGCCGTCAGCGGTTGATGTACTAAGTGACGTCTTCAAGCTCACAAGTGAAGAAAAGAAACGCCTGAGTCAGTTCCCGGTAGGACAAGGCTTATTCTTTGCAGGACAAAACCATGTGCATATTCAAATTGCTGCTAGTCCAACCGAAACTGAACTCATAACAACTGATCCGAATCGAGCGCAAAATCGAGGACCTGCGCAAGCAGTAAATTTAGAACAAACAGGGTATAATGATACCGTACAGTTGCAACAATAAATAAAGAGGGCGCTAGATATTTTCTATGGCAACAAAACTCCCAGGTGGACGACGCCGTTATAATGTAAAATTCTCCAGAAAGTCAGTCTCTAGGCTTAACCCTTATTCGAAATCACCTATTTTAAATAGCCCTACAAAAAGAAGTAACTTTGCTAGTGGTGATCGAGCAGATGAACCAGTTTCACCAGATGATGCAAGTGGAGATGAAGATTCGTCGGCACCTTTTGGCTCGGAAGATATAAGGCCAGAGTTTCTTCAAGGTGACGCCACAGACGAAACTATTCAAGACGTGCAAGAGAGTGAAGTCCCGGAAAGAGAAGCTAGAGCATCAACAAAAGACGGCAATGAAACCGCATCTAGTAGCGAGGAAGACGCACTGAACGATACTGATGAAGAAACAGATGGCGAGAACAATAACCCTAGATATATTTCTGGAAAGGGAAAATCAAACAAGAAAAAGACCGCCATTACCCTTGGGATACTTGTGCTGGTTGTCAGTGTATTTGGTGCAGTTGCTTTTTTGCCTACACTAATAATAAAACAAATGACTACTAAAATGACTGACGCTTTCATGAACAGAGTTAATTATGCACTGGAGACCCGCGTCGAAACATATGTTGATAAGTATGTACAGAATATTATTATACCGTCTAAGGCCTGTGGCGTTAAGGTGGATGCTAGCTGTAATAGTTTCCCTGCCGGCACTGTTTTGACAACTAAACTCTACAGAAGCTGGAAAAATGGAAAAATAGAAGATCGACTTTTTAATAATCATGGTTTGTCGTTTGAACTAGACACGAGGGACAAAAACAAGATTAAGGTATTTAAAACAAATAGTTTTGGCGTTAAGGGAGAAGTTGGCACATACGGACGGAATACCGTAGGCAAAGAAGTTGTTAAAATAATGAAACAAGACACTGAATTCGATGGCGTTATTAAAAGAAGACACTTGCGAAGCCTGCTCGCATCAAAATATAAAGCAAGTAAATGGTGCATTATCGCCTGTGCTAAAAAAGACGAAATCAGCGATATAAAGATAAGTGCCTTGAAGAAACTTGAATACAAGTTAATAAACCGAGTGGCTAGCCCGATAAGTTCAAAGTCGGCTGTATACTTACTTTGTTTTGCAACAGACTGTAGCCCAGATAAGATTGAACGAGAAGCGTCAAAAGCCGCACAAGAAATTGTAGAAAAAGCCGGGAAAGAAAGTGTTGAAAAAATTGCGAAAGATATTGAAGATCTGGGAGCTTCAAGCATGTCAGACTATATAGCTAAAAAAATGACTGCTATTATACTTGAGAAATTTTTTGAATATGACGCTGAAGCAGCGTCCAAAGCCGCGGCATCCAGCGTCCCCATAGTAGGTCAGGTTTATTTGGCGGCATCGGTACTAGACATGATAGATCAGGTAGATAAGAAAATAAACAAAGGTGTAATAAGCGGATATGCAAAGCAACTACGAGAACAGGCTCTGGCAGACTATGGGCAGGCTTGGCTAGTTGCTGGTGACGATGCTATATCCTCAGAGTCAGCACTTGAAGACAAGGGAGCAGTTGTCCAAAAATTTTTTGGTTATGACAAAAGTCGATTATGGCAGTCGATTAATAATATTTCGCCGAAAAGCGTAAATGAATGTGAAGATGGCAAGATATTACAGGGCGAAGACGACCCCCTGGTTTGCCCTGAACTAACAGTAAACCCCGGTAGCTTTATTGAAGATGGATGGAAAGCTTTAAAAAATTATTTCCCACCCTTAAAACTTACTTTAGATATCTATAATAAATGCTTCCTACCCATACCTTACGTTGGATGTACCCCTGGTTCAAAGATTCAACCCATAGTACATGGCGCGCTAAAAGGTATAAACTGGGCTATCTCTGGAATAGCCAGTACATTACTGTCTTTCCTGCAAGATATCCCGATAGTAGGCGACGGTATAGACTATATTACCGATCAAGTAGGAAGAATTGCAATATGGGCGTTTGAAAATATAAGTAAAGTCGTCTTCACTTCTAGTCTAGATGCTGCTGCTGGAGGTTATAAATTGGCTACCCAATTTGGGGGATCCCTTGATGTTATCTCCAATTCTTTTGCTAAGGGTTATAAAGACCCAGAAACTGGTGAGACTGTGGGCCTTGGCGGGACGGTTTTATCTTCCGCGCAACAGACTCAACTAGACGTAGAAATTGCAAAAAACAATGCTGAAATGCTAAAAACTGAAAGTGTTTTTGAAAGATATTTTAGCCTAAATAATACATATTCTCTAGCTACCTCTGGCCTTATGGCAATCGGTGAATCCATACCATTTCAAGGCGAGTCTATCAGTATCGGGTTAACTAACCTTGGTTTTATAGATACATTATCTTCACTATTTGGGCTCCATAAGAAGACCTCAGCATTTAGCGATATTGACCGTTCTAGCCTTTTTGATGTAACACAATATGGTTTTGCCGTTGACGACCAGGCACTATCAGTTGACCCAGATACATTAACTCCCGAGAGGTGTTCGCAGTATGAACACGACCGTGAATCAAGCGCTAGGACTGACTCTAAAACAGGAGAGAAAATCTACACTAAATCAAATCCATGTTTGCTAGACGATGTAGTAGTAGACTCACTAACAAAAATTTTTGACCTTGATAGTTCCAGCGCTATTGGTACAGGGTCTGGGTCTAATACTGTCCCAACTGATCTAATAGCTGGGGTACCTCTTGAGCCCAAGAATACAGACAAAATTCCTTGTCCGCAAAGCCCGACTATCGGCTTCCTAAGGATTGAGCCAGAAGCATATATAAAGGGCACAAAATACTCCATAACTCTGTGCAGCGTTCACGGCGTTGAAATTAACTCAGTAGTAGCAAAGGCTTATGACGATTTATTCAATGCAATGGAGGCAGCTGGATATACATTTAGAGGAACATATGGATTTAGGGATATGGCGTCCCAGATTAGAGGATACGCAGGTGGAGCTGGAGCAGGCACATATGCGAAACCTGGATACTCAAATCATCAGTATGGTGCTGCTGTTGATATAAGTTGTCAAGGAGGCGGTAAAAGTTACGTGGCTGGAAACGGTAGGGGAAGGGAAAGCTTCCTAAGCGGTGTTGGTCAATATCCTTGTCTTGAATGGGTTGCGGCAAACTCCAACAAGTTTGGTTTACTTCTTCAGTGCGTAGGCTCTAACTCAGATGGGACTGAGATAAGAGGCGGAAAAGATGAAGGGGGTTGTGAGTGGTGGCACCTCTCAACAACCGGAGGTTAAGATTTATGAAAAGCAATAAAATATTAAATAAAATTCTTACCTTGTTCTTGCTTATTGTTATCAATATTTATATTTTCCAGCCTTCTGTAAGCGCTCTACTGCCTCTGACTCAAAGAGACATTGATTCTATAAACAAAGGCCTAGATTATAGAGATCCACAAGATCCACAAACATGTAGCAGTGATGCTACTATTTCTACTGAAGGAGTGTACTTTATTGGCGACTCATGGTTAGCTCGTATGGAGTCAGTTTCACCGAATATTCAAACAACTTTCGAAGATTCAGGAATTACTGTCACTGGTAGCAATAGTTCTGTTGGACGATCAATATCTGGAGGAGGTCAGAAATCACAAAACGCCCTTGAGGCCCTAGATGCAGATGCCGACAAAATTAGACTAGCTGGTACAGTAGTGGTTGTTCTCGGGACCAACTCCGATAATTATGATAAAAAAATTCCTGAATTTTTAGATAAACTAAATTCCATCAAGACCACTAGAGTTGTTTGGGTCAATACTAGCGCTAACTCCACTCAAGCTATCGCTGACTCTGCTGGAAAAGCAAATGCTGCAATAATGAAATATGCTGACGAAAGTAGATATAACTATACAATCGCGGACTTTTTCTCTTATGTATACCCGTCAGACTCAACTCCAGATTCAATAAGTACTGGGGTTACTTCACCTTTAATGGATTCTGACAAAATACATCCGAGTATACCTGAAGGTACAAAACTGCTTATCTCGATAATACAAAGTGCTGTAGGTAGAAACTTAAGTGAAACTTCTACTTCTACAGCGTCTGGGTCTGCTTTACCAGAAATTGCTAAACAACGATTAAGCGGCCTTGAGGAAAGAGTTACCCAAAACAAATCAGTATATGAAGAGCTATCTTCTGAATTCGGCATTCCTTGGCAAGTTTTTGGAGCACTTCATTTTCGTGAGGCGGGCGCAGACCCAAATCGCTCTATGCTTGGGGGAGAACCCCTGGGCCAAAAAGCTGTAGATACAAATAATACTCCGCAAACTCTCCTCGAGAGCGGAGAAGCTGCTTATAAAATTTTTGAAGGTAATGCAAAAGGTGTATATAACGTTACAGTTTCCGCAAATATGAGCTTTCAGGATTTGCAATATGCATTTTTAGCATACCACCGAGGTTACTTATATAAAAACGTTCCTGTGGAGGAGGGGGGTCCTTGGGAGCCGGGAATCGCTCCATATGTAATGAATTTGTATGATGAAAATCATTTAGGGCCTGACGGCGTAGGCATGGAACGACCTGTTGGTACGAGCGGCAATAAAGGCGGTGTGACTTCGAGTGGGAAACATTGGGGCGAGACCGTTTCTGGCATAGACAACCCGCCCGGTGCAATGACTTACATTGCCTACTTTGGTTATAGCCCTGCTGGTAGCAGCACTTGTGGGGTCGGTGCTTTGGCCTCTGGTCAACTTCTATGGCCAGTAGTAGTCGATGAGCTTCCCTACGGAAGAATCACTTCCTGTTGGTCTGATTTACGCCACAAAACAGTTAGTGGCGGGTCCTACTACCATTCGGGGATAGACATAGCCGCACCTACTGGAACGAAGGTTATTGCCATGCAAAATGGTACAGTTGTTTTTGCTGGATGGCATTCTGCTTATGGCAGCTTAATCGTTATTGATCAGGGCAATGGCATCTGGAGCCACTACGGTCATCTTAGTGCCATTTCGAGTGGTGTCTCAGAGGGAGCGTCGGTATCAGCCGGTACCCAGATTGGGGAAGTCGGCAACACCGGAGTAAGTCTTGGCCCTCACTTACACTTAAATATGTACAAATCTTGGCCCTTCGGGGCGCTACCTGAAGGGGCTGCAAACTCCAACGGTAAAGAGACTTTGAACCCGTTAACTAACGGCCTTCAGATCCCACAAGGGGTAACTGATGAGGCAGGATGCTCTAATTGGCCTAACGGCGGAAGAGAGGTTAACATTGCGCTCTAATAACAGAATAAGGCTGGCATTGGCGATATTAGTTTTCATTGGTGTTTTAGCAATTTGGTTTGGGTACAAACTCTATTCTAGGGCTACTTTGAGTATAGATTTAGCAGACGGGGAGTCTGTTGTCCTTTACAACATTGATGTTACACCGCATAAAGAAGTGTGGTCTGGTTCGGGGAAAATGGTTAAAACTATTAAATTGAATAAAGGAAATTACCTAATTGGTGGAAATGCCCAGGAAAACTATACGAATAAATTTATAAGCATAAAATCCAGGGAGAAGGCTGATGTAACGCTTCCATATAAGTCTTCTGACGCCCAAGCACTGAAGACTTCAGGGAACCCAACAATTGCTGCCTATGAGAGTTCTGGTAGTTTATCGAGAGTTGATGATAAGGGTAGATATTATGCTAACGAAAAACAAGTTTTTAGTGCTTCTTCACTAGGTTCTAGCGTAACGTCTGCTGCTATTAATAAGAATGTTTTTTTGTTCTCAAATAGTTCCGGAAACACCTACCTATACAACGGCAAAGAAACGAAAAGGCTATTTTACATACAAGAGGGAGAATTGGTGAACAATAATTCAGTGGATATATCGCTAGTATCATCAAATATGTCAACTCCCGACTTTTGTGCGGCTTCTAGAAACGGGGATGTTTTCAAGATCGATTCTTCTGGCCAGCCTACAAAAATTGGCAACCTTGAAAATGTTAGCGGTATTTATTGTAGTGGCGATACTTATGTCGGTTTTTCATCATCATATTCTAACGATGCGCCAGAAAAAAAAGCTAATCTGGGTAAGATTACTATCCTTAAGTTATCGTCGGACCCTATAAATTTATCCCCGAAAAACCTAACAGATGTTGTGCTAAATGACGACAGCACTCTAAGTTATATTTCCGAAGGTCTAGTTTATATCTATCAAATAGGGAATAGCCCCACTCCTGTGATGAGCACTGTTAGTTCCGACGCTTCTTCACTAATTCGAGCCGACAATCAAAATCTTTATATAGTAGATTCTGGACAAATTTGGTACTTAGACACAATAAATAAAATTGCGAACAGAATTAGCTTTTCAACTAACTTCAAGTCCATAGGAAAAGGGTTTAGTTTGGGCCAAGATAATCAACTTTATTTTTCGGTTGATAGAGGAAACGATGTTGGTAACTATGTGTTAACTAATGACTTAAATGTAATAAAGCAATATAACTTATTAAGCCAAAAACTGCCGCGTAATGACTATGATTTTACCGCAGAAGCCTACCTTTTTAACAACAAGATAAATATTGATGTGACAATTACTGCTCCTGTAAGTTCAAGTGGTTCAAAAACGCTACAAGAAGAAGCAAAAGCTCATGCTCAAACATATTTAAAGTCTATAGGCTATGACACATCAATGGTTCGACTATCTTATAAATAACTATAGAGGGATGATGTTGCAGGACTCGCTGAAGTGGTCAATAACCACATCTGCATCGGTTGTCGTTATAAACGTCTGGTAGTTCTGCAGGGTTTGGGCAAGTAGCCGTCGACGTTTGCCGTCTAGTTCACTGAATACGTCGTCGAGGAGAAGCAGCGGTTTTTTCTGTAGTTTTTGCTTTACGAGAGCCAGCTCGGTCATTTTAAGCGCCAGAACGATGCTGCGTGTTTCGCCACGTGACGCATTGGTGCGTACATCGTTCCCGTCAATTAAAATTTTTAGATCGTCACGATGAGGCCCCACTCCAGTGAAACCACGTGCTCGATCCAGCGAATAGGAGTCTTTGAGTTTTTGAAGCATCGCATTTGCGTACTGTTCCAGCGGCACCTTGCTTTCATAGCTGACTTCCAAGATCTCCTTGTTACCACTTACGGATTGGTAGTTGGAGCTGATTTGATCTGCTAGAGATCTAATATAATCCACCCGTGTTTCCGCCAATTTCCCACCGATGTCGCTTAATCGAACATCCCACACAAAAAGGTGTTCTGCTTGCAGGTTCTCGTCTTTCAGCAACCTGTTTCTTTGAGATAATGCGCGTCGATAATCTTTTAGTAGGTTCGCGTACCCGGACTCCGTCTGAGACAGCAAGGTATCCAAATAGTTGCGACGTCGTTCAGGCTCGCCGCCTAGTAACAACATGTCAAACGGCTCAAACAATACGACAGGAATTGTGAGGGCGGGGGAGACCCGAAGTTTATCTACCCCGTCAAACACAAAGCTTTTCTTTACTGGTCGTCCTTTCAGTTTAACGACACGCTGCAGTTCATCACACACAGCGTCAATTCGACCCCACTCATTGTCTCGAGCAATCATATCGCCGTCATCACTCTTGAAAGATTTTCCTTGTGCGCTCATATAAATAGCTTCGAGCAAATTCGTTTTGCCGCTCGCATTCGGACCCACGACTATATTAACGCCGTCAGAAAACTCGAACAGGCCACTCGAGTACGAACGAATATTGGTGAGCTCTAATGTCTGCAACATGCTATCTAGTATCAACTATCAGGTATCATCTATCAACTATTGAGCGCTAGCTCTTCACGGGCATAATAACATGCAGATAACTATCGTCTTCAGGGTCGGTAAGAACGCACGGATCAAGCTTTCCGTTTACATTTATCTGTATCGTGGAGCCTTCGAAAGCCTGCAGAGCGTCTAGGATGTAGCGAGAATTCATAGTTATGACGGCGTCGCCAGATACCTCTGCTTCGGCGTGAGCACTATTCTCCCCAACTTGGGATGCAATCGAGCTAATACTCACCTCTTTTTTCGCCTCATCGATAACGAGCGTAATACTGCCAGCTGCTTCTCGAGCAAACAGGCTCGAGACTTTCGTAATCTCGTTCAACGACTGTTTCGAAAGTTTTGCGGTTGTCTCAAAAGAAGCAGGCAGAAGCTTTCTATAGTCCGGGTATGTTCCGTCAATGAGCCGAGTTACAATTTCCACGCTAGCTATTTTGAATCGAGCCTGCTGATCATCATAGGTTATAGTCACTGGTTCATTATCGTCTTTAAGGGCCCGTAACAGCTCTTGCAGAGACTGAGCAGGGAGAAGTAGGGACATGTCGCCTGCATCCTTCTTGATGTTTTTCTCGGCCAACCGATATGAATCAGTCGCAGCGATAAATATTTTTTTCTTATCCGCGTGCATATATACGCCTGTTAAAACTGGTCGAGCGTCGTCGCTTGAAGCTGCAAAAAGAACCTGCTGGAGTGTCTGCTTCATTTCACCTGCAGAAAATTCAGCAACGCTACCACCGTCAATAGTTGGCATTACTGGAAACTCCTCAGCCGCAACGCCGTTAATCGTAGAGTCAAATCGCTCAGCACTCAACTGCAGCTTATTATCTTTCATATCGAGCTCTAAAGTTCCTGAAGGTAAACTGCTTACAAAGTCTTGCATAAGTCGTGCTGGCACGGTTATTGAACCGGCTTGTGATATTTTTGCTCCGATTTTCTCTGATACGGCAATGTCGAGGTTGGTTGCAGCCACAAGTAGCCTATTGCCTTCCGTTTTTAAAAGGACGTTAGACAGAATAGGGAGGGATGAACGGGTACTCGCGACTCTCGAAACAGTAGAGAGTGCTCTGCTTAAGTTTTCTTGTGTGACGGTCAGCTTCATGCTTCTCCTTCTTATATATGTACATAGTTATTTTTATAGGCACTGTGGAATGTGGGGATATTTCGCCTGCAACTTCGGTCAGAATCGTGTAGCTTATGTGGAAATTTTTTCGGATAGCCTGTGGTTTTTGCAAGGGAAAACCAAAAAAACAAACGCTTGCTCGTGTGTATAAGCCTAGAAAAAGGCACAGGCTTCGCACAGAAAGCAGGGGTTTGTGCGGAGCCGTTCCCCAGGCTGTCCACATATAGAGAAAATATACTACGCATAAAGTCTACCCTTTAACTCCACCACTTGTTGACGTAACTGTGGGTCTACCGCCAGCTCCTTACTGATTTTATCCACGGCATGAATGGCGGTGGTGTGGTCCTTTCGTCCGCATTCGCGCGCAATTTTCGGAAAACTGAGCTTCAGCTCACTGCGCAACAGGTGCATGGCAACTTGGCGCGGTACGACGATTTCCTTATCGCGTTTTGGACTCATGATATCCTCAAGGTCCAGCGAATAGTAGCGAGCGGTATGTTCCAAGATCTGCTTTGCGGTTATATGTTTCGGTCGATTGGCGCTGCCAGAAAACAGCGCTTCAGCAACATGAATGTCTGGGCTTAGGTTTCGCATCTCACAGTAGGCCAGAAGCTGGTTTAAGACACCCTCCAGCTCTCGAATGTTAGAATGCACGAGATTAGCTAGGAACTCGACAACATCCGACTCGAGTTTTAGTCCATGAGCCTGGGCTTTCGACTGCACGATGGCACAGCGCGTCTCGAAATCAGGCGTTTGCATGTCTATGCTCATCCCCCATGCAAAGCGACTACGCAATCGTTCTTCTAGGGTAGGGATGTCACGCGGCGGTTTGTCACTACTAATGATAATCTGCTTGTTCGCTTGGTGTAGGGCGTTGAAGGTGTGAAAAAACTCTTCCTGGGTTTTTTCTTTGCCCGCAATAAATTGGATATCGTCAATAATAAGCACATCCGCGCTGCGGTAGTAGCCGGCAAAGTCGGTGTTTTTCTTAAATCGAATAGCATCTAGGAATTCTTGAACAAACTGTTCAGTGGACAGATATACCACGTGTGCGCTCGGATTATTTTTCAGGATCTCATTACCGACAGCCTGTATGAGGTGTGTTTTTCCAATACCGACTCCGCCATAGAGAAAAAGCGGATTGTACTTTTCGCCTGGTTTTTGTGCGATGGCCTGGCATGCTGCATAAGCAAGCTCGTTGCTACCTCCGACAATAAATGTGTCAAATGTGTAGCGGTTGTTGAGACCCTGGCGGTAGTTATGCGCTACACCACTTTGTTTATTCTCGGATTTTTTTGACGACGTTGATGGCGCGCTCAGGACAACGGTATCGTCACTTGTGCGGCGGCTTTTCGTACTTGGTGAAGAGTAAATGTCAAAGCGTATTTCCGCAGGCGCCACACCATTTTTTCCGAGCATGTCGCGTAGTAGGTCTGTGTATTTTCGTTCAAGCTGCTGTTTAATAAAGATATTCGGCACCCCAATGATGGCGCGCTCCGGCGTGTAGTCGAGTAGGTGGGTGTTCTTAAACCATGTCACAAAGTTGCCACGCGACACAGTAAGCTCTATTTCCCCGAGTACCGCCTGCCATATTCCCGCAACTTCTTGCATGTGTTTTTGTCTCTCCCGTTTCTTTTCCCCAATGTCCTTACAGCATAACGAAAGCAGACAGACTTTTCCACAGCTAATTACACAACATTTTATTTGCAACGAAGCGACGCACAGGATAGAGGACTTTTCCACAGGCTTGCCCCACCCCTGTTAAATATGTGGAAAAGCAAAGAGGAAAAGTGGATAAAGTAACTGTCCAGCATTTTTGCATCTTTCGCTATAAGAGCGTGAAATAGTCTGTATTTCTGCGCGGCAGGCAGAAAATATCTGATAAACAATAGCTGATAGTTGAAGAACTACGGCCACGAGTTAACTTCGTATATCATGCATAAACTATCAATTATGCAAGCAGGGCTTGCCTAACAGGGGTAGTGATGCTAGAATGTATCTCAAGTATGCCAAAGCGAACATATCAACCAAAAAAAAGACATCGAGCTCGAGAGCACGGCTTCTTTAAGCGTATGGCGACCAAAGCAGGTCGTAACGTATTGAACCGCCGCCGCACCAAGGGCCGCAAGATGTTGACCAGATAAACCACTAAAACGAAAGACGGTGAGGCTAAAAAGCAGTGATACGCCGCGCTAATCGGTTCCATGGCCACCACTCGGTTTCTAAAGTGCGTGGAGATGTTTTGCATGGTCGATTTTTGTCGCTGCGGTTTGCACCGAACAAAAAGCACGACTATAGATTGGCGGTCGTGGTGAGCAAGAAAGTCGCATCTAAGGCTGTAACTAGAAATCGTATCCGACGGCGAGTATTTGAGTTGGTACGCTCTCAGGGTAGGGTAACAAACACTCCAATCGACGCGATTTTTTATGCAAAAACCGCAGACATAGCCAGTATCAGCGCACAAGATCTCGCCGATGAGGTGCTTTCACTTACAAAAAAAGCCTTGTCTCGTCTCTCTTAAAATCTACCGTGGCCGTGGTATAGTTGAATAAAAGAGGAAATATATGTTTACGACACTTATCGTGCAGCCAATCTTTAACGTACTCTCGGCACTTTACGCGCTATTGCCAGGGCACGACTTTGGTATCGCCATTATCATTTTTACATTGGTAGCGCGCTGGGCACTGTACCCACTGCTAAAAAAACAGCTGAAAAACACGAAGGCGATGCGAGAGCTGCAGCCCGAGCTGAAAAAGATCAAAGAAGCATCCAAAGGTAATAAGCAGCAAGAATCTCTTATGATGATGGAGCTGTACAAAGAAAAGGAAATTAAACCGTTATCACAAATCGGGGTCATGATTGTACAGATTGTTGTGTTCTTGGCTCTCTTTTCTGGTCTGCGGCAGGTTGTTAGCAACCCGCAACGCATCGTCGACTTTTCTTATCCAGTTGTGCAGAACACAGCATGGATGCAGGAAGTATCAGAAGACATTTCAAAATTTGACGAACGATTTCTCGGTAAGGTCGACCTGACTCGTGCCGCTGTGGAAGACGGACAACCACTATACATTCCAGCGCTGCTCCTTGTTCTAGGATCTGCAATCATACAGTTTCTTCAGATTAAACAGACGCTACCACAGGCTAAAGACGGGCGTAAACTGCGTCATATTCTGAAAGAAGCAGGCAATGGTAAGGAAGCAGATAGCGCCGAAGTGAACGCAGCCATGGGGCGGAATCTAGCCTACTTTATGCCAGGGCTTATTTTCTTCCTGACTATTGGCTTCCCGGCCGCGCTTGCCCTTTACTGGTTCGTAGGCGGACTGGTTGCATACGCACAACAGAGCTACTTACTGCAGCAGGACGAATATATGATGGAACAAGCGAGCGCTGTCGTTGTGCGCAAAAAATCACTCAAAGAATCCAAAGAGCCTTCTGAAACAAAACCAAAAGTAAAAGTCACCAAGAAAAAAGCCTCACCGAAATCAACTAAAAAGAAGAGGTGATTTATGGATTCTGAAGAATCAATTCGTTTTGCAAAGAAGTATTTAGAGGACCTGCTATCTTTCTTTGGTCTAAATGTCGATGTGTATGCGACGAGTGAAGATGATGAAGTGATCGAGCTAAATGTCCCGAGCACACATCTAAATGGATTTTTGATTGGTAATCATGGTGACACCATGCGCTCCTTGCAGTATTTGACCAGCATGGCACTGAAAACCAACGAAGCATCTATGGTGCGTGTCAATGTAGACATCGCTGACTACAAACGGCAGCGAGCTCACCGTCTGGAGGATAAAGCAGTGGCGTGGCTTGAAGAGGTTAAATCATCTGGTGAGCCAAAACATTTACCGCCAATGAACGCAGCTGATCGACGCACACTGCATAAACTAGCAGGCGATCACGGACTTGTGACGGAATCAGAGGGCGAAGGTCGCGATCGACATATCGTGATTAAACCTGGCGCATAAGATAGCTACTCTCCGAGCAGATCTTTGAACATTTGCACATGCTGAGTCGCAAATTTCCGGAAACTAAAGCGCTTCGTATTCTCATAGCCCTTTGCGATCAGCTTCTTGCGCAGAGGTTCGCTACTGATAACTTCGTCAATCTTCGCTGCCATTTCATGAACATCTTCAGGGTTGAAGTAGAGTGCTGCATCACCATTGACTTCAGGCAGACAGCTCGCGTTGCTTGATACGACTGGGCAACCATGCACCATTGCTTCCAGACCTGGTAGCCCAAAGCC
>JAGQNQ010000039.1 GCA_020428015.1 Candidatus Saccharimonadota bacterium | reverse complement strand
CCTTCGGCGACCCCGCAACTTCAACTTTGAAAACAAGTTTTCAAGTGAAGATTGCCTTGCAAAAGTCCACCGGACTTTCTCACTCTACCAACTGAGCTAAAGAGCCACACGTAAAGACAATTCTAACAGATAAAGAGGTAATTTGGAATAGTTACAAAATCACAAAAACGGGCGTATACTAGCGTCCATATGGTGGCTAAAAAAAACGGTGCTACACTAGAACAGCAGTTGCTTGAAAAGTATGATGGCGATGTTTCGAAAATTCTAGCAGCGCTTGATAAGCTTCAAGTATCAAAGACCAAAAAGAAACGAAAATTGTCTGGGCAAGTTGTTATTTCTCTGAAAAGTGTGTCAAAAACATATCGAATCGGTGGTGAAAAAGTAGACGCGCTTCGTGATGTTTCCCTAGAGATTCAGCAGGGAGAGTACGTCGCACTTACCGGCCCAAGCGGGTCTGGAAAAAGCACTTTGCTTCAACTGATTGGTGCACTCGATAAACCTTCTGACGGTGTCATCACTATCAATAATGAAGACATTGCAAAACTATCCGACAGAAAATTATCAAACTTCCGAAATAAGACCATTGGCTTTGTGTTCCAATTCTTTTACCTGCAGCCATTTTTGAACCTACAGAGAAATCTTGAGGTGCCTGGTATGTTCGCTCGCACAAAAAAGTCAGTGCGTCAGGATCGAACTGTCTCACTGACTGAAAGTGTTGGTTTAAGTGATCGTTTGAAGCACTTGCCGAACGAGTTGTCTGGCGGCCAGATGCAACGTGCGGCTATTGCACGCGCACTACTAAATGAGCCGAAAATAATTCTTGCCGACGAGCCGACAGGGAATCTGGATCGAGAAAACGCCTTCGCGATTATGGATTTGTTCGACAAAGTACGTGAAGCCTACGGTACAACGGTGATAGTTGTCACGCACGACCATGAGCTTGCTGTTCGAGCTGATCGCGAAATAGGGCTAAGAGATGGGCGGATAGTGTCATGATGCTCCCACAAGACGCGCTCTTGTTGGCTGCAACAAAACTTAAAACCCGGCGGATACGGTTGATAGTGACAGTTATTGTCGCAGGTCTGTTATTCGTGTTGCTGATTACCGTTAGTATCGTTATGAACGGTGTCATACACAGTGTTGAGACATTTAGTGGTGAAGGTCTTGGTAAGCGCTATCTATTGCAAGTATCGTCAGTTTCGCAAGAAGATTATAATGTGCAGTTTGATGAAACACTCGTGAATCAAGCCAAAACTAAATTCGAAGCGCAAAAGAAAGAAAAAGCAGCGGCAGCTAAAAAACTAGGGATTATCTATGATCCAGCTACAGAGGTATCGCCAATTTTTTCTGATGACTATCAGGGGAAGTCAGGCTTTGATCCCTTTTCCGAGATTGGACAAGAACTACTGGCAGATCGAAAAGAGGTGACTGCTAAGAACTACTATCAAACACTGAGTGAAAAAACGAAGCAATATAATGCTACCGGAACATATTCTTCGGTAAATTTAGGCGCTGTGTTTGGGCCTCCAACAGCTGATGCACCTACAATAACAACTATCAAAGACGGAGCAGAAGTAATTTCCAGTGATTTTACGGGAGATCCATATTCAGTTCGCGGAGTTGACGGAGTGAAAAACGGCATGACTGCCCTGAGCGACGAAGTTCTGAGTGTCTTTTCATTATCAGGACAAGATTTTGCCGTTCGAGATGGAGCGGTACCGATAGTGGCACCGTATAGCGCTGCTGAGGAGGTAGTTGGCCTGACTCCACTATCCTCGGGTTCAAAATCTGAAGACCAGCTTGAGCGAATCAAGACGGTACGTGAGCAAATAGCGGGGAAGACTTTCTCTGTCTGTTTGCGTAACAGTTCATCGCTCGAACGACAGCAGACAGCACAGCAGCAAACAAAAGACTACGAGCAGAATAAAGACAAAAAAGACTATCGACGCCCTGATTTGATGTTTACTACGAGTGAGACACCGTGTCAGGACGTGGTCGTATCCAGGGATGTACGTAGCAGTTATCAAAAACAGCAAGATGCGAAGTATGAGGAGTTCGAACGAATGTTCGGTAAGGCGGCACCTGCACAACGGTTGCTTACTTTTCGTATAGTCGGTATCACTTCTGATCCGCCCGGGTTTGAGAGTTTCCAGATTACCGACATTCTTTCTAGTCTGCTCACATCTTCTGTCGGAACGGGATGGTTTGTTCCGCTGAGCGCAGAAAAAGCATTGCCTGAGTATGCAGCGAGTTTTGCCAAGGTCGGCAAGAGCACGGACTATGGTGTTTCGACTTATGTTGAATTCGACGATGCGGCAGGAGCAAAGAAATTTACAAAAGAGAATACCTGTGAACCGAGTGGTTTTGGGTTCAGTGGTCTTACTTCAGATCCATTCGCATCGTGTGTCGCAGATGGTAAACCGTTCTTCATCAATCCGTTTGGCAGTAGTAGTATTGCACTGGAAGATTTGCGCAGCGGTTTTTCTAGAATATTCAACAACACATTGTTTGTCATAGCCTTGATATCGGCGCTCATAATGATGGGTACGGTTGGGAAAATCATCGCCGATAGTCGTCGTGAGACCGCCGTGTTCAGAGCCATTGGTGCAAAGAGACTCGACATCGCTCAGATATATGTAACATACGTGCTGCTCGTATCGCTCGTCATAGTATTTTTCTCAGGACTCGCAGGTTATTTGCTGGCATCCCTTGTCAATAATCGCTATAGCGCTGATTTTACGGTTCAATCACTGGTTAGTTTTAATGCAAGCGATTTGTCGAAGCGCTTCTCTCTCGTCGGCTATGATCTGAAACAGCTAGGATTCCTGACATTCGTCATTATTGTCGGTAGTTTGCTCGCATCACTTGTTCCACTTGTAACGAATTTACACCGCAATCCGATCAAAGATATGCGCGACGAACGCTAGTTGATGTAAAAAAGAAACAGAATTGAGAAATGTTAATGCTAGTGATAAATATCACAATAAAGCGTTAGCACTGTAACTTTTTGTTGTCCTGAGGACTACAATAGAAGTACAACTAAAAATGTGGAGGGATACACGCATGTTGAGAATTTTTATTAAACGTGTCGCAGTTTCGGCAATAGTGCCGGCTTTTGCGCTAGCATCAACCGCACCGGCAATGGCTCACCGGTCAACTCCTACGGTCGAGGAACTAGCAGGACCAACAGAAGAAACGGTACTTGTTTTACCGGGAGATATGGCAACTAGTTTTGTTGATGTGCTTGCAGAGCCTTCGTCATGGTTTTTTTACAACGATGAAAACGATACTATCGACAACACACTGGGCGCATTTGTTGATGGGCCAGACACGCCACCTGCAGGCGCGGCAAGCGTAGAAATAGCAGTTACTGGAACGCAAAGACGAAATCTAGCAACATATCAGTTTAGTGGAGTGAAACTTGCAGATATAACCGAGCTGAAGTTCAGTACATTTAACGCTTCAGCAACAAATCCAGGTAATGTAAATCGTTCTGGCTATCTAAACTTCAACGTAGACTTTGACGGTTCAGACAACTGGCAAAAGAGGCTAGCTTATGTGCCGAGCGTTAACGGAACAGTTTCTCAAGACTCGTGGCAAGAATGGAATGCTTCGGATGATAATGCAATGTGGTGTTGGTCAGGCATGACAGGTTGTGGTGGAGCTGCAACAAACTGGCCAGCTCAAACTGGGACGCCGTTTGTTGACGATAATCAGCAATATCAGAAGTGGAGCGACATTATTGCGGCATATCCTGACATTGCAGTAAGAACTACAGATTCTTGGATGGGTGTGCGAGTCGGTGAGCCATACGCAGATGGCTACACAGAGAATGTTGATAAGTTTGTGTTCGGAACGGCCGACAAGATAACAACTTTTGACTTTGAAAAAGTCTACCCAGTAAGTGGAGAAATAGTGAAGCCAACTGATGGTCAACACGTTAAGGAATGGCTGAAGCTCAAAGCGACCTATGACGACGGCGATACTGAAAACGACGACGCAGTTCAGTGGGCGGTCCGTCAGGGTACTTGTGCAGCCGGAACCAACACGGTTCTTGGCAACGTTGACGGTCATAACGACAGCTACAAATGGGATGGTGCTACATTTAAGGCGCGCCTGGACATTCGCGGTCTAGAAGAGGGCGAATACTGCTTCGTATTCAATCCTACTGACGATCCTGGTCAGGTAAACGTTCGTGAAACACGTAATTTCTATGTCGAAGCGTTTGTACCTGAAAGGATTAAAGATTGTTTCTGGGGCGGCTGGAGAGACTATGTCAATCCAAGTTTCCGAAATCAAGGCCAGTGTGTGAAGTATGTGCTTGAGAACATGGAAAAGCCACGTCATCATAAACAGCACCATTTTGGTGGATGGTGCTGGGGCTGGTGGCGATAAGCCTACCCCTCAGCTAGAATACAGATTAATCCGCTTTGATTTATCAGGCGGATTTTTCTGTTAGAGAACGAACAAAAAGGACATATAATATACATGATGAATGTGAGAGAAAATGTGGGGCAGCAAAGTGCCAAGAAACCGAGAGTTCGGTTACGATTCATTGTCATGGCACTTGTCGGTCTGTTAATAGCAGCAGAACTCTACGCCTTTGATCGACACAACAAACTGCCAGCAGTACAAGAAGAAAAAGTCGCGGCGAAGCTGTTATTTGACCAGACGATAACGCAAGCTGAGCAGAAAACAATTCGAAAAAAGATTGTTGAGCAGCAAAAAACGCCAAAAGATTTTGCGAGCATCAAGGCTGTCATGTCCACCGGTGAACCAGCAGATGCTAGTCTGCTGGATATTTTTGTGCCCGTCACGTCTTTTAACTCAGCCAGACAAGAAGTCGGCGAAAATACGCTGTCTAGCGAAAAAGCAGTTTATTTTTCTAGTAATATTGATGAATCAATTCGGTCGCAGTTAGCGAATCAGTTTGGCTTGAAGACTGAACGGGTCAAGACATTTCAGGAGTTTTCAGACTTGCCCGATGAATCGGTCGGAATTGTGCCAATTGATGGGTTGCGCTATGAACTGAAATTATTGCGGCTAGACGGCGCCTACTACCTGGATGAATTTACAAAAGGAGCATACTTCAGATCGGCCGTATTTGAGGGTGCCGGAGCAAGCCAGTTGGAGGGGCTCGAACTTAGAAGTTTCAAAACAAAAGACGATACATTAAAGGTGAACATGACTGGCGTTACGGCACTCACTCGTGTCATGCAGAAGAAGCTAACATCCGTAGGCGATCCATTATATTTCAGCGCAAAAATAAGCGAGTTTCTTGCCGATGCGGATATAACACATGTCTCCAACGAGGTATCATTCCGAGACGGCTGTGCATATAGTAATACTTCATTTTGTTCGCCTCCTGCATTTATAGAAACGCTCAAAGCGAGCGGCGTTGACCTTGTCGAGCTTACGGGAAACCACAATAACGACAATGGCTCTGAATATAACACGAGTACGATTAATTTGTATCATGAACTCGGCTGGGCAACAGTAGGTGGCGGATTAAACGCTGTAGAAGCTGCTAAGCCACACAAAGTCGATCAAAAAGACTCAAAAGTTACATTCCTTGCTTATAATTTTGCTGATTCGCCAAATGGTGGAGCAATTTCGAGTACAAATCGGGCTGGTGCAAACGCGTGGGACAAAGAAAAAATTAAGACTGACATCGCAGAAGCAAAGAACGAAAATCGCTACGTTATCGTTGATGTCCAGTATTGGGAATGCTATGCCTACCCAAATGGCTTCCTTGAGTATCCGCAGTGTGACAAACCGATTGGCGATCAAGAAGAGGACTTCAAGTGGTTGATTGATCAAGGAGCCGACATGGTCATCGGAACACAGGCTCATCAACCCCAAACATATGAATTATATAAAAACCAGCCAATATACTACGGGCTAGGCAATCTGTATTTTGAGCAAACAAGCTGGCCGGGTACAGAGCGAGGTATAATTTTGACACACTATTTCGTTGATGGTCAGTTACTGCAAACGAAGTTGACTCCAACTGTGTATGACAAGGACTTACAGACACGTGTCATGACATCAGGTGAGACAGATTTCTTACTCAATCGTCTGAGAGACGCGCGGGAGTAAGCTATATATGAAGTACAAAACATTTCGTAAATTGATTAGCTGGGATCAAATGGACGATGCCTTGGACTCAAACGTAAGTTATGCGTGCCCAAAATGTGGTCTAAGTATGTTGTTGTGTTTACGAGAGGATTCTGAAGGTGAACGTTTTAAAACAAATGATAAAAACCTGCAAAAGCATTTGGAAAAGCTATCAAAAAGATATTTAGCAACTGCACGGTCAGTACGTAAGCAGTGCCCTCGCGGTCATGCGGTTGATCTTGTGTTTGTGTATGGTGAGACACAACCAGCAAGGTATGTGTTGGTGCAGGCTGCCAGTGTCGCGCCGCATATATCGAAAACAGAACGAACTATAGTTTTCGCTGTTTTATTTTTGATACTCGGATTTTATGCGTTTTTAAACTTGTCTGCTTACGGCACGTATAACAATCAGAAATATTTGGAACGTTATGGAATCGAGTTCGATGGACAAGTTGTTAATAAACAGTCACATAAAGTGCCAAAAACACCAAATAGCTATAGGGTTTGGTATCAATACATCTACGGGGACTTATCCTATGATAATAGTGTACTCGTTGATGAAATTATCTTTAGTAAAGCAAGCGTAGGTAGTGACATAACTGTTCTAATCGACAGCTCCGATATCACTACATCAAACATTGCAGGGAATAAGTACTATCGCGGTGCTGTTGGTACAGCAATTGGTATAGATGGATTAACCCTGGTTGCTGTCATTGGAGCCATTGTGTATTCACAGCGTAAGAGGTCCGAACAATCATAGAATAAATAGAAAATCTATGGTATAATAATTCGAACTACAAGTTAAACAGAAAGCATGAAAAATGGCTAAACAACGAAACAAGCACAGTGCGTCATTGAAGCGTCTAAAGAAAAAACTCGCCAAGCGTAAGAAATAGTTACGAAATATATAGCCTTAGTATTGTCGAAGGGTGTTATTTTTGGTATCATCTTTTGGATGATTACTGCTGTAGTCTGAGTGTGTTATCCTCAAATATCGTTTGAAATGAACCAGAGTCATCAAGCGAATTTCAAACGAAACGAGCGAGAAATTTGGTTTCAATGATTGTTTACAGAAAAGCACGAGTCTTCTGTAAACTTAAAAGAAACAAAATTTCGAGCGGGTTTAGCTCAGTTGTTTAGAGCGCATCCTTGCCAAGGATGAGGTCGAGAGTTAGAGTCTCTTAACCCGCACCAGAATGACA
>JAGQNQ010000038.1 GCA_020428015.1 Candidatus Saccharimonadota bacterium | reverse complement strand
ATCCCAAAGCTCAATTTTCCGCTGATATATTGCGCATGCTCCGGTGTTTTATCAAGTAAGTATTGCTCGATTTTTTGCCAGTCGTTGGGCAGCTCGGTCAGGATTTTCGCGACACGTGTACTGCCGCCCAACCGAGTAAAATCTACAGAGTCGATACTCAGTAAACATGCTTTCTTACCAAAAGGCATCATAGTCTAGGCGCCATATAGACTTTCAAGCTCAGCAATGCCGAGCGCTGGTTGTCTACCGAGTATTGCAATGGTTTGGGGAATGAACCGCATTGGCTGTATTATAAGAGGTAATGAACCTAAAGTCGATTAAGTTTTGGATAAACGCAGTTACCATTTTCGCCCTAGTGCTTCTGGTTGTATTTGCCCGTGCTCAAATTATTGAAGCGTTCAAAACATTTGCTCGATTGAACTTGCTCTGGCTAGTGTTAGTCATACCAGTGCAACTTACGAATCATTTTAGTGTCGCGAAATTCTACCAGAGTTACCTGAAAACCATGGGTGAGAAGATTCGAACTAGTGAGCTGTTCAAGGTCAGCCTAGAGATGAATTTCGTAAACAATGTCTTTCCATCTGGTGGTGTGAGCGGTTTCGGCTATCTTGGTATTCGTATGCGTAAACTAGGTGTCAAGGGCTCCAAAGCCACACTGCTGCAGACCTCACGTCATTTCTTAACCTTTGTATCGTTCATGTTCTATCTTCTTATCGCTGTACTATTACTTTCTGTTTTTGGTTCAGCCAGCAGAGTGATCGTCCTCATCGCATCAAGCCTCTCTTCTATAATTGTGTTTAGCACATTGTTTTTGGTGTACGTCATTAGCAACGAAGATAGAATAAAGCAGTTTACTGCCGCACTCCCTAAATTAATCAATGCCGTTGTTAGTGTTTTCCATAGAAACAAGAAGCAGACGATCAACATTGATCGCATAGAAGACCTTTTTGGCGATCTACACAAAGATTACAAACATGTGCGTAAAAATTGGAAGGATCTACGCTATCCGTTATTCTGGACAATGTTGATGAATTTTACGGAAATTCTTACTATTGTGATCGTGTACGCTAGCTTTGGACAATTTATTAATCCAGGTGCGATTATTATCGCCTATGCTGTTGCGAATATGGCCGGGCTCGTTGCCGTCTTACCTGGTGGTGTTGGTGTGTACGAGGGCTTAATGACAGGCGTGATGGCCAGTGCAGGCATAGATGAGGCACTTGCACTGTCTGCAACGGTTGTATACCGCGTATTCAACATGGGCTTGTTCCTGCCTATCGGATATGTCTTCTATCAACGGGCACTTCGCACAGAATCTGGGCATGAAATAGAGAACATGCTTGAAGAGGCAGCCGAACATGACCCAACCAATATTTGATGTGAGTACAGCGATCGCTGTTTTAAATCAAACACTTGAGTTCGCATATCCGACCATCACGGTTGTTGGTGAATTATCACAATTTCAGGTGAGTAAAGGGAAATGGGTATATTTTGATCTTAAGGACGAGCAATCGAAGCTACGCTGTTTTGGTAGTGTGTGGCAACTAAAAACTGCTCTTGAAGATGGTATGCAGGTTGAAGTTGTGGCGCAACCACGCTTGCACAACCTCTATGGATTTAGCCTCAACATACAGGCAATTCGTCCCGTGGGTGAGGGGAGTATTAGGAAAGCAGCTGATCTTCTGCGCAAAAAGCTTGAGAAAGAAGGGTTATTCGCTCCTGAACGCAAGCGAGCCCTCCCATATCCACCTGAGAGAATTGCGCTTATTGCGTCTGGGCAATCGGCTGCGTATGCAGATTTTCTGAAAATACTGCAGGCACGATGGCCCTATCTTGAAATTGACCACTATGAAGTACAAGTGCAGGGGGCATCCGCCGAGGAAGAACTGGTTACAGCAATCCAGCAAGCAAATAGCGATGCTGGTTGCAATGTGCTAGTCATGATTCGTGGAGGTGGCAGTGCCGATGACCTGGCTGCATTCAGTACGGAGACGGTGACGAGAGCTATTGCCATGAGTAGAATTCCAACCATGGTGGCGATTGGTCACGAAGTAGATATTGCCCTTTCAGAACTAGCTGCAGACGTTCGAGCAAGTACACCGAGCAATGCCGCGGAACTGCTAGTACCAGACAGAGAGGCAGTACGCGTATCAGTTGCGACAAGCAAAAGTTTCTTGAACAAAGTTGTAGCCGACGAACTCGCGAGCCGCAAACAGCAATTAAACCAAGCAAGGATAGACCTCAAAGGGTTTGTCGATGTGTTCATTCAAGAAAAGAAAACGCATCTGGAGCACGCTCGTTTGCGACTAGAAAGCTATCATCCGAAACAAGTTATGAAGCGTGGCTACGGATTGGTTCGTCGTGGTGGAAGGCTCGTAAAAATTACCGATACATTTACTCCAGGTGACACGATTGACGTAGAATTATTACATAACACACTTACCAGCGAAGTAAAGAAAGTGAGTAAAAAATGACGTACAAAAAATCATACACACAGGCGCAGGCCGAATTACAAGAAGTTTTAGAACGGTTTGAGCGGTCTGCTCACGAAGATGTCGATCAATTGCTGGCGGATTATGACAAGGGAATGAAGCTCATCGCCGAATTAGAAGCACATTTGAAAGACGCAGAACTAACTCTGAAAAAAATGCAAAAATGATTGTCCTGGCTCTAGCTATAGTAATTTTGCTCTTTGGGTTCGTGGTTTTCCGTGGTGCACCGTACCTGCCAACAATGCGTCGACAAATTGACGATGCGTTTGAGTTACTGGACTTGCAGCCGGGACAGACATTGCTTGAGCTCGGAAGTGGTGACGGCCGTGTATTAGCGGCCGCAGCGAAGCGAGGAATATATTCAGTTGGTTATGAGCTTAATCCGCTGCTTGTTTTCTGGACGAAACTACGCTATTTCAAACACCGAAAGTTTATTACGGTACGTTTGGGGGATTTTTGGCAAGCACAATGGCCAGAATCAGATGCTATGTTTGTATTTTTGCTGGACAGATACATGGCTAAACTAGATAAAAAAATTGAAATATACCGAGCAGGGAAGTCATATAAACTCATTAGTTTCAGTTTCGAAATCCCAGGTAAGAAAATTGACCGATCGAAAAAAGGGATATTTCTCTACTATTACAGATGACTTGCGTCGAAACACATGAGTGCCGTATCATAATGCTTATGAATCCCGTTACGCCTAGCTTTACGTATGTTTACGTTATCCGTAGTGAGAAAAGTGGCATGTTATATACGGGCTGCACGTTGAATGTACGGAAACGCCTCGACGAACATAATGGGGGCAAAAGTACCTATACCAAAGGCCGTGGACCTTTTGAGTTGATTTATTTTGAAGCTTATAAAGATAGCAAGGATGCTCACGCCAGGGAGAAGCATTTGAAGTCGGGTCCCGGAAAGAATAACTTAAAACAACGCAATAGGCGTTTCCTAGGAGTAACGGGATGAATCCAAACCAAAGCCTGCCGCCAACCATGCCAAGTCCAAAGAATTTGCAGCTGCCAAAGCAGTCGCATACATCTCTGATTGTTGCATTACTCATGTCTATACTCTTCGTGTGTGCTCTCGGTTTTGGTATCTGGGCATTTATCGGTATGCAGGAAAACAAAACGAATCTCGACGCTAAGATTGAAGCAGCTGCTGATGTCGCTGTAAAAAATGCCGAGCAAGCAAAAGAGGCAGAATTTGCTGAACGTGAAAAAGATCCATTCAAAACCTACACAGGCTCAGCAACATACGGTTCGCTTACTTTTGAATATCCTCGAACCTGGAGTGTTTATACAGAAGAAAAAGATTCTGGAACACTGCTAGATTTCTACGCACACCCCAACGTCGTTAATGGCACGGATAAGTCGATTAGCTCTGCGTTCCGCGTCCAGATCCTTAGTTCCGATTACGCGACAGAAGCTGAAAAAGTGCAAAAAAGTGGAGAAAAGGGTGAAGTCAGCATCACAGCATTTCGTCCAGAAAAAACTCCAAGCGCACTTGGGCTAAAAGCGACAGGTGCAATCATTAAAGATAAACAAGGTGTAATGGTGCTCCTCCCGCAACGCGATAAAACATTAAAAATATGGACAGAATCGGCCGATTACGTGAATGACTTTGAACGAGTTATCAAAACACTCTTCTTCGTGCCGTAAAAACTACATGGCTGAATGCGTGTATTCTCACGTATACTTCTATATGTGAAGAGGGTACAACCAGACTATGCTGGATCTCGTGCAGATGAGCTGTTGTTGCTATTGGGCGAAGAGCTCAAACACTCGTTGGTAGCCATTACGCAACTCGCAGAACTTACAGGTAAGCAGCATGATGATATTTCGCTTCAAGCTAAAAAGGGCTTAAAAACTATCGACAATATTTTGTTGTATCAGCAAGCGCATAGCGGTCAGCTCACGCTCGAGTTAGAGCCGGTACACATTGGCAGTTCAATGCATAGTGTTGCAAGTAACATGGCATCAGTTATGAAGGCGTCGGGATGCGTTGCAGAGCTACAGATTCAGCACGGTTTGCAGCCAGTTGATACGGACAGACGACTACTCGAAGGTGCGCTGACAAGTCTTTGGCATGTGTTCATATCAACAGTCGAGGGGCCTGCTGAAGTTGTATGTAAAGCGCGTCGAACAGGTCAGGGCGTGCGAGTGTCTATTCATAGTGCCCAAGCAAATTTTGAAAATGTTAGCTTGTCAAAGATAAACCTAGAATCGGCTCAGCCAGTGAATGGACTTGCGGGTCCGGCGGTAGATCTCATTACCTCCCAGGGTCTTTTCTCGCTGCTCGGATCACAGCTGAACAAGGCTGCCTTTAAAAATGCTGTTGGTTTTGGAGTGACGCTGCCGATTAGCAAACAGTTACAGATGGTGTAGGTCTAAAACATGGCTCGCATACTCGTCATAGATTCGCACAAGACAACCAAAAGCTCGCTCGCAGAAGTTTTTTCGGAGCATGAGCTCACACAAGCGAATGATGCCGGAACGGCTATAGTGGCAGCCAACCAGCACACTCCAGATATTGTTATTCTTGAGCTATCCCTTGCAAGTCACAGCGGGCTAGAATTTTTATACGAATTCCGAACATATCAAGATTGGGAGCACATACCTGTACTTGTATACACCACCGTTCGCCTGCAAGACACGGTTTTACGCTCGAGGGCCTGGCAACAACTAGCGATTGCTGACTACCTATACAAGCCAGACACAACGCTGGAAAACTTACGGCTCGCTGTCGAAAAGTATGTGAGCGGCGTATCCGTATGAATCCCGTTAGTAACCTACAGCCTACGATAGCTCAAGTTGACCCCAAATAGCTATAATTGATAATGATGTTCGGAATATTTGAAAATCTTAGAAAGTTACTAACGGGATGAAAACTGTTCATACGCAAGCGATAATTTTAAAGCGACTCAACTTCGGCGAAGCTGACAGGATTTTAACTGTCATAACGAAAGATCACGGCAAAATGAGTTTTCTCGCAAAAGGTGTGCGTAAAAGTAAGAGCAAGCTCGCTGGCGGGCTTGAATTATTTTCGGTTTCTAATGTTAGTTTCATAGACGGCAAAAGTGAGTTGAAGACAATTGTGTCGACACAGCTGGTGCGTCATTATGGCAAAATAGTCGAGAATATGCAGACAACAATGCTTGCATACGATTTCTTGAAACTAATTGATCAACATACGCAAGATCAGTGCGAAGAGCAGTTTTTTGATCTGCTCGACAGTGGTTTGCATGCTTTAACTGACCACCACGAATATCCTACCGTTGTTAGCGTTTGGTTTTGTAGTCAGTTGCTCGGGTTGATTGGATCCGGAGTGAATCTTGAACGGCAGGCGAATGGCAAAGAATTCAGCGAAACAGACACCTACCAGTTTAGCTTTGACGACATGGGGTTTTTCGTGCACCCGTCTGGTCAGTTTGCGCCGAAACACATAAAATTTCTGCGCCTGCTATCCAAGGTGTCAAAGCCGTCTAACTTACTGCAGGTAGCTCAAGCAGATACCTTAGCAAGCGACATCAAGCCACTCTTGCAGCACGCGCTGCTGTTGGCTAAAGGCTAACAGATTGCAGAATTGACAATAGCGCTAATGTTTGATATAATATAAATATATGGCAATTAATGTTTCAGAACTTACTCCACCAGATTTTCAAAAGGGAAATGACCTAAACCATAGTTCATCAGCTGGACATGGATTAGTAACTCGTCTAAGTGTTGTTCGGCAAGATAGTTTAGTAGTTCCTGATTTAGGACCCGGCAATAACGATGGTCGGGGCGGAACTGAATTATCAAGTGATTTATCTCAAGATTCACAGCATGCACCGCTTACATTCGCAGCAAGTGCTCTAAGTAAAGTACTACCAGAAGGGTTACGTGACAGAAGCTTGACCACTCTGCAGAGAGTAAAAACAGTTGGTAGAACTAGAAGTCATGGTGCATTATATCCGGTAGTATCAAAGCCAAAGAATAATGCCCAAGAATTGGCTAAACTAAATCGTAGAATGGCTGCTGTTGAGCCTAAAACAAGACGTCTTCGTATTAATTGAGAAGTAAATACAAATATGTACAAACGTTCAATTGTTAAGAGACCGAGTGTGATTGAGAGCGAAACTTTGCCGCCGGATAACAAAGAAAGATTTGTTGATCTGCACGAAGTAGCTTCACATGGTGCAAGATTATTGATAGAACCTACGATTGAGCCAAATGATGTGGTACTTGCCGAACTTTCTAAGATATTTAAAGAAATTCCAGAAGGTGAAGTTTACCGACAAGATGAATTAAACCCAAGTGAAGCCTATAGAGGATACTTAGATCCTGTTATCATGCCCCCAGAAATTATTTTTGACGGTTCAGACCCAAGTAATGTTACCAGTATTGAAGACGATTTAAGTGGCCCAGAACTAATATTTTATAGCCAGATTAAGTAAGTAACAGTTAGAGTTCTGTTATAATTATCCCTAATGAGCAGGGAAGTTACACTCGAAGATATTGTTTCACTTTGTAAGCGCCGCGGGTTTGTGTACCAGGGAAGTGAAATTTATGGTGGCGAGGCTGGTCTCTACGACTTTGGCCCATACGGGGTCGAACTTCTAAATAACATCAAAAAATCTTGGTGGCGCAGGAACGTACACTTGCGCGAAGATATTGTTGGAATTGATAGTGCAATGTTCAAGCATCCGAAAGTATGGGAAGCGTCCGGACACGTTGGTGGTTTTTCTGATCCTCTTGCTGAATGCAAAGAATGTCACGCACGTATTCGTGTCGACAAAGAACTTGGCGCAATTGGTGTCATAGCTGACGAAAAAATGAGTGAAATCGAGCTCAACAAACTATTTGATGAAAATCGTGACAAAATAAAGTGTCCAACATGCGGAAAAAAGAACTTTACCGAAGTTAAAGCATTCAACTTGCTAGTAAGGTCAAACCTCGGTGACTTCACCGGCAAAGAAGAGAGGCCGGTTTATTTACCTGGAGAAGCATGCCAAGGAATATACCTCAATTTTAAGAATGTAGTCGACACAACGCGCATGAAAGTGCCTTTTGGTATTGCGCAAATTGGTAAAGCGTTCAGAAATGAAATTAGTCCTAGGAACTTTTTATTCAGGACAAGAGAGCTGGAGCAGGCGGATACACAATATTTTGTAAAGCCGCACGAAAATAAAGAACAATACGAAAAGATTAAAGCTGACCGCTGGCAGTGGTACGTTAAAGATTTAGGTATTGATGAGACAAAATTACGATGGAAACAACACGATAATCTAGTATTTTATGCTAAGGACGCTTGGGATATTGAATACAACTTTCCGAGCTTAGGGTTCGACGAAGTTGAAGGCATTCATGACCGAACCGACTATGACTTATCGCAGCATACAAAATTCTCTGGCACAGATCTAACTCATACTGATCCGCATACAAATGAAAAATACATTCCATGGGTACTTGAGACATCAATGGGTATGGGGAGAATATTCATGTCAGTTGTGTGTGATGCGTACACTGTTGAGACTATGGAAAATGGGGAATCTCGGACGGTTCTCAAACTTAAGCCCGAGCTTGCACCGGTACAGTACGCCGTTTTTCCTTTACTAAAAAATAAGCCAGAGCTTGTGGTAAAAGCACGAGAAATTTACCAAGAGCTTAGTAAGAAATATGTTTGTGAATTTGACGATAACGGAAATATCGGTAAGCGCTATCGTCGCCAGGATGAAATCGGTACGCCGTATTGCATCGTCGTCGACTTTGACACACTTGAAGGCGAACATGCCGGCACGGTCACCGTCCGCGACCGGGATACAACCGAACAGAAGCGCGTAAAAATCGAGGAGCTGTAAACGTGAGAGCGTTGATACTTGTGGGTTCTGGAGATGCAAAGTCTCATTCGCTTTCACTGGGCACTGCCATAGCTACATCACTTAGTAACCGTGATGTCACAGTCGAGGTTATAAACCTAGTCGAGTACGGACTGCCGCTTTACAACAGAGAAATAGAACGAAATAGTGCACATGACGAAGCAACATCCGAATTTCTTCAAAAAAGCGAGGAGGCGGACATTATTGTATGGGTCACGCCGAACTACCACAACAGCTTTAGTGGGATATTGAAGAACGCTTTAGACTGGCAGCATGCCAGAAAATTCACCGGGAAAATTTTGGGGCTAGCTAGTAATGGTGAACGGAGTCCGCAACCACTTGATCAGCTGATGTTAGTAGGGCGATCTCAAGGCTACACCATGATTCCAACCAGGGTATGTACCGATGCATCCGATTATGATGATGCATTGACGATAATTAATGAGTCAATAAAACAGCGTATAGAACGTTTTACAGCAAGTCTAGTAGAGTATGGCGAGGCTTTCAAGGGCACCGATACGACAGAAAAAAATTTCTGATTTTAAAATCGACAACCACTCTTGAGCAACTTTGCCAGAATAGAGATATATGAAACTTACAAAACTCGGGCATTCGTGTGTATTAGTTGAAGAAGCGGGGCAGAGTGTGCTGTTTGACCCCGGAGGTTGGGCGGAAAGATCTTTGATTGATTCGGTAACTCGTGTTGATGTCGTTGTCTACACGCATGATCACGGTGACCATTTTGATGTAGAAATACTTCGCAACCTTATCGCAAAGTTTCCTGATTTGCAGGTGGTCTGTAACGGGGAGATACAACAGCAAATCAGTGATGCAAGTGTCGAGGTGTCGACTGTTGAAGAAACTGAAATGATAAAAAAGTTTGAAGCACCACACGAGGCTCTGCCAATTCCTGGTGCTCAGGCTCCTGCGGAGAACGGCTACCATTTCTTGGATGCCTATTCCCACCCGGGAGACTCACAGCATTTTTCTGAAACGAAGAGGGTTCTCGCCATGCCATTTATTGGCCCGTGGGGTAAGACAGGGGATTCAACGGCAAAATCATTGAACTAGAATAGTACCCGATTTTTCTATTTAGAAATTGTATTTATAACAGAGATGATTCGTAGCCGAATATCTTTTTTATTTTTCTTGGGGTCATATGAGTTTTTAAAATTTCCTTCTAAATTTAGAATAGCACTAGCGTGATGAATTTTCAAAATTTGGTATGATGACTTTGATGGAAGAA
>JAGQNQ010000037.1 GCA_020428015.1 Candidatus Saccharimonadota bacterium | reverse complement strand
TAAAAATTGAGAAAGAGTTAGAAGAACGTGTCGCCCTTTTTGAAAAAGAGGGAAAATTGCTCGAAGCCCAGCGGCTCAAACAGCGCACACAGTTTGATATCGAGATGTTAGAGCAGACCGGGTTTGTAAAAGGTATAGAAAACTACAGTCGTTATCTGACTGATCGCGAGGAAGGTGAACAGCCCGCAACATTGCTGGACTATTACCCAGACGACTATCTTCTACTGGTGGACGAGTCACATATGACCATGCCACAGATTCGGGGAATGTTTAACGGCGACCGAGCACGCAAAGAAGTATTAGTTGATTATGGATTTCGACTGCCAAGCGCACTTGATAACCGTCCTCTAACCTTCACTGAGTTTGAGCGGCACGTAAACCAAGTTATCTATGTGAGTGCAACGCCAGCCGAGTACGAGTTGTCTCGATGCCCAAAACCTGCGCAGCAAGTGATTCGACCGACTGGCTTGTTGGATCCAAAAATTGAAGTACGACCGATTGGACATCAAGTCGATGACCTTATCGCTGAGATTCGGGATACGGTGGCAAAACATCAGCGAGTTTTGGTGACGACGCTCACAAAACGAATGAGCGAGGACCTGACTGACTACCTAAAAGAACTAGGCATAAAGGTTGCATATCTGCATAGCGAAGTTGATACGTTAGATCGGACGGATATTCTGCGTGACTTGCGAATGGGAGTATACGATGTATTGGTTGGTATAAATTTGCTTCGTGAAGGCTTAGATCTGCCTGAAGTAAGTTTGGTGGCTATCCTAGATGCAGATAAAGAAGGCTTTCTGCGTAGCGAACCAGCACTTGTTCAGACGATTGGTCGAGCGGCCCGACATGTTGAGGGGCGCGTGATAATGTATGCTGATGTCATGACAAGAAGCTTGACGGCCGCTATCAAAGAAACGAATCGCCGACGCGAAATTCAGGAGGAATTTAACCAAAAAAACGGAATCACTCCAGCTGGTATACATAAAAATATCGCAGAACGTATGATGCAAGGTGAATCAGCGACTGACAAGAAAAAACACCTAGATCTTAAGAAAATACCAAAGGACGAATACGGTAGTCTGATGAAAGACCTAGAGCGGCAAATGCATCTGGCGAGTGCAAACCTCGAGTTTGAAAAGGCAGCCGAGTTGCGCGACTGGATTCAAGAGATAAAAAATAGGTTGTAAAATATAAAACAATTTTCTTGACATTATTACAATAGGGGCGTAGCATGAACCCTAGAGACGGAGCTTTGAGGTGTTTTTGCTTATATGGTCGCCTGCAAAACACTTAGCTAATGGCGAAACCCGCGTCTAAACAACATTTAAGGAGGTTGTTTAGTATGACGGGAGAAAAAATAACTAAAAAAGTAACGCGGGCATTTGCTGCGTTGGTACTCATGACGGCTCAGATGACGCCGTTTTTTGCGTTTACCCCCCAGGCAAGCGCAACCAATAACGATGTAACTATTTGTCATAGAACAGACAGTGTTACGAATCCATATGTCAAGATTACTGTAAATAAGAATGCAGTAGACGGATGGGCCGGGAATAGCGGTAATGAAGCAGACCACTATGGTGAGCACAAGGGACCACTTGCTAGTGATCCAGCAACAGCTCAAACACTAAAGGATGACAAGATTGAGTGGGGCGATATCATACCTCCGGTTTACCAAGGATATAATTACTCTGGCTTAAACTGGTCTAGCGACGGACAAGCAATCTGGAACAATGACTGTAACTATCCAGTGAAGACCACAGTGCGGATCATAAAGAATGTTATACCGGAAAATGACCCAGGAGTATTTGACTTGTATGTTGGAAATACAAAAGTCATTAATAACGGCGGAAACGGGGCAACTCATAATCCAGTAGAGATCGATGATCGTGCTGACCTTCGTGTTTCTGAAAAAGAGGGAACGAATTCCGTCGACTTCAATGACTATACGACAACGATTGTTTGTAAGGACGAAAATGGTGCAACGCTTCAAACGGAAGGCTCAAATACCACAAGTAGTTCAGAAAGATATGTCCAGATCGATAAGAGCAAGATTGACGAAGGTGATAATATTACCTGTACCTTCACAAACACCGCAAAAGCAGGAAAGATAATCGTTCATAAGTCCATTGACAGCCAGTACGGTGGGACGACAGATCCAAGCGAGTTTAGCTTTACAGTAAACGGTGGCGACCCGGTAGCCTTTGAAGCAGACGGCACTAATGAGCTCGTTATTCCTGTTGGCACATATAATATTGATGAAGTTGAAGCGCCAGGCTATACAACAAACACGGACGGCTGCTACAAAATTGTTGTTAACTATGGTGATGAGAAGCACTGCTACATTACAAATACAGCAAAGCCGGTAACAGTTACTGTTAATAAGTTTGTTGACAATAACTGGGGCGGGACTAAGACGGGAGATGAGTTTGGAGTAGCCCTAAACGGTTCAACACTTAACCTTGAAAGTGAAGGACCAGAGCAAATCTATGAGAGTGTTGCTCATTTTGAACCAGTCATGCTTTCAGCAGGCAAATTTACTATTACCGAGGATGAGGTAGCTGGATATACGTTTGACGGTATATTCTGTTTTGTTGACGGACAGTCAGTTGGCTATCCATATGCTGCAAAGAACGGCGAAGCAGTTACTTGTAACGTGTTTAACAATGATCAGCCCGCTACCATTACGGTGATAAAGAAACTGATCAATGACAATGGTGGTACTCGAGGCGTTAGCACTTTCAGCTTCAAAGCAAATGGGGGCAATTCAACATTCTTTAATGACAATGGTGAAGCATCTGTGGAAGTGGGTGCAGGCGAATACAATGTCGTTGAAGACGAAGCAGCAGGCTATAAGACCTCATACGAAAACTGTTCTGGCAAAGTTACAAATGGTGAAGAGGTCGTTTGTGTCATTACAAATGATGACCAAGCCGCAACTGTAACGCTGTATAAGAAGGTCATTAACAATAATGGTGGACACCTTGGCCCACTCGACTTCCCACTAACTGTCGCTGGCGAGGGCACATTCCAATACGCAACAAGTGGACTAGAGATTATGCTTGATGCGGGCAGCTATGTTGTCGGCGAAGTTAACCAAGATGGTTATACATCACTCGGATGGGACTGGTGGAAGGGCGACTGTTCATGGAACGGTGTTCTGAAGGTTGAAATTGGTGGCAACTACACATGTACCATTACTAATGATGATCAACCTGGCAAGATTATTGTGCACAAGGAAGTTGTTAACAATAATGGTGGTCGCGCAAAAGCGCACGATTTCAAGTTCAAGGTTGATAATGGTTCTTGGAAACAGTTTGAACACGACGGTACAAATGCTGTGTGGGTTGACGCTGGGTGGCACACTGTCGTCGAAAAAGACGCAGACGGATACAAAGCTTCATATGAGGGTTGTAAGCACATCTATGTACGAAACGGTGAAACAAAACACTGCTATATCAAAAACGATGACATCGCACCAAAAGTAACAGTCATCAAGTGGACTGACCCTGTATGGAGTACACAAGATTTTAACTTTACGCTTCATAACAACCAGCACGGACGTGATTTCGTGCTTGACGGACATCCATGGGATGACCAGGTACCGAATAGCTATGAGTCTGGACCATTCTTCGAAGCAGGCTGGGTTCGTGTTGAAGAAGAGCCAGTTGAAGGTTGGGATCAGCTATGGACAAGCTGTTTCGTAAAGACTCGTTACGGTTTGAAGCATATTTCCCATCCGTTCAAAGCAGAGCTTGGCGAAGAATATGTTTGTAAGGTAATGAACCAACAGCGCGGCGGAATTGTTGTTACTAAGTTCTACGACACGAACGAGAATGGCGTCTGGGATGAAGGTGAAGAAACACTTGAAGACTGGGAAATGAATGTCAGTTCTCACCAGAAAGAGTGTGAAGTTGAGCTGATGGAACTTGGTTCAGTACAGGCTAACAGCTTGTTCTATGATGGCGGTCACGAAGAGGAAAACGACTGCGATGAAGATTCAGTTGCACTTTCCCAGCTAACTGATGAACAAGGCGAAGCAAACTTCAATAACCTTAAACCAGGTGTATATCAAGTCAATGAAACTCTGCAGGATGGCTGGGTTCAGTCCGGTATTTACTGTCCACGAGAGTATAAGGATGAGTTGTCACTCAATCGAACCTTTAGTGAGGATAGCGATGAAGAGACAGAGAACATTGCCTATGCTCATGTGCAAGCAGGACAAACAGTACATTGTTACGTTGGCAACTACGAACCACGCATTGAGGTAAGTGCTGTAGCAGTCTGTCGAGACAACTTCCCATATCTACAATGGAATGTAAAGGCTACGCACATTGTTCCAACGCAGTTTACGCTTAAGTGGTTCACAGTTAGTGGTAATAATGCGGGCGATCCAGCAGATATGCTTGTTCATACGGACACCGTTGCGGTAGCAGACACGACATTTGATGGAACTGATACATATAGTGCAACGACACTTTGGCCCGGTGCTGATACTACGCAGCCAGATTGGCCAGGTTGGAAGTTGGTCAACGGTACATGGGTAGAGGATCCAACGGACTTTGGTGGTAATCTACGAGAGTCGGCTCGTCTACAAGTTGAAGTGAATCCTACAGATTCAACGACGGTTGATTATCCGCCGTCAACGGAGAATTGTGGGCCACAGCAGGGTCAAGTACTTGGTACCTCTACAACGAAACTGCAGAACACAGGAGCAAATGCTTGGATCCAGATTGTTGCAGGTATGAGCATCGTACTGATCGCAGTTGCTGCACTCAAGCGACAAAAAGTAGCTTCTAACAAATAAACAAAAAAGCGACTAATAGACCTCGGGTAGTACTACACGAGGTCTTTTGTTTTCTAACACTTTTTCCACAGTAAAAAACTAGCTTTTACTTGACTCGTTACGTATAATCTTAAGCATAAATAAGTAATCGGGTGGGCAATCAAAAAAGTGAGGGTCCAAACGCAATGGAAAAATTACGAAACAATTCTCGGCTAATCGTAGCTGGGCTAATAACAGCTGGTGTGCTAGCTCTTGTTGTGAGTGGAGGTAATAAGAACTCTGAGACAAAAACTGATCAGACTGAAGAAACAACGCAATCACAATCTACTGAAGAAGCGAGCATGGAGAAGAAAGAGCCAGCCGAGGTAGATAACCCTATTGGATCACCGCCTACAGCAGGCCCTGTGAGTGTTGACAAAAAAGAAACCGACTATAATGCAACCGTTCGAAAAGGTGACAACCAGACAGTCATTGTACGCCAAATGGTTAACGAGTACTTACAAGATAATTCACAAAGCCTTAGTGCTGAGCAGCGACTGTTTGTAGAGACGACTGTTGTGAATGCACTACCACGAAACGATGTTGTGTTCGAAGGCCAAGAGATCACCGTATCTGAAACGACACTTTCAAGTGCCGTCGAGGCGAGCGGACAACTTACCGAAGCTCAGCGCGCACTTTGGGCCCAATACCTTTAGATTCTTTGCAAATAACACCTTATCTTCGCTATAATAGTTCGCAAGATGTCAAAACTGTCACGTGAGCAAATATTGAAGTTGGCTACCCTTAGTCGTCTTCGATTAACAGATGATGAAATAGCAAAGTATCAAAAAGACTTGAGTAGTATTCTCGACTATGTTGAACGTTTGGAAGCTGCTGATACTAAAGGGCTCGAGCCAACGTATCAAGTGACTGGTTTACTAAATCGAACTCGTGAGGATGTCGTTGTGGCTCAGCAAGCGACACCAGACGAGTTGCTGAAGCGCGTACCCAGAACTCACGATAGATACATTAAAGTCGGTAGGATGATATAACACAATGACTGAAGTATGGGGCTCTATCGGTCAATTAGTATCGGACGTGCAGAGTGGCAAAAAGTCTGCCCAAGAGCTCGTTGAGTTGTCGCTAAGCCGAATTAAAGAGTTTAATCCGGAATATGATGCGATTATTTCGATTCTTGAGGAACCTGCTCGCAAACGTGCAGTCGAAATAGACGAGAAGCTAAAAAAAGGCGAAAAAGCAGGTAGACTAGCTGGCGTTCCATTTATCGCCAAAGATAACTTCCTTGTTTTTGGAGCCGAGACGACCGCAGCGAGCAACATGCTAAAGGGCTTCGTAGCCCCATATCAGTCAACGGCTATTGAGCGTTTGGAGTCAGAGGGCGCGATTTGTGTTGCAAAGGCAAATCTTGATGCATTTGCTCATGGTGGCTCAACAGAAAACAGCGATTTTTTCATCACAAAAAACCCTCATGATAAAACAAGAGTTGCAGGAGGAAGCAGTGGTGGGTCGGCTGCGAGCGTAGCACTATCTTTAGCGCCATTTGCACTGGGCACCGATACTGGCGGCTCAATTCGACAACCAGCGAGCTATTGCGGCGTTGTTGGGTATAAGCCAACCTACGGCCTTGTATCGCGTAGCGGCGTTGTGGCGATGGCGAGCAGTACTGACTGTATCGGAGTTTTTGCTCGCAGAAGTGAAGACGTAGCTCTCGTTTTGGATATTATGTCCGGAGAGGACACGCTCGACAGCACAACGATAGCGCGCGACAGTTCTGCCTACACAGATCTAGAAAATACTGTGAAGGGTAAAAAAGTCGGTGTTATATCTGAATACTTTGGAGAAGGACTCGATGCGCAGGTTAAAGCAAGCGTAGACAGTATTATTGAAAAGCTGAAGCTCGCAGGTGCAGAGATTCAGGAAGTCAGTATTCCGAGCATTGATTTAGCGCTTGCAATATATTATGTTGTAGTTCCGGCAGAGCTGAGCAGCAACCTGGCCCGACATGATGGTCAGCGCTACAACTACAGTGCACCTGACTTTAAAACACTTCAGGAAAGCTACGAGCAGAGTAGAAGTCAGGGATTTGGAGCTGAGGCAAAACGACGTATCATGATGGGTACCCACGTGTTGAGCTCAGGATACTACGACGCGTACTATAAGAAAGCACAAACCGTGCGCACGAAACTTATTAATGAGTTTAAGGCAGCATTTGAGCGAGTTGATTTTCTGGTTGGACCAGTCGCTCCGACAACCGCTTTTAAAATTGGTGCAAATGAAGACCCGGTCGCAATGTATCTGCAAGACATCTTAACGGTTGCCGCTAATCTCGTCGGCATACCAGCTGTCAGTATTCCTTGTGGATTCGACAGTAATTCTCTGCCAATCGGATTCCAAGTAATGGCGGCACAAAAAGACGACAGAGCACTCCTAGGCTTTTCGAAAGGTGTCGAGGAGCTTCTCATATGAGTCCCGTCAGAACCCTAGTTTCGTGTTCGTTTTGCGATTGTAATCTGTTGTATAAACCAAGCGTTAATGTTATGTATACGCTTAGAAAGGTTCATACGGGATGAGTCCAGAGCGAATAGTCGCACTAGTCGGTTTGCTTATCATTGTGCTCACTGCTCTAGTTATTATTGCCCGTCGATTGCCAAAGCGCATAAAAACAAGCATATATGTTCGAAAATGGCGTGATATTCAGAAATTATGCGGCCACAAGGATGACTGGTCACACGCAATTGTGCATGCAGACATGCTGCTCGATGAGGTGCTTAAAAAACGTAAGGTAGTAGGGAAGACCATGGGCGAACGAATGGTAAACGCACAAAGCAGATTTAGTTCAAACGATTCAATTTGGAATGCTCACAAGCTTGCTAACATGATTCGACAGGAAGGTACACGTACCATGAAAGAAACGGACGTCAAGAATGCACTTGTCGCGTTCCGCCAGGCGCTACGTGATCTAGGAGCATTATCATGACCAAAGTTGACGAGAAATATAAGGTCGGCCAGTATTATCCAACAATTGGTATTGAGTGTCATGTACAGCTGAAGACAAAGACAAAGTTGTTTGGGACAGCCAGCAATGAGGCGCGAGATGCAGAGCCAAACACTTTGGTTGATCAAGTTTGTTTTGGTATGCCTGGAGCTCTACCCGTTCTGAATGCGGAGGCCGTTCGATTAGCTGCAAAGGCTGCGTATGCGCTCGGTACAAAGCCTCAAAAGTTTAGCAAATTTGATAGAAAACACTATTTTTATCCCGATTTACCAAAAGGTTATCAGATCAGTCAGTATGACCAGCCGATAATTTTGGACGGTAGTATTACAATCCACCTGGATGATAACAGCATCAAAACAATACATATTACTCGTGCGCACATGGAGGAAGACGCTGGAAAAAGCACACACCCAAGCGGCGCGGACTACTCGCTGGTTGATTTGAATCGCGCCGGCACACCGTTACTTGAGATTGTGTCAGAACCAGAAATTCATAATTCCGCTGAGGCAAAAGCATATGCTAAGGAGTTGTGGCTACGCATGAAATATGCCGGCGTAAGCGATGTTGATTTGTACCACGGCAATATGCGGTTTGATGTGAATGTTAGCGTTAGCAAAGACCCAAACAAGTTCGGAACACGCTCGGAAACGAAGAATCTCAATAGCTTTAAGAGTGTTGAGCGTGCAGTTGATTATGAAATAAAGCGTCAAATTGAACTATTAGAAAAAGGCCAGGAAGTCGTACAAGAGACCCGTGGCTGGCTTGACGACAAACAGAAAACGGTGAGCCAACGTAGCAAAGAAGATGCGCACGACTACCGCTATTTCCCCGACCCCGACATTCCACCGGTTGTTCTTGACGATGAGTATCTTGCAGAAATCGAGAAAGATCTGCCAATAATGCCTGACGAATGGCGCGAAAAGCTTCAAGGCTGTGAACTCGATAGGCAACTCATAGAGACATTACTAGAATTTCAGGTCGAAGCATCAACGGATTTTCTTAGCTTACTAGCTGCCGAAAAAACTACAGCAAAAACATATGCTAATTGGATAGTAAATGTTGAAACACCATTTATGAGAGAACATACAGGGCTTGTCTTCTCAAGCGAATCAAGGCAAAAAGCTTATGTTGGAGTGAACAAACTAGTTATTGAAGGAAAACTAAGCTCAAACGGAGTGAACTCATTGTTGATAAAGTTATTCCAGATGGAAGTTCCGTGCGAAGATGTTGAAGCTGTTGCTGAAGAGCTTGGTCTTATCCAGATGAATGATAGCGGAGTGCTCGAAAAAATCGTAGAACAAGTTATTGCTGACAACCCAAAACCGGCTGAAGATGTAAAAGGTGGTGAGATGAAAGCGATTGGATACCTCGTCGGACAGGTTATGAAACTGAGTCAGGGCAAGGCAAATCCAGCCGAAGCACAGAAAATACTGCGCGCAAAGCTTGGTGTATAATCGACCTATGACAAAAGTACGAAAAGCAGTTATAGCCGCAGCAGGCATGGGGACTCGATTCCTACCACAGACCAAAGCAATGCCGAAAGAAATGCTGCCAATTATTGATAAACCGGTCATCCAGATAGTTGTCGAAGGTCTAGTGGAGGCTGGGGTCGAAGACATCATTATCGTTACTGGACCAACCAAACGAGCGATCGAAGATCATTTCGATAGGAGCCTAGAACTTGAAGACGAGCTCGCCGAAAAGGGTAAAAACGAAATTGCAGACCAGCTTAAGGCCATCGCGAAAATGGCAAATTTTGTATATATTCGCCAAAAAGGATCTCCGAAAGGTAATGCACGACCGATATTGAACGCATCACATATGCTTGGTAGTGAGCCATTCTTTTTCTTTTTTGCGGATGACTTTTTTACTGGTGAGCATTCAG
>JAGQNQ010000036.1 GCA_020428015.1 Candidatus Saccharimonadota bacterium | reverse complement strand
GTTGGTGCAGGTGTTGTTACGAAGATTACTAAATAGTATTCAAGAGACAACCGATGAAAAGGCCCGGGTATTTGCCCGGGCTTTTTAGTGCTATACTTTTAAGTACTATGACAGATGAATCATTAGGAGATTTTGAATTAGGTAAAAGATCCCCAGTAAACAGACCAATTAATTCCGAACCTGCGGAGGAAGAACAGCCGAAAATACTAACTCCACAGAATCGAAAAGTTCCCTTGCTTGTAGTAACAATATCTGACGGGATGATACCTGGCTTGTAAAATAGTTAAGAAAAGTCTATAATTTGAGTATTAACTAATCGTGGTGACTAAAAGTCGTTCGTGTACTTCTGAATAGGACACTAAAGATGTTACACCACTAGAATATAGGAGATTATTCTATGGCTGAAGCCAAAAAAGACCAGAAACAACGTATTCGTATTCGATTGAAGGCATACGATCATAAAATTATTGATCAGTCCGCTAAGCAGATTGTCGACACGGCTCTTCGTACTGGAGCTAAGATTGCTGGGCCAATTCCACTTCCTACACGTAAAAGTACCTTTACGGTCGTAAAGAGCCCGCACGTGTACAAAAAGGGTCGAGAACAGTTTGAAATGCGTGTTCATAAGCGTCTCATCGACGTACTTGAGCCAACACCAAAGACCATTGATTCACTCATGAATCTTAGCCTTCCAGCTGGCTGTGACGCAGAAATTAAGATGTAATATTTTCGAACTTAAACACTAAGGACTACACGATGTAGTCCTTTTTTGTTATGCTTATCTGTATGGTTAAGAAAAAACAAAAAAGAGTCAAAGAAACAGATTCCGCTTATTTTCTCAAGATGGTTATGTACTTGATTGTAGGATCGCAGTGGCTTCGCATAGAGTCGTTGCCAGAATGGAGTGTACCCATACCGCTCGGACTTTTAATAGGAATTTGGTTTGCTTCTCATGATCACTTTAAAATTGATCGCAAGATTGAGTTCGCGGTACTTCTTGTAGCAACTTTTGTGTCTTTTTGGCTTCCAGTCGGAATTGTCATACAAATATAATGTAGAATTTGCAACGTATTGACACCTTAGAACGTTTCGTGATAAGATGTTATTAATCGTTATCTTGGTGAATTGGTAAGTCGGAACCCCGAAACTACCAGCCACCAAGAATTTTTATGCTCTAAAAACAGCGTAAAAACCCGCGGTTATACGTATAACAATTTATAAAAACAGGAGAAACTCTCCTGTGCGAGAATCTCTCGACTCTGTGTCTCATGTATAGTGCAAGGAGAAATCGCGAAACGGACTGAACCGTAGCAGGCTACGGAAGAGGAGTATCGCAAGATTTCGACGAAGCAATGTGCTGAGAAGCAGAATCAGAGTGGCCAGCTCTGCTGGTCAGCAGGATTCTGCGGCACAGAGATCGAGAAACTATGAAAGCACTCATAACGAGAAAACTCGGCATGACCAGTACCATCGCAGAAGACGGTACCGTTCTGGCTGTGACATTGCTTTCCGCTAGTCCTTGCGTCATTACGCAAATCAAAACAGATGAAACTGATGGCTATCAAGCGCTTCAGATTGGTTTTGAAGAGACAAAGCGGGTTAATAAAGCGCAAGAAAATCACTTTAAAGCTGCAAAGTGTAGCCCGAAGGTGGTGCGTGAATTCCGTACAGAGGACGTAGAACTAGCAGAGGACCTCAAGGTTGGCTCAGAGTTAACCGCAGAGGTTTTTTCAGTTGGTGATGTCGTAGAAGTTACAGGCACGAGCAAAGGTAAGGGTTATGCGGGTACTATCAAGCGGCACAACTTCCACCGACAAAGAAAAACACACGGTGGCAAGGGTGATACTCGTAAAGTTGGTTCAATTGGATCTATGTATCCTCAGCACATCTTCAAAGGTAAGAAAATGGCTGGACGCATGGGTCAAGATCGTGTAACTGTTAAAAACCTGAAAGTTGCAATCGTGGACGCCGAAAAAGGGATTCTAGCCGTAACAGGCGCCGTTCCTGGTCCACGTAAGAGCATTGTGCTCGTGAAAGGAGCTAATTAATGGCTACTCCTACATATACGAAGTCGGGCTCTAAGGCAACGACGGCAGCAAAATTGGATAAAGCAGTATTTGGTGTCGAAGTAGCGAGTCACAGTCTCTTAAAGCAAGCCTACAATACCTATCTTGCAAACGGTCGTGAAAACCTCGCCAAGACACTCCGTCGCGGTGAAGTACGCGGTGGTGGTAAGAAGCCATGGAAACAAAAAGGAACTGGTCGTGCACGATTCGGTTCTATCCGTGTGCCAATCTGGCGTGGTGGTGGTATTACCTTCGGTCCTTTGGGCGAAGAGAACTACTCAAAGAAACTGAGTACAAGCGCAAAAAGAACCGCAATCCGTCAGGCTTTGACGCTCAAAGCTCAAGCAGATCGAGTTATTGTTGTTGAAGCACTAAGCCTCAAGGATGGCAAAGCTAAAGATGCAAGCACCCTTCTCAAAAAAATTGGTGCGAGTCGCTCTGTACTTGTTGTCGTTGAAGACAAAACTCCTGAGATTGTTCGAGCATTCAGTAACCTTGAAGGTGTGACGTTATCTCACGCAATGTATGTCAATGTGTATGACGTTATGAACGCTGACTATGTCGTCATTAGCGAAAAAGCCCTCACGATTATTACTGAGTGGCTCGGCAAGAAGGAGGCAAAATAATGAGTATCGTATTAAAACCCCGAATGAGCGAAAAAACTTACGCTCAAAGCGAAAAAGGGGTTTTTGTTTTTGATGTAGATGGAAGCCTGAATAAGCATCAGATTGCTGAAGCAGTTGAAAAAACGTATGAAGTAACGGTAGAAACTGTTCGTGTCGTTGTAGCAAAAGGCAAGACAAAGCGACTATACCGAAATCGACGTTACGAAACTGGTGTTCGCCAAGATGTGAAAAAAGCATACGTAACTTTGAAAAAAGGTGACCATATTCCGATTTTTGCTGCGATTGAACAAGCTGAAGAAGAAGCTGAGAAAGCTGATAAAAAAGCTAAGAAATCAAAGAAAGAGGAGAAGTAAGCAATGGCTATCAAGACATTGAACCCAACAACTCCAGGCCGTCGTGGCATGACCACGCGCGACTTCTCTGAGATCACGACGAAAAAGCCGGTTAAGTCACTAGTAAGTATAAAGAAGATTACGGCAGGTCGTAACAACCAGGGTCGTATCACAACGCGTCACAAAGGCTCAGGAGTAAAACGATTTATTCGAAATATCAATTTCAACTTGGCTGCAGGCACAAAAGCTGAAGTTGAGGCGATTGAATACGATCCAGGTCGAAGCGCTAATATTGCACGTCTGAAAGATCAGAATGGCGAGCACCACTATATCGTGGCGGCTGAGGGTCTAAAGGTCGGTGCAAAAGTTGAATCAGGTCCAGAAGCACCAGTTAGCACAAGCAACCGTTTGCCACTTCGAAACGTTCCTAACGGCGCAACAATCTATGCTATCGAAATGACTCCAGGCAAAGGTGCACAGCTTGTACGCAGTGCTGGAAACAGTGCTCAATTAGTTGCTAAAGAGGAAAAGTACTGCCAGGTTAAGTTACCAAGTGGCGAAGTACGTATGATTTTGAGCGATGCAATGGCTCATATTGGTAACGTTGGAAATGTTCAGCACCAAAACGTTAAATACGGCAAGGCTGGCCGCAAACGAAAGATGGGTATTCGCCCAACTGTTCGTGGTGTGGTTATGAACGCCGTAGATCACCCACACGGTGGTGGTGACGGTGGACGACACGGTGTTGGTGGTTCAACAAACCACGGTGCTGCGCCTCGTACGCCATGGGGTCAGAAGACTCTTGGTTACAAGACACGCAAGCGCAATCACAGAACAAATAAATTTATCGTGCGCAACCGCCACGAAGCGAAAAGGAAGTAAGGTAAGTAAATGAGTCGATCATTGAAAAAAGGTCCATTTATCGATCCGAAGCTTGCTAAAAAGGTAGGCGCGCTCGAAAAAGAAGACCGCACAATTATTAAGACATGGGCACGAGCCAGTACGATTCCACCAGAATTCGTTGGCCGAACCATCGCTGTACATAATGGCAAAGTGCACGTTCCAGTGTTTATTACAGAAAACATGGTTGGTCACAAGCTTGGTGAGTTTAGCCCGACACGTAAATTCCGTAAACACGGCGGAAAGATGAAGTAGGTATGGCCATGGAAGTAAAAGCTATTGCTAAAGGTGTCCGTCAAAGCCCTCGTAAGGTATCTGTGGTCGCTGCTCTTGTTCGTGGCCGCAATGTGTCAGACGCGCTGACAATTCTTGATCATACGCCGCGACGTAGTGCACTTGCTGTACGCAAGGCTATCGCATCTGCTGCTGCAAATGCAGAGCACAATCATAATTTGAAACCTGATACGCTACGTATCGTCGAAATCAACGTTACTGCTGGTCCACGTATCAAACGATACCGACCTGCAGCGCATGGACGTGCACTACCTTTCCAGCGAAAGAGTAGCCACATTCGTGTGGTTGTAACCGGCCAAGAGCGAGCAAAAAAAGTAAAAGAAACTAAGAAAGCTGAGGAGAAGTAAGCTATGGGCCAGAAAGTAAACCCAATCAGCATGCGACTCCAGGTCAACAAGAAGTGGCGCAGCAAGTGGTTTGCAAGCAAAAACGACTATGCGAAGTTTTTGACAGATGACTTGGCAGTGCGTCGACTGATTGACAAAAAGCTGGGTAGCCGCGCGAGTATCAACCAGGTTGATATTGAACGCTCACCTAACCTTGTGACGGTCACTATTCAAACTGCGAAAGCAGGTGTCGTAATCGGCCGAGGTGGTGCAGGTGTGAATGAGTTAAAAGCAGAAATTCAGAAGATTTACGGTGGTGAAGTACGCGTAAACATCGAAGAAATTAAAAAGCCCGAAATGTATGCGAAGCTTGTTGCAGAGAACATTGCAAACCAGCTTGAACGACGAATCGCTTTCCGTCGTGCAACCAAGCAAGCTGCAGCAGCCACAATGCGATCTGGTGCAAAAGGTATACGTATCGAAGTTGCAGGTCGACTTAACGGTGCTGAAATGTCACGACGTGAAAAGATTGTTGAAGGAAGCGTGCCGCTACATACGCTACGCGCTGACATAGATTTCGCACATGTTGGTGCGCAAACTGCAGCTGGCATCATCGGCGTCAAAGTATGGATCTACAAAGGAGAAGCGCTATGAGCTTAAGGGAAAAGAGCAGCCAAAGCTTGAATTCACTTCAAGCCTTGCGCGATGAGAAAAACCGTCAGGTTTGTCTCATGGGTTACATTGGGGAGGCACTGTAAATGTTAGTACCAAACCGATTAAAATTCCGTAAAGTCCGAAAAGGACGAAACGAAGGCGTTGCGACAAGCAATAACTTCATTTCACACGGTGAATTTGGCCTTCAGTCTCTCGGCAACGAACGAATCACGAGCCGACAAATTGAGGCTGCTCGTCAGGCTATGACACGCTACACCAAGCGTGGTGGTCAGATCTGGATCAAGATATTTCCTCATACACCTGTCACAAAGAAACCTCAGGACGTTAAAATGGGTGGCGGTAAAGGTAGCCCAGAATACTTTGCAGCAAAAGTGCAAGCAGGAACTGTACTTTTCGAAATGGGCGGTGTCCCTGAAGATCAGGCACGCGAAGCTATGCGACTCGCTGCACACAAGTTGCCAGTTAAGACCCGATTTATTGTACGGGAGGGCAAATAGCCATGAAGAAGATGGAAGATATTAGGAAGATGAAGGCAGAAGAGCTTGTGAAGTCAACAAGTGAACTGCGAGATGAAATTGCAGAAATGCGCAGACGAATTCATATGGGTGAAGTTCAAAATCCACGTGTTATTCGCGTAAAACGACGAGAGCTAGCGAGAATGCTCACTGTTCTCGGAGAACATTTATCAAAGGAAAGGGCTTAAAAGATGGCACGAACAATCACAGGTACCGTTACAAGCGACAAAGCTGATAAGACTATCGTGCTTTCAGTCACTGAGCGACACACACATCCTATCTATAAGAAACAATATAGCCGAACGGTTAAGTACATTGCTCATGACGAAAAGAACGAAGCGCATGTTGGCGACAAAGTAGAAGTCGTTGAAACACGACCAATCTCAGCTCGCAAACGGATGAAGTTAGTAAAGATTATTGAAAAAGCAGCTATTTCAGCAGATCAGACGGTTGAAGCAGTTACTGCAGAACCAAAAGAAGAGGAGGCTTAAGAAATGATTCAAGCCGAAACTCGACTAGTCGTATGCGACAACAGTGGTGCTAAGGAAATCTTGTGTATCAAGGTTCTTGGCGGCTCAAAGCGACGATACGCAAAAGTCGGTGACATTATCACCGCGAGCGTAAAACAAGCATCACCTAACGGACAGGTTAAGAAAAAAGCTGTTGTCAAAGCCGTTGTTGTTCGTTCACAGAATATTATTCGTAGAAAAGACGGCTCAACTATTCGTTTTGACGACAATGCAGCGGTTATTATTGGTGACGACAAAAATCCTAAAGCAACTCGTATTTTTGGCCCAGTACCGCGTGAATTACGTGATATGGGCTACGCCAAGATTGTTTCTTTGGCCCCGGAGGTACTCTAGATGAAAGACTCAGTAATGAAAATTAGACTAAAAAAAGGTGACACAGTTGTTGTTCTAGCCGGTAAATACAAGGGTCAGACTGGAAAAATCACTGCGACGCATCCAACAATGAATATGGTCACGGTTGAGAATATTAATGTCGTAAAACGTGCAGTTAAGCCGACACAGTTAAATCCACAGGGAGGCATCGTTGAGAAGACGAAGCCTGTTCCAGTCAGCAACGTGGCAATCGTAGAACCTACGAGCAAAAAACCTAGTAAAATCGGCTACAAGTTCGACAAAGAGGGTAATAAAGTAAGAATCTACAAGCGTACCGGAAAGGAGATCAAGTAATGGCAACTGCAAAAAAAGTTGATACATCAGCACGACTGAAGCGTCAGTACAATGAGTCTTTCCGAGCAGAACTTACGAAAGAGCTCAAACTTTCAAATGTTAATGAAGCGCCACGACTGATAAAAATTGTTGTAAACGTAGGTCTTGGAAAAGCAAAAGACGATAAGAAGCTTCTTGAAATCGCAAACAATACACTAGCTAAAGTTACTGGTCAAAAACCAATAGAACGTACTGCTCGATTGTCAATTGCAACTTTCAAACTTCGTGAGGGAAGCAAAATTGGCACGATGGTAACACTTCGTGGAGACCGAATGTATGAATTTATGGATCGTGTCATCAACATCATTTTGCCACGACTTCGTGACTTCCACGGTGTATCAAACAAATCATTTGATGGCCAAGGAAACTACAGCCTCGGATTTGTTGATCAGAGCGTATTCCCAGAGCTAAGCTTTGAAGAAACAGCTACCCCGCACGGCTTGCAGGTGAACTTCGTTATTGAAGCTAAAGAGAAAGAGCACGGTAAAGCACTCCTTGAAAAATTTGGCATGCCGTTTATGAAGGAAGGTAAATAATATGGCAAAGAAATCAATTATCGCACGAGACCTGAAAAGACAAAAAATGCACGAAAAATACGCTGAAAAACGCGCTGAATTGAAAGCAGCCGGTGATTTCGAGGGGCTTGCCCGTTTACCTCGTAACAGTAGCCCAACGCGATTGAAAAATCGATGTAGCGAAACTGGTAGACCACATGCGTACATGCGTCGTTTTGGCCTGAGTCGAATTAGCTTTCGTGAACATGCAAGCAAGGGTGAGATCCCTGGTGTAACAAAGAGTAGTTGGTAAGGAGAAAAGATGGTAAGTACAGATCCAATCGCAGATATGTTGACTCGCATCCGAAACGCTCTTGCTGTTAGACAGTCAGAAGTTCGTATGCCTCACAGTACAATTAAACAATCAGTTGCTGAAATTCTTGCTGAAAACAAGTATATCGTGAGCTCAACGGTTGAAGGCAAAGGTATCGAAAAGGCATTAGTTCTTCAGGTGCTTGATTCAAACAATAGTTCTCCGATCACTGAAATCGCACGTGTTAGCAAACCAGGACGACGTGTGTATGCAAAAGTTAAGGACATCCCAGTTGTAAAACAAGGTCGTGGAATCGTTATCGTGTCAACTTCTAAAGGTGTTATGACGGGTGCATCAGCCAAAGAACAGAAGCTCGGTGGCGAAGTATTGTGCCAAGTGTACTAAAGTAAGAAGGATATAAGGAATAAAGTAAAATGAGTCGAATAGGAAAACTACCAATCAGCATCCCTGATGGTGTGACAATCACTGTTGACAGCGATGCTATCACTGTCAAAGGTCCAAAGGGCGAACTGAAACAGTTCACTATGGCCGGTGTAGATGTTGTTGTAGAAAATGACAAAGTTATTGTGAAAAGAGTAAGTGACGAATGGGAACACCGATCAAAACACGGACTCATGCGCACACTTGTTGCGAACATGATTGAAGGCGTTACAAAAGGATTTGAAAAACAACTTCAAATTACTGGAGTTGGATTTCGAGTTAATTTAGCTGGAACAACATTGAAATTGAGCCTTGGTTTTTCACATGAGGTTGAGTACAAACTGCCTGAAGGGATACAAGCTAAAATAGAACAGCTAACAATTACAATTAGCGGTATCGATAAGCAGCTTGTTGGACAAGTTGCAGCCGAAATACGTGCGTTTAAGAAGCCTGAACCGTATAAAGGTAAAGGTATTGCATACGTTGGTGAGCGAATTTTGAGAAAATCAGGAAAGTCGGGTAAGGAGTAGGATATGAGTGATAGACAAAAGAAGATTGTGAAACAGTCCTCACGACAAACGCGAACTCGTGCTGGACTACACGGTACAGAAACTCGACCGAGATTATGCGTAACCGTAAGCAACCAGCATGTAAGCGCACAGATTATTAACGATGATACGCATACAACTATTGCTGCTGCAACGAGTGTTGGTAGTAAGACAAAAGGAACTATGTCTGAGCGAGCTGCGCTTATTGGAACGGAAATTGCTAAAGCAGCTAGCAAAGCTAAGGTAAAAACTGTTGTTTTTGACCGAGGTGCTAAAAAATATCACGGACGCATTAAGGCACTAGCTGATGCTGCACGAAAAGAAGGATTGGAGTTTTAACTATGGCACGAGAACCAAGAATGCCACGAGAAAAAGAAGAGAAGCAGTTTGACGAACGTGTCGTTTCGATTGATCGCGTCGCGCGTGTTGTCAAGGGTGGCCGTCGATTCAGATTTCGTGCACTTGTTGTCATTGGAGACGGCAAAGGCAAAGTAGGGGTTGGTACTGCTAAAGGTGCTGATGTTACTGCGGCCGTTGCAAAAGCAACTGATGTCGCAAAGAAAAGTCTCGTGACGATTTCAGTTGAAAAAGACACAATTCCACACGAACAAGAAGCACGTATTGCATGAGCTCGGATTCTCCTGAAGCCAGCAGCCCCAGGTACGGGTCTTATCGCAGGCGGTGTCGTACGTGTTGTACTGGAAGTTGCGGGTGTGCACAACGTACTAAGTAAGTCACTAGGTAGTAACAACAAGATTAACATTGCCTATGCAACCGTTGAAGCGTTGCGGGCAATCCAGCCGAAAGCTAAGTGGCACAGCACAAAAAACGAAGTAACAAAGAAATCAGCTCCAAAAAAGGAATCTAAATAATGAAGTACAATGAACTGAATGTTTCAAAAGACCGCCGTGCAAATCGTGTCGGTCGTGGAATTAGCGCTGGTCAAGGAAAAACAGCTGGTCGCGGTACGAAGGGTCAAGGAGCACGAGCTGGTAGTTCACGTCGTCCAGGTTTTGAAGGTGGTCAGAACCCGCTGTATTCTCGTATTCCGAAGCTCCGTGGGTTCACCCAATTCCGCGAACAAGCAGTGACTGTTACAACAGGTTCATTAAACAAATTTAACGGACTAGTCGATAACTATACACTATACCAAGCTAAGGTCTTGAGTCGTCCTGACCAAAAAGCTAAAGTAGTTGTTCGGGGTGAATTGACCACTAA
>JAGQNQ010000035.1 GCA_020428015.1 Candidatus Saccharimonadota bacterium | reverse complement strand
ACCTCATCTGCTGAGGCATCGATAAGTCTGACGTGGCGACCACTTTGAGCAAAACGAGCAGAAAAGACAAAGTCAGTCTGGAACGTTGAAGTGGCTCCCATTAAGCTTAGTGCAGCGTTCTGAGTTGCAATAAACTGAGTTGTTGCAAAACTAACTAGACCACCAGCCGGCAGCCATAACTCAACACCAGCAGCGGGAGGTTCGATACAGGCAAATGTCGAAAAGTCGACATCGTTGGTAAGCACATTTACGCTGCTGGACGACGAATACTGTAGGCACCAATCAGTAACCTCTACGTCACTTGCGCTCGAGTTATAGAGAATAACCAGTTCGTCAGAAGCAAGGTTAGTTGGTCCAGCTTGCAGCTGGTAAATCAGGATATCGTTTGATACCGCAGCTGCTTTTTCTGGAGTAAACCCAAAAGAAACCACGAGGAGAAACAACGCAGCTATGTAGCGAAGATACTTCACACGTTAACCCTCTTATGGTTCACAGTATCCTCTCCTACTTTGGCCAAAGTCAACTACTTTATTCAATTACGTTATACTCACGGAATTGATAGCCTGTTCTACGCCATAAATACACCATTGCGGCGATCAACGTGATATAGAACACCACAACCGTGGTCATCGTAAACTCTACTTCGCTGCTGGCCTGTGGCAATACTGCTAGCTTGTCGACAATCGTTGTCATATAGCGCATAACTAGCTCTGCGGGCAAACCAACGAAACCAGTGAGTGCTGTAATGAAGCTTAGAGAGCCTGCGATAAACGTGAACAGCATCGCGAGTGGGATGAGTGGCAATATCAGAAAGTTGGCTGGGAGCGCGAGCGGTGAATACTGGCCAAAGACGTAGGCAATTATTGGTAGTGTCAGCACTTGAGCAGACATGGTCTCTATGAAGACCTGTCGGACGCTTCCAGGCTTTTTATCGTCCCAAAAATATGCATGAACGAGCGGGCTGAGCATGATGACGCCGATAAAAGAGGTGAACGAAAGCAGCCAGCCAATGTCACCCCACGCATACGATGGATTAATTGCAATTGTAATAGCGGCTGAGAACGGCAGCAGTACAAGAGGGTGGAGTTTTCGGCCGTAATACCACGCGATGAGGCTAAGAGCAGTTACAAGGCTTGCTCGCGTCATACTCGGGCTAAAGCCGGTAAGCTGTGCAAAACCGTAGATAAGTAGACCAGATGTGGCAAGAGCTGTAAAACGTGAAATCCGAGAGAACAGGCGACGAGCAAAACGCACTAAAATCGTGAGGTTATAGCCGCTCGCAACAACAATATGCGTGAGCCCAAGTAGCCGCAACTCATTATCCAGTTTTTCAGGAAGTTCAGACTTCTGGCCGAGCAAAAACCCTGCCCCGAGCGACGCCTCAGGCTCCCGGATACTTTTTCGAATGTTAGACGCAAAACTATCGCGCACATCTCGCCCAACATCGACATAGTCCTGTCTTATGACATGCTCAACACGAGCCCTATACACGGCAGCGGCGATTGTTCCGAAACCTTTGTCTAGCTTACCTGACACCGTAACTTCGTCAGAACGTTTAATTGTAACTCTCTGGGAGGTCGCAACCCACACGACACCTGACAACTTATCGTCATCTACCGTTACATCTTTGAGCTTTAGACGTAAATCGCCATCAGTATCGTAACTTGGATCTTCAGCCACCCGACCAACGAGCGTAGTGTCGTTACCGAAAAATTTCGAAAACTGGCTTTGTGCTTGCAATTCAATACCTGCCCGCCACAGGCCAGCAAGTAGTCCTGACATTACGATGATGAAAACTGCTAAAACATTCTTTCTTTTGAACGCAACAGTGTTCAAACAAAGTGCCAGAAACAACCACTCAAACCGGGCGAAAAATGTTGTGAAAAGACTGAGATATGCGCCAACCACAAAGCTTGCTGACGCGGCTGCAATGAGCCATGAAGTATGAATATTTTTACTATTTCTCAATCGGTACTCGTTGTTCTCCGCACCCGTTTAAGACTCGTTTCATGGCAGATTTTTCTGCTTCGGTCACCCACAGACTATACTTGGATTTTACTGCAACTTGACGTGCAACATAGGCACAACGGAAACTTTTGTTCGGTGGGAGCCAGCTGGCTGAGTCAGCATCACCTTTTTCTTGGTTGGCAGGGCCGTCAACAGCGAGGAGATTGAGCGGGTCATTTGCCAAACGTAGACGTTCATCCGCAGAAACGTTCTGTGCACCCTTCTGCCAGGCATCACTGAGTGCCACAACATGATCAATCTGGATTGCATCACTTGTCGAACTTCCCCGAACGAAATTAATAACTTCGCCCGTGTATGGATCGTCGAGGATTCCAGACATCACCACACAGCCGTCATCAGCCAGCTTCAATTCTGTCAAAGACCGCTTCAGAATTATGTTCCGAACATCGCAGCCGCCAACGAGTGCCCAACCGTCGCTGAATTGGTCACGAGCATAGCCCGTTTTTGGGGCACGCCCTTTTACTAACAAACGCTCGAGCACATCGCTAGCTAGTTCTGAACCTTCTGCGGTATCTGAAAGCACATCGGTCTGTGCGGGCGTGACATCGGATTGTTTCTGAAAAAACGGCAAACTCTGAAGAACCATAACTAGCAGCGAAATCAGCAATACCGCTACTGAACGACGTTTGCGCAGAGTGCTGGCTGCTACTTTCCCTAACATACAGCTCTATTGTAATGCACTAATGCTTAACTTGTTATATATGCTTGTTTAAATCACCTTCGCGCGCTACTATTTATCGAAAGCGGAGGATACGTATGAAAAAAGCCGAATTATTTGCAGCACCACCAGCACCAGTACGAATAAGAGTGAAACTTGATCACCATCTGTATCCTGGTCTAGAAACCCTGCTTGATCACGATAGACAATGTGCTCATTTAGCAGACGAAGGCAGACTCACTGTTTGCGGAAGTCATGCTCTACGTCAAGCAATGCGCGAAGTAAAAAATCCAAACCTTGCCATGCATGAATTTCAAGAGCTTGCAGACAGAATTCTAGCTCAGCTTGCAAAAGCTGCGGCACATGCAACTTCTGAAGGTCCTCGAAAAGCAGCAATTGCAATGCGTGCTGCAAATGCTTTCTCTCCTTTCGTACGTAGGTTCATGCCTGGGACCCCGGTAGGTTTTCTGGGTCTAAGTCGTGACCACGATACTTTGAAAGCAGCCGTTGCTGGTAGTGATAAGCTGGGCTCTTTTCATGGAATGCATGCCGTATTGTTTGATCCCATGCTTGCTACTGGTGGGTCGATGGTTGAGATGATCGATAGTGTTCTTGACAGGGGAGCTACAGGAATTACAACCGTCAGTGCGTTCAGCTCACCACAAGGCGTTTTGCAGGTTGCAGCTTACGACGAAGTGAAACGAATTATAACTGCACCCCTGGAAGCAGGCCTGACTGATAGAGGTTACATCGTTGGAGGTCATACTCCATACGCTATGCTTGGGGACTTTGGTGACCGTTACTACGGACCGGTTGAATAATTTTAGCTATCTAACTCGTTAAGTCTGGTTGCATACACTCGGGCGATGTCAACATGGCCCATGATTTTGAGTGCGCCTACCAGCACGAACACCTCATCTAAGACTTCCTGTGAGAATTCCTGTTCAATTGTTTTCAGGCGCTCTTCAACTTCTTTAATAAGTTCGTGTTTGTGATTGCTGGTTGCGGATTTTGATTCCTCCGCCCCGCTCACGACTTCGAGTGAACGTGCTGAGTTGTCGCGCTTCATGACATGCCCACGCTTTATGAGGTTATTAATGTGCAGTGCAACCGTCGCAACGGAGGTATAGTTGCAGCCGCGCATGATTTCTCGGTAGCTCGGACTATAGCCGTGTTCAGCAATAAATTCGCGCAAATATTCTAGTAGCTCGTGTTGTTTTTTGGTCGGACGTGTTTTTTCTGACATGTTTCTGCTCCTCCTCACGCGTGATGGCGTGTTCTTTTTGGTCTCTCTTTGCCCTTAAATACCCAGTTCTTATACCAAAACCAGTTCCAAACGGTGAAGAATCCGCTGGCTATAAACTGTCCAATTTCAGGCTGTACCCCTGCGTACTCACGCAGGCAATACAAAATTGCATAGTTGAGCAAGAACGCGTTGAGGGCCGTATAAATAACGTAGCGCCAGGCCATAACCGAAAGTTGCGCTGGGTTTTTAGTCTTGAATACCCAATAGCGTTCCAAGATGAAATTTAAACTTATGCCAACGGCGTTACCGACAAAGTTGGCAGCGAACAAGCCGATGTGATTATCGAGCAAGACGATCAGGATGTAGCCGCTCCAGAACCACACACCACCAGTAATCATGTATTCCGTGAACTGGACAAGAAACTTTCTTTGCTTTTTCTTAAGCATATCAACAGCAAGCGTAACCGTTTTCTAAACAAAAAGCAAACAAAAAGCATGTGCTATTCGGTGTTTTACTGGTGTAGAATATAAGTCATGAAGCATAGTGCGAGCCTGCTTTTCAGTTTTATACTACTCGTTGGAGACTTTCTCGCGCTGGTTGCCGCCTTCACCCTTGCCTACATTATCCGCGTTAAACTTGACGACCGACCATTGCTCGAACCAATAACAGCGAATGGGTATATCGCTGTCGTGGCCGTTCTATTAATCTTCTGGCTCATCATCTACGCACTTCTCGGTCTGTATCGAGCGAACGTGTTCGAAAATCGGTTCAAAGAGTTCATGATGCTGTTGGTTGGATCGTTCATTGGTATTTTGTTCTTAATTGGCAGTGAATATGCACTCAACCGCGCCGTTTTTCCTGCCCGTCTAGTAACGGTCTATGGATTCACGTTTGCATTCCTACTCACCCTACTGTTCCGGACGCTCGCCCGGGCAATCAAGAGACTTTTGTTCAGATACGACATCGGGATCAATAACGTTCTGCTTGTTGGTGCAACTGACATAACTGAAGAGCTCGCGCGTGCGCTTAAACAGTCGCACCTAGGCTATCGTGTGATTGGTATTGTTGGTGACCGACGTACCAAATACGAAGATGTTTCGCCGCAAATTCAGTTCAGCGATTTCGCGGCCGCTGCCAAGAAAATTAAAGCCAGTGACATTCACAGCATTGTGCAGACAGAGCTGTTTGCTAACCAAGATCGGAACGACGAAATCCTCGCCTTCGCCCAGGAACACCACATCGGCTACAGATTTATTCCCGGCAATAACCGCCTGTTTACAGGCAGCATTGATGTGAATTTGTTCGAGGGCATACCTACCATTGCAGTCCATCAAACCGCTCTCGTTGGCTGGGGACGTATCGTAAAACGATTGTTCGACCTTTCGGTAAGCAGCTTAGCTCTTCTGCTACTATCCCCAATTTTTCTATGTGTTGCGCTTGCTGCAAAACTATCCAATCGAGGCGATTCTGTCATATTTACACAGAAACGTATGAGTCGATTTAACCAAAAATTTAATATATACAAGTTTCGATCGCAGTATCAAAAGTATGATGGCACCACACCTGAGCAAGCGTTTGAAATGATTGGGCGACCTGAACTCGCCAAAGAGTATCGTGCGAATGGAGATAAACTTGCAAAAGACCCACGCATTACACCTTTAGGTAACTTCTTACGCAAAACGTCCTTAGATGAACTACCACAACTTTATAACGTCTTTCGTGGTGATTTAAGTCTTGTCGGTCCACGTCCACTTATACAAGAAGAGATGAAACAATTCTCAAAACACAGTGTTATTTTGAGCGTCAAACCAGGTATTACGGGCTTGGCTGTTATTTCTGGGCGCAGAGACATTCCGTTTGAAGAACGCCGTAAACTGGATATGTACTACGTGCAGCATTGGAGCTTTTGGCTAGATATCGTTATCTTACTCAAAACCGTTGCGCATGTATTCTTGCGTGCACTACACGGAAAATCGGATTAATCATTTTCCTTTTTCATTGATCAAGTTTCAATATTTTATCGTTTATCATATATCATTTATGTATGCACAGAGCTGTTGAGCTAGAAAAAGACCTGATACAGTTCTCTGTTTCAGTTATTACATTCCTTAAGAAAGTTGAAAAAGATATTCCACGCTCACTTGCAGATCAACTTATTCGATCAGCGACAAGCGTTGGAGCAAACTATACAGAAGCGATAAATGGAAGTTCAAAGGCTGACTTCAAAAATAAAATATATATTGCGAAAAAAGAAGCCAGCGAAACAAAATACTGGTTGAATATTATTAAAGAACTCTGTCAGCCAGAGAACGTCGATGAATTACTAGACGAAATACAAAAATATATCATGATCTTGCAAAAAACCGTCAATACTCTGAACGGAAAAACGAAACATGAAAAATGATATCCTAACGAAACACGAAACACGAAACACGAAAAAGCCCCCTAAGATTGCGATTGTCACCAACTGGATAACTGGTGTCGGCGGCGCTGAGCGCGTAATCTACCAGCTTCATAGGGCTTTTCCCGAGGCACCTATCTACACAGCGACATACGAACCAAAAGGTAGCACCCTCTTTAAAGGTGCTGACATTCGCACAAGCTGGATGCAGAAACTACCGACCCCGCTCAGAAAACACCAGCTACTGACTATCCCCCGTCAGTGGTACTTTGGGCACCTGAAACTCAAAGGCTATGACCTCGTTATTTCTGCTGGCAGCTCTGAGGAGAAGGCAGTACGAGCACCAGATGGTAAGCACGTAAATATTTGCTACACCCCTACACTTCAATATTGGGTGAAACCTGATAACTATCTGAAAAAGGGAGCCGATAGCGTCAACCTGCTTTGGCGCCTGGGCTTGCGCATCCTCATGCCGTATGTGCGACTTTGGGATTTGAAGGCAAGCAAACGACCAGACACTATGCTAGCTATATCAACAGAAGTACAAAAGAGAATCAAAAAATATTATGGGCGACGAAGTGACATACTCTACCCACCCTGTGACATAGAGCGCTTTACTAATGAGGGTAGAGCTCCTCGTGACGGGTTCGTGACGTTCGGCAGACAAGTTACGCACAAACGTTTTGATCTCGCGATTCAAGCGTGTAACGAGGCAAACAAGAAACTTGTCGTGATTGGTGATGGACCAGAACACGGGCGCCTGAAAGCCATGGCGGGACCAACCATAGAGTTTAAAACAAACGTGTCTGATGCACAGATGGTGGAGTTTGTTTCTCGTGCTGAAGCATTTATTTTTCCGAATGAAGAGGACTTTGGCATCGTTGCTGTTGAGGCACAGGCATCCGGCATTCCCGTTATCGCCTACCGCGCAGGTGGTGCACTAGACACGGTAACGGAGGGAGTAACGGGCGAGTTTTTCGACGAGCAAACTGTTTCCTGCCTTGCCGATACGCTAAAAAACTTTAACTACAAACTGTACAACCGTGCCGCCATTCTCGAAAACGCTAATAAATTCAGTAGCAATACATTTCGGGATAAGTTACTAGCTTACGTGAATGGAATATCATGAAATTATTAGTAACTGGAGGTGCCGGATTCATCGGATCTCACACAGTGATTGAGCTATTGGAGAGTGGCCATGAAGTCGTAGTGGTAGACAATCTTTGCAATAGTACGGCGGACTCACTAAAAAATGTCGAGAAAATTACTAGGAATAAATTCGAGTTTGTACAAGTAGATATTCGAGATACCGACAAACTTGTGCAGCTATGTCGTGCTTCAAACTTTGATGCAGTTATCCACTTTGCCGCACTAAAGGCAGTCGGCGAAAGCGTCAAACACCCGCTCAGCTACTACGATAACAATATCTCTGGTACATGCTCACTACTCCGTGCGATGTCTGAAGCAAATATCAACAAACTCCTGTTCAGCTCATCAGCGACGGTCTACGGAGACCCTGACAGTTGCCCAATTTCAGAAGACTTCCCACTAAAAGCACCGACGAACCCATATGGTGCGACCAAACAAATGTGTGAGCAAATTATTGCTGATGTATGCGCAGCTACTGATTTGCGGGCGATAAATCTCCGCTATTTTAATCCGATTGGAGCTCATCCAAGCGGCCTTATCGGAGAACTCCCCAAGGGAGCTCCAAATAATCTCGTACCATATGTCGCCCAAGTCGCTGCTGGTGTCCGAGACACGCTTACGGTTTTCGGTGATGATTATGATACCCCTGACGGCAGCGGTATTCGCGATTACATTCATGTCGTTGATTTAGCAAAAGCGCATGTGGCAGCAGCAGAGCACCTCCTAACGATGGACGAGGACTGTCTCGCACTTAACATTGGTACAGGAAATGGCGTGTCGGTATTGGATATCATTACGACGTTTGAAAAGGTCAATAGCGTGAAAGTACCATATGTAATCGGTCCGAGACGAGACGGCGATATCAGTATTTGCTATGCAGACCCAACAAAAGCGGGCAACATCCTAGGATGGCATGCGGAAGAAACACTAGAAACAGCCCTGGAAGATGCGTGGCGCTGGCAGCAAAACATAGAAAATTAAATGTTGTAATTTTTGTATTTTTAATTTAACACTGCTTTTAACTATAACACTTTAGATATACAACTCTATTGTTGCGTTTTTTACATTTGTTATGTCTATTAGCGTTTGTCATACTAATGAGCACATCGTAACAAAGGAGCGCCAAACGTATGTGCGGAATTGTTGGCTACGTCGGATCAGGGCTAGCGAAAGAATACTTACTTAATGGGCTCGAAACACTCGAATATCGAGGCTATGACTCCGCTGGCATTGCAACGCTCGAGGGTGAATCAGTCCGCACTACGAAGGTAGTTGGAAGAGTTGATCACCTGCGTGCAGAGGAAAACTTGAATCCGCATGTTGGTAGCATTGGTATTGGACATACACGCTGGGCAACACACGGCGGTGTCGTCGTGAAGAACGCCCATCCCCATCATGACCAAGACAATACATTCTTTGTCGTCCACAACGGCATAATCGAAAACTACGAAGAATTACGCGATTTTTTGAAGAATAACGGATTTACATTCTACTCCGATACAGACTCAGAGGTGGTTCCCAACCTTATTTCATATCATTACAAAAAAACGAAAGATGTCGTAGCAGCGTTTCAAGCAGCTATCCAAGCACTGCGCGGTGCCTACGCGCTATCAATGATTACGCCTCATGAACCAGAGAGCCTGTACGTTGCAAAGCTATCGAGTCCGCTCGCTATTGGAGTGTCTGAGGGAGAGTTTTTTGTTGGCTCTGACTCTCTGCCCATTGCCAGTCGTACACAGGACGTTATTTTCTTAGAAGACGGTGAAATGGCAATCCTTAGCCCAGAAGGTTACAAAATCGTCGACGTCGAAACAAAGAAATCAATCAAGAGAGCGACCGAACTCATAGTGCAAGATACAGGTGACGGTGAACTCCACGGATTCGAAGATTTTATGAGTAAAGAAATCCATGAAATGCCCCAAACTGTTCGTGCTGCAATGCTTGGAAGGCTGAAGAGCGAAACTGGAACAATTAAATTAGGTGGGCTCGACGAAGTTAGACAGCAGCTTGATTATGTAGATCGCTTTGTCGTGCTGGCGTGCGGCACGAGTTACTACGCAGGGCTTGTTGGAGAATATTTAATCGAAGAAATAGCCGGCATACCCGTAGAAGTTCACCAGGCTAGCGAATTCCGCTACCGTTCTGAGCCTCTTAGCCGCAGCACCGCTGTCATAGTTGTATCCCAATCAGGAGAAACAGCCGACACAATTGCCGCGCTCAAAAAACTTGAAGGAAGCGGCATATTAACTCTCGGGATTATAAACGCCCCTGGCTCTACACTTGCCCGCATGACCGATGCGGGAGTCTACTGTCATGCAGGGCCAGAAAAAGCCGTAGCCAGTACCAAAGCGTTCGTTGCACAAGTTACTGTTTTCACCTTAATCGCGCTGCACCTATCCAAAAACTTTAAAGAATATACAAGCCTACTTCACGAGCTGGATAAGCTTCCTGCAAAAATGGAGCAAACCCTTAAGGACACAGTGACGTTGCAAAAGCTTGCAAAAAAGTACGCCCACCATCGAGATTTTCTATTCATAGGAAGACGCTACGGCTTCCCTTTGGCACTTGAGGGTTCTCTGAAACTGAAAGAAATCAGCTACATTCATGCCGAAGGTTATGCTGGTGGAGAAATGAAGCATGGACCACTGGCGCTGATTGACAGCAACTTCCCTACCTTTGCATACGCTATGGATAGTAGTGTAAGTGAAAAAACCCTATCAAATATGCAAGAAATCAAAGCACGGAGCGG
>JAGQNQ010000034.1 GCA_020428015.1 Candidatus Saccharimonadota bacterium | reverse complement strand
GGACCAAAGTGTAGTGGTGAAAAGAATGGGGGCAATTATTGGCGTCTTGCAGGCACAAGGTATGGCAAACTACTGCAATCTCAACGATTCTGAGACGAAAACCTTCACGCTACCAGGACAATACGTCAAGCACGCGCTAGAAAAGCTAAAAGATTGTGGTGCCTTGCTGGCGATTGTTAGTTCGGAACGAAGAAGCCAAGGGCAATTGATGGAGATTGGGGCCGCTTTGTATGCTGGCTTGCCAGTTTGCATCGCGATACATGAAACGGCCGCAGGAACAGGATACCTTGAAGATAGAAGTCTTTCGGACCATTCTTTTGTTTGGTCAAGTGAGAACGATTTGCTACAGGGAATAGAGGATTTGTTATGATAGCTCGACTGAGAGGATACGTCATTGAACGAGAGGGTGACATGGTTGTCGTAGATTGTAGTGGCGTTGGTTATGGCGTACATGTGTGCGCCGATGAACAGTCGCACCTTGCAAACGGTAGTGACTGCGACCTATTTATCGCCGAGATGATTAAGGAGGATGCACATGAGCTATTTGGGTTCAGCACGAAATCACGGAAGTTATTATTCGACCTACTCACAAGCGTAAACGGTATCGGACCAAAAGCCGCTATGGCTATATTAAACATAGGTAACGAAGGGCAGGTGAGGGCAGCAATCGCTAATGGTGATACAAAGTTTATTTCTGCGGCAAAAGGTGTCGGTAAGAAAGTGGCAGAACGAGCAGTGGTGGATCTAAAAAATAAAGTTGGTCTGACTGCCAGTGACTCGGCAACTGATTTTTTGAATGATGCCGCTGTTACCGATGAAGCGGTTGAAGCACTCATTGCGCTTGGTCACTCACCACAGGATGCGGCAGAATTACTGAGAGGGATCGATTCAAGCTTGCCAACAAACGAGCGTATCAAGGTAGCCTTGAGGTTAAAAAAATGATTATCGAATGGTTGGAAGATTTTAGGAATGGTTGGCTAAAAAAAGATATTAAATTCGTTCTTGATCTATTCGCGGACGACGTTGAATATTGGGAGACCCCCTTTAAAAAGCTCCAAGGCAAGGACTACATGGCTCTCGAATGGCGGGCTATAGGATACCAGGAACACATAAGTTTGAGTACGGATGTATTTAATGCCGAAAATGAAAAATTTGCGGTTAACTGGCAGCTAACATATAAAATCAGAAACACAATGAAAAGTTGTGCAGGTGTGTATCTCATTAGGCTCGACAAAGGCGGTAAGTGCAATTATTTTATGCAAGTCGGCGAGGAGAAATAAATGGCGATTGAGCGAATAGTAAACCCTGAAACTGATGATGAGCCTACAAGTGAAGAAGCTCGGATTGAGAATATTTTGCGGCCAACAACCTTTGCTGACTATGTAGGGCAAGAGCGAATCAAAAAGGTACTAAAAGTTGCTATCGATGCTGCCAAAAAACGGGGAGAGCCACTCGATCATATATTGCTCTATGGGCCACCGGGACTCGGAAAGACCACGCTCGCAAACATCATAGCTCGAGAGATGGGTGCAAATATTCGAATTACGTCAGGACCTGCTATTGATAGGGCTGCAGATCTTGCCAGTCTGCTTACCAACTTGCAAGACGGAGACGTATTGTTTATTGACGAAATCCATAGACTAAACAGGTCTGTCGAAGAAGTCCTTTATTCTGCAATGGAGGATTATGCGATTGATATCATGCTTGGCAAAGGCCCAAGCGCACGTAGTCTGCGACTGGACGTGCCAAAATTCACGCTGATTGGAGCGACAACAAGAACTGGTGCGCTTGCGGCACCACTGCGTGATCGGTTCGGTATGCTGCATCGACTCGAGTACTATAACCATGACGAAATTGGCCATATTGTAAAGCGATCAGCAAAGCTTTTGGGTTCTAAAATTGATTCAGCGGCGGCGGATAGCCTTGCAACACGATCGCGTCTCACGCCGCGGATTGCTAATAGACTTCTGAAGAGAGTGCGTGACTATGCCGATGTGAATGGAGATGGGATAATAGATACGGTTATTACGAACAGTGCCCTTGAATTACTTGAAGTTGATGAGCACGGACTCGACCCAGCCGACAGAATGTTGTTGTCGGCAATTATTGACAATCACGGGGGCGGTCCGGTAGGACTGAACACTTTAGCCGCTGTTTTGGGCGACGAAGTAAGTACGGTAGAGGATTTCTATGAACCGTATTTGATGCAAATTGGATTTTTAGAAAGAACACCACGCGGCCGTAAAGTAACGCACAGAGCGTATAAGCACATGGGTAAGACAGTGCCGAAATCGGTGAATGATTCCCAAGAAAAACTGTTATAATATAAGTCAAATATGCATCCTCGACCAACAACAATAGAAACGGTTGATGCTGACGAAGTAAAGTTGGCAGAAGTCTTTAAGCACCCTATAGGAATCATTCTTTTGTATATTCAAGCAGCTGTTGGGATGGTTGTGGCGATTGGTATGGCCTACTTCTTGTTGCCGATAGTGCTAGAAGACACCGACACAGCGTTTTTCATCGGTAATGTTTTCGCTGCTGTTTCCGTAGTATTGGCATTTCTTGTTATTCTTATCGCGAGTTTTATCTATCGTCAGAATAGAATCATTATTACTGATCGAAACATCACCCAAATACTGCAGTATGGGTTATTTAACAGGAAGGTATCACAGCTCAACATGCATAATGTTGAAGATGTTACCGCTGTTCAGAATGGTGTTTTACCGACGATGCTTAACTACGGTACGCTCAAAGTGGAAACGGCGGGAGAGCAGGTGAACTTTGTGTTTCCGTTCTGCCCCGAAGTTGGAAAATATGCGAAAATTATTCTAGATTCACGAGAAAAAGTACTTGGCCAGATGAATCACGAAGATCTGGTTGCGAGACACGGTTCGAATACTGCACCAGCCGCGAAAACACCTCAAAAATCAACAGTCGCTGCGATAAAAGATCTTGGCGCAGAGACGGTTAAGCAGGCCAACACACGCTAGTCAGTGAATGGGTTATCTCGGTTTGGGTCAAACTGCGAACTAACCTCTATTTGCTTGTCTTGCTGTTCTTGTTCGTAAGCCTGCAACTTTTCTTCATCAATCTTTTGATAGCGAATCTGAGCAGTCTCTTCATCGTAGCGAGTTTGATTGCGACCAATGTTCAAGTATGACTGTGTTCTAATAAGGGCGAAGCTGATTGCAGCGCCTAAAATTATGAAGAGAAAAATGATACGATGTTTTGTAGCAGTTTCAGTCGCACTTGAAGCGTAATTTTTTAGCTTTTCTTGCAATGCTATAGTTGAGTTTTCTTTAACGTCCATTTTTTCTCCTAAGGTTTCAAAAATGCTTTGAGCGACAGCTCTACTGTACTTAGTTGACCCGGCGTCTCTTTATCAGGACTAATCTGTAGGTTGTCTATCTGAACAAGCCTTCCGTTTGTCTCGATTTCCTGAAGTAGTTTCAAAAGAGTTTCATAGCTTATGTCACGTATCGACATAGTAAACGGGTATGTATACACGCCCGGGACGTTGGTAGACTGTTCGGTGCCTGACAGGTCTGAGGGTTCGCCTCCTCCTGAAAATGATATTGTTCCGAGCTTTGTGAACGGAATACCAGCTTCACTACTTGCCGTGTAGATAATATCAGCAAGTAGTTTTTCCTGCTCTTTCTGTCTCGGCAGGAGTACATCCAGCAGTTTAGTCGCGCTTTCTGTTAGGTCGCTACTTTTCTGGGCAGATTTTAGGGCAGTAATTTTTGCTTCGCTAACATCGTAATCCGTTTGTAGATTTGCAATAATGTCTGCTTTTGACTCAAGTTGCTGGTTACCCCAATAAAAAGCACCGATAATGCCTCCAAAAGACAGTATCGTAGCAGCAACCATAACGTAGAAGAATTGTTTTGCCTGGAAGTTTTTCATATTACTGACCTCCTTCCGCTGCTTCCGCCGCTGCTGCTTCTGCAGCCCTTTTCTTGGCTGCCTCAGCTGCAGCTTTTTTACGAGCGGCCTCTGCTGTGCCGGTAAAACTGGCAGTTATTGATGCGGTGAATTTATATGGGCTTGTGTTGTCATCGTCTCCTCCTCGAGGAGTAAGTGATGATATATCTGCTGCTTCAAATAAATCTGACTCAACAAGGTTTCGAATCATGACCGGTCCAAGGTTTGCGTTTGTTAAATCCACATCAAGTTGAAGTGGATCGGTAACGCCGCCAGTCAAGGACAAGCCGTTTAACACGACGCCATCTGGCAGGACAGCTCCGATTTTTGGTATGAGCTCTGAGAACTTCACAGATTGCTGGCGTATAGTGTCGGCGGTTTCTAAACGTGAAGCAACTTCCTCCACGGCCTTTACATCTTTTTCGAGCTTCAATATCGCGGCACCATTATCATCGATTTTTTGACGCAAAGACGGCTCTTCTGACCCCACAAAACGTAAACTAAATATCATGATAGCTGCAGTTGTCACTGCTGTGGCAAGCAGCGCAGCGCTGTAGCCGAGCATTGAAATATTCTGCCGACCGAATCGACGATCTTCTTTCAACTGGGGAGGAAGTAGATTTATCATACGGTGAGCTCCTGAGGACTGACGAGACTAAGCCCGCTCGCTGTTGTGTAGAGTGTGGTTTCAAGTTCGTGAGGAGGTTGCAGGCGACCAAACGACACATTATTCCATGGTGCACATAAGCGAGTTGGGACACGAGTTCTATCAGTCAAGTATGTACTCAGACCTGGTAGGTTGGCGCCTCCGCCGAGTATGATGATTTGTCCTATAGGACTACCATTACTCTCGCGATCAGCAAAGTAACGCATGACCTTCCGGATTTCGTTGACAAGTTTATTAAGTTCGGGCTCCACTGCTTTCACTATCTTGTCCTGTTTCTTACTTAGCTCCAGTCCATAGCGTGTTTTTATGCTGTGTGCTTGCTGTTGACTAACGCCAAGGGCATCCGCGATATGCTGCGTAATGCGTTCGCCTGAGCAGTCAACCGTACCGGTTGCTCGAATCGCTGAACCATCATAGATCGATAAATCGCAGGCATTTGAACCAATGTCTACAATAAGTGTGGATACATCGTGAGCTTCCGCATGGACAACAATTCGTGTGACGGCTGAAATGTTTGATTCAATAAGCGTCACTTCGAGACCTAGAGCTTCAAAAACAAGCAGGTATGAGTCAATAATTTCTCGTGGGCAGGCTACAACCTGAATTTCTTGGCTGCCATCTTCTAGCGTTTGTGCAACGCTGTAATCATAATAAAGTTCATCAACGGGCATTGGAATTGATTGATCGACCTCAGATTTAATGGCTTGAGCAAGGTCTTTTGGCTTCATTTTTGGCAGTGTTACAACACGGCTAAAGCTATGAGCATTCGGCAGTGAAACAGCTACATGCCTTGTGGTAAGGTGACCGACGAGGTGTTTTTCGATAAGGTCGTGAGCTACCTTAATTATCGTTTCCGGATCAACGATAACACCTTCCTTTATTGCCTTTGGGTCAAAAGAAGCCGTTCCGTATCCTGTAACAACAGATCCTTTAGCGGTCTGTGTAATTTGCATAACCTTAATTGAGCTTCTACCGATATCGAAGCCGAACATAGGTTTGTCTTTGTATAGTATGCCCATCCAGTTTTTATACCTGACTAAATAACCATAAGTTTCTTAATACTAGTATAGCGTACAATCCTCAGGAAAACGAGTTTTTAGCGATAAAAAAACACCTCTCGTTTGCTAAGAGGTGTTTTAGTCGGCTAACCTAGCTAATTAGTTTAAGCTTGCCTTTGTGTACTGAGGTGTTTCTTTCTCTAGGAACGCGTACAAATCATAGTGTAGACAACCGTTTGTTGCATCACAGGTAGTTGCAACTGAGCCGTCACCGTATGCAGCGTAACGGTATTCGTTAGTCGTTGTCATTGTTGGTGCTGCCGGTTTCGCTGTGTCGAATGAACTAGTGATAGTTGCACCGTCTGCGTCTACTAACGCTTCAGCGTCGATACCAGGGAATGTAGAAGCAGCGAGCGCTGCACCTGGGTAGCTACCATTTTCGTTGTAGTATTCTTCTAACTTCTGATAGATGCTGTTAATGTCATTTTTACGGACTGTATCACGACCTTTAGCCTGTGCACCTTGGAAGTTCGTAAGAACCAAAGTGGCAAGGATACCGATGATAGCAATCACGATCAAAAGTTCGATAATTGTAAAACCAGCTTGTAAATTCTTTTGTAGTTTGAGCATTGGAGCCCACCTCCTTGATTAATTATGTAAAAGCTTACTCTTACGATTTAAAGTAAGAGGCTTATGCTTATAGAGTATCTACGAGAGCAGCTCTGGTGTCAAGTATTTTATATGTTATTTGCAAGTGAGCTAATCGGTCCAATGACACTTGCAGCAATAAGTCCGACCATGCCGCCCATCACGACAATCAGAATTGGCTCCAAAATAGAACTCAGACCATCAACTGCGGCATCGACTTCTTCTTCGTAAAAATCAGCGACCTTAATGAGTACGCTATCAATTTGTCCTGTTTCTTCGCCAATCCCAAGCATTTGTCCAACGATTGGCGGGAACACCCTGCTCTCGTTAAGTGACGTGCTGAGTTGTTCACCATTTGCAACACTTTTAGCACCAGCAAGGAGTTCTTTTTCAACAACAACGTTACCGAGTGCCTTCGACGTAACTTCAAGTGCATCAAGCACGCTGACGCCTGCACCCATGAGGCTCGCGAAAATACGTGAAAATCGAGCAACAACAATCTTTGTGACGATGATATTAATGCCTGGTAGACGGAGTAGGAGTTTGTCTCGGACCTCGCGGCCTTTGGGAGTCTTCAGGAATTTGCGCAAGTATATGGTACCGCCAACGATGACACCGATATGAATAAACCAAAAATCAATTAAGAAGTGGCTAATACCTAACATTACTTTTGTCATGGTCGGCAGCTCACCACCTGTCAGATCAGCAATGATAGTCCCGACTTTTGGTACAACGACGGTCATAAGCATGACGAACACAATGACAGTAATGCTGATAAGAACCATCGGATAGGTCATAGCAGATTTAAACTTGGCGCGGATAGCAGCGTCCTTTTCTTGCTGCAAGGCAAGTTTTTTTAAGATTTCGTCTAGGATACCGCCAGCTTCACCAGCACGAATCATATTGATATAGATTGGGTTAAAAACATCGCTGTGTTTTTCGAGTGCATCCGCAAACGCCATACCACCTTCAACGTCTTTGCTGATCTGTGTCAGATGTTTTTTCAGGCCTTCGCTCTCGGTTTGGGCTTGCATAGTCGACAAGCTGCGGACTAATGGCACGCCCGCGTTAATCATAGTTGCAAGTTGCCTGGTGAATATAACAAGATCTTTTGCCTTGACCTTGTTAGCTTTACTCAAGAACCCTATATTTATTTCGCCTTTTTTCTTTTCCGACTTTTTGATAACGAGCGGCTTGAGCTTCAGTCGTACAAGCGAACTTCGAGCACTTGCCTCGTCGGCTGCTTCCAGTACACCTGAGTGTTGTTTGCCGTCATCACCGGTTGCAGTATATTCAAACTTACTCACGCGTTACCCTCAATATCTCTTCAATGCTTGTCATGCCGAGTAAGGCTTTGATAAGTCCGTCAAGCTGCATCGTCACCATGCCCTCTTTAACGGATAGCCCTTGGATCTCTTCACTGGTAGCATTACTGACAATCAGTTTTTGTACGTCTTCGGTATTTTTCAAAACCTCATATATGCCCATTCGACCCTTATAACCAGTACGATCATTTGGAAGGTCTGACTTTGGCCGCCACAGTGTCAGCTTAGAAGATTTTGGAAGTCCGAAGTGTTCCTGAGCTTCTTGCAGCAAGCCAATAATTGCATCCCAGTCTGCCTTCGACTTTATGTTAAAAACACGTTCGATTTCTTTTCGTTCAGTTTCATTTGGCGTGTATTGTTCGCAATCCTCCTGGAATAGTCTTCGCACCAAGCGCTGTCCGATAACGACACGTACGACGCTCGCTATGAGGAACGGCTCGATGTCCATATCAAGTAGACGAGGGAGACAGGTTGCGGCATTGTTGGTGTGTAGTGTACTGAATACAAGGTGACCGGTAAGTGCTGCTTGAACACCAAGCCCAGCTGTCTCACCGTCTCGGATTTCTCCTACCATAATAATGTTTGGGTCTTGACGAAGGAGCGCACGAAGCCCAGCGACGAAGGTCATGCCCGCAACAGGATTAACCTGCGTTTGGTTAACGCCTTCCAGCTTATATTCAACTGGATCTTCAATGGTACTGATGTTGACGTCTGGCTTATTAAGTAAATGCAGCACACTGTGCAGCGTGGTTGATTTACCTGAGCCAGTCGGACCGGTAACGAGGATCATACCATGAGGTTGGTGGCTAGCATCCTGAATATCTTGTAGTGCTTTGCCCCAAAATCCCAGCGTCTCAAGTGATAGTGGCTCGCTTGATTCGTCCAGGACACGCATAACTACTTTCTCCCCCTCTGTGATAGGAAGCGTCGAGACACGGAAAGCGAACACGCGACCATTCATGGTGATTTTGAACCGACCGTCTTGCGGTGCCCGGCGCTCGTCAATTTTTAGGTTCGATAGGATCTTTATACGCGACACCAGTGCACCCAGAGTTCTTTTTGGTAAACGATTTGCCTCTTTTAAGACGCCGTCGACCCGATAGCGGATAAGAACTTGTTTGTCACGAGGCTCAATGTGGATATCGCTCGCACCGGATTTCACGGCATACTCAATGATGAGGTTGACGGTCTGGGCAATAGGGGAATCTTCTGCAATGTCTTCTTCGTCAACATCTTCTTCAACCTCTGCTTCTTCGTCGCCGTCAGTAACAATTTTTGATATTTCGCTACCGATGTTACCACGATACTGATCAAGTGCGGCCAGAATATTGAAATGGGTTGCAATGAAAATTTTCACCTTTTGACCAAACAGCTTATGGACAACATCCAGTGCCTGTAGATCATCGGGATCTTCCATGGCAACACTACGCGGTTCGTCTTTTTCATCGATGGAACCAGCGAAGACGACCATATTGTATAGTTTTGCAATGTGCTCAGGCAGCTGCTTCAAGATTTCTTTGCTGAGCTCTTTCACATTGATTTCAACGTATGGAACTCCGATTTCATCAGCATAGGCTTGCGTCAGCTCGGAATCACTCAGTATGTTCTGTTTAACAATCAGCTCGTAGAGCTCGGTTTTTTCTGTTTTTGCTTGCTCAACAAGCTCGGCAATTTTTTTCTCATCAAAGCCATCACGTTTCTTGAGGATATCTATGATTGTTTGTTCGGGGATTCTCATTTTTAGAACTTCTTCGTTTTCGCCACCAGATTAACTAGATTACATTTTATCACGGTTGTGTTTTTTCCAAAAAAGAGGGTATTGAGCGTGAGGCTTAGGACTAATTACTTAACACGTTAATATACAATGATTTAACTATGCGCTATACTGTTTCTGAACAACGTAAGCTTTATGGAGGGTAACGTAGTGGCTAAGGATAAAACAGCAAAAAAAATGGAAGAAAAATCTTCAAACAATGAAGGCAAGCTGAAGGCACTAAGCCTCGCAATGGATCAAATTGAAAAGCAGTTTGGTAAAGGCTCTATCATGCATTTGGAGGGTGAGAACCGAATAGACGTCGAGACCATTCCAACTGGTTCTTTGAGCTTAGACATTGCGCTTGGTGGCGGTATTCCAAAGGGTCGAATTATTGAAATTTACGGTCCTGAATCTAGCGGTAAGACAACCTTGACACTCCATGCGGTTGCCGAAGTGCAACGAAGTGGTGGTACAGCGGCATTTATTGATGCAGAGCACGCACTTGACCCGGCGTATGCCAAGCGGCTTGGTGTGGATATAGAAAAGCTTCTTGTATCGCAGCCAGACAGTGGCGAGCAGGCACTTGAAATTGTTGAAACGTTGGTGCGGAGCAACGCGGTAGATATTGTCGTCATTGACTCTGTTGCAGCATTGGTACCGCAGGCAGAAATCGAAGGTGACATGGGCGATTCACACATGGGCTTGCAAGCACGTCTGATGAGCCAAGCACTTAGAAAACTAACGGGTATCATCAACCGAAGTAAGTGCACGGTAGTGTTCATTAACCAGTTACGTATGAAGATTGGCGTGATGTTTGGCAATCCAGAGACCACAACTGGTGGTAACGCACTGAAGTTTTATGCAAGTGTGCGCATGGATATCCGTCGAACTTCTCAGATCAAAGTGGGTGAAGATGTGATTGGTAACCGCGTGAAAGTGAAGGTGGTGAAGAACAAAATTGCGCCACCATTCCGCCAAGCTGAATTTGACATTATGTACAACCAAGGTATCAGCACCGAAGGCGACGTGCTGGACCTAGCAACAGAAAAGGGGATTGTTGAGAAAGCTGGTGCGTGGTTTAGCTACAACGGTGAAAACGTCGCCCAAGGCCGCGAAGCAGCCAAGCAGTATCTGAAGGATAATCCAAAGGTGCTGGCAGAAATCGCTAAAAAAGTCCGTACGGCTTCAGAAGAATAATGCCTTATATTCTCAATACCAACTCTGCTGCGGAGAGATTTCCTGTCACAAGGGTTGGCTTAGACTACCCGATTACATTGATACTCCCGTACTCAGTGTTGGCGGATAGCGAGGCTGCACGTATATCTTTTATGCGTGAGTTTCTTCAAGCTGATATTGATGATAGAGTAATTCCACCGAAAGTAGAAGTCGTATGTGTTATAAAGCCCCCTGATGGAGGTGAAATAGTATCGCCAGCAACCATGGAACAAATAGGGTACTTAGCAGCTTGTGCCGCTACTGATCTCGGCGACAATCACCCAGGTATAGCAGAGTTGCGGACTTATGTCGCAGAGCAAGCTCTATGAAAATCACGCAGATTAAGCAGCAGGTGAAGAATCCAGAGCGGGTGAGCGTGTTTGTTGATGGTAAGTACTCTTTTTCTCTTACTCTTGATCAACTTTTGAGCGAAAAACTAAAAAAAGATATCGAACTTGAAACTGAACGTGTTAAGCAATTAGTCAAACTATCCGATGAAGGAAAGATTCGTGCACGAGCTCTGGAATGGCTGTTGACCCGGCCGCATTCAACGCGGGAATTTCGCGATTATTTGTATCGAAAAAAAGCCGAAAAAGATCTGATAGAGAAGCTTGTCGAAGAGTT
>JAGQNQ010000033.1 GCA_020428015.1 Candidatus Saccharimonadota bacterium | reverse complement strand
AGCAGCATACCAAAGCTACGTGCTACAGGATTTCTTGGAAACACTGTGTACCATTCGTCAAGCAGGTATTCGATACCTGCAGCGACAACACTATATACAAAAGGCAGAATCATGATGACCGCCACGGTAGTTTGACCAAGTGCACCGATACCAATTCCGACTAGTGCTGCTCCTATCATGACGCGCGTTCTGTCCAACTTTAGCTTACGAAGATATGCATTAAGCCCAATAAGGAATAGAACACCACTAACAATGTCAAAGACAGGGAGTCGACCTATGTTTATGAGGGGTTCGACGGGCATTCGGTATATGAATGCAGATGGGACACGCAAGATTGATCGCGGGACCTGCGACCAGTCAAGAGTAGGCGGAAGAAGCAACCATTCCTTTAGGTTATTGGTGTCGCGTATGAACCCGAGTACCAAAGGCGTCAGCAAAACAAGTGCTATAAAAACGCCAATAAGTATAGCTGGTCGTTTGACGTCTTTGAACAATTTACGAATTCTGTTCGAATACACCAGGCTAATGACAATGAAAAACCAAATAGCACCTGGAACATACAGCAGCGCGCCGAGAGCACTCATGACTATAAAAGGCACGAGTTTGTTTGATTTTGTATGAACCTGCCATAATAGCATGCCGGCAAATATGAAAAAGCTAGTGACGGTGATCATCGGAGTGCCCAGGCGACCGGTTGAAAGCATTATAGCGTTTGCTCCAAAGGCTAAGGTAGTGAGGATCGATGCCTGGAGCGTGTGCCAATGTTTGAGTGCATAAAACATTGCGACGCACGCTCCAATATAGAATGTGAAGCTAATAGCACGCGCCATGCGCACAGTCGGGCTGAGTGTCGTCAAGGCTAGTGTTGCTATTTTGTATGGCGCATTTACTGGGTTCTCAATAATTGTTCGAACGGACTGCGACTGACGGATAAGATCGTGTTCGCTTTCTGCAGCCCCTATTGGTATCTTACTAATGAAACTAAAAATTCCAATCAAGAGGATGGTTACGATAAACGCGAGTAACGTTTCACGTCGCCATTGAGCCCGCAAAAAATGCCAAATTTTCACCCCTATTTTTTTCACTTATGATTAGTATAACAGAATTAATTTTCGAATTCAGGAGGGCTTGAATACTTTGTGTCTAGGCTCTTTATCTTTTGGCGTTCCCTATCGAAGTAGAGTTCAACTTTGCCCGTTGGACCGTTACGATGTTTTTTGATTAAAACATCCATGATGTTTGGTCGGTCACTTTCCGGGTTATAGTAATCTTCACGGTAAATGAACGCAACAACGTCAGCATCTTGCTCAATCGAACCTGATTCACGTAGGTCGGCAAGTTGTGGTATTTGGGGACTACGCGACTCCACGGAACGGCTAAGCTGACTGAGGGCTAGAATTGGCACGTTCAACTCTCTTGCAATTCCTTTCAATCCACGAGATATTTCAGATATTTCTTGAACGCGATTATCACTCCCACCAAACTTAGCGCCACCACTCATGAGTTGGAGGTAATCAACAACGATCAGCCCAAGTTCGTGTTTGTGTGCTTCACGCCGTGCTTTTGTTCGAAGTTCGCTTACCGTGATACCTGGCGTATCGTCTATATAAAACTTCGCCTCACTTAACACGCCCATCGCGTGACCAATTTTTTCAAAGTCACTATCGGATAAGTTTCCTGTACGTAAATTCCACGAATTTACGCCCGCTTCACTGGCCAGCAAACGATCAACGAGCTGCTCCTTGCTCATTTCAAGCGAGAACATTAGAACGGATAAGCCAGAATTAGCGGCTACATTTAATGCTAAGTTGAGCGACAGCGCAGTTTTTCCCATCGAAGGTCGAGCAGCCAATATTAGTAGGTCGCTTCGCTGGAAACCTGCTAATAAATTATCCATGTCTTTGTAGCCTGTTGGCACCCCTCGGATAGCACCCTTGTCTTTGTGCAGTCCGTCAAGTCGCTCGAAACTATCTGCTAGAATATTCTCCATACTCACGATGTCGTTTTTGACATGTCGCTGTGATACTTCAAACAAACGTGTCTCAGCTTCCTCCACTAACTCAGCAATACTGCGCTTTTCATCAAACCCAATCTGTGCTATCTCATTGCTGGCTGCGATGAGTCGACGACGAATAGATTTTGTCGCAATGATGCTTGCGTACTGTTCTGCGTGGGTTGCGGTTGGAACGGTGTTTGTTAGTTGAGTGAGGTATGCAGGGCCGCCGACCTCGTTCAAAGCACCTTCTTTTTTCAGCTCTTCACTAAGCGTTATGACATCAATTGGTGAGCCTTGTTCATAAAGACGCACGCATGCTTCATAAATAAGCCGATGTCGATCGTCATAGAAATCAATAGAACGAACTGTATCTGCGACTTTCACGATCGCATCCGGATCAATCAGTATGCTCCCAAGCAAACTCGCCTCAACATCTACTGACTGCGGCTGCTCTCTATTTCCCTCATCCATACCTTTAGTCTAGCAGTTCAGCAGAGCCAAATATATTGCTTACGTTCGCAACTGCATCCACAGATTCTGATTTCTGTGGAGTAGGTGTGGAAGGCTCGGGAGTTTTCGACAAGTTTTTAGAGACTTTTGTGGAATAATCATGTACGCCAAAGTAATCCCGTAGGTAGTCACGAATGATTGATACGTTTTTCGGATTGTCGACTTGTTTTTTATGAAAATCAAAACCAAACGATAGAATAATTGTCTTTTGATCTTGTTCCGGTGTTGCCATGCGCAAGACTCCATACAGCGTATTGTGCTTTTTCTTCAGGTCGTTTAAGAGCTCAGTCCACGTATCGTTATTGAATTCTACCTGTATCTTGGGTGTCTTTGCCTCTTTTTGCTGCTCTTCTTTTTTATCCTCGTTCGTCTCATCATTAACATTATTTTTTGATGGTGTTTTTTCTATGACAGGTTCCGATTTATTTTTGACAGCCTCGTCTTTTGTCCTAGGAGCTGGAGTGTTTTGGACTGGTTTTGTTAGTTCTTTTGTTGATGCTGTTTCTGAGCTCATTACTTCAAGCAGTGCAAGCTCCAAACCCAAAAAATCATTCGATGAAGTCGTGAGCGTCAAAAGCTGTTTCAGGAGCGAGAGGGTTTTTTCTCGTGATATACGTAGCTCGGAGTTCATCAACTGGTTTCGCAAGAGCTCGCTGACGGCTAACGCTGCTCTGCCAGAATCTATACCCTGCTCACGTAATGATTGAATGTTTTTGAACAATGCTTGTGTGTCGTTGTTTGCAACAGTTTCAATAATCTTTTCGATCAGCTCACCTGCTGGCACTCCAAGCAACATGCGTACATCATCAATGGTTACATTATCTTTTGCTAATCCAGCTAACTGATCAAGCATACTAATGCTGTCTCTAAAACTTCCCTGACCATGTTCTGCCAGTAATCCCAGAGCATCTCTATCAATTTTCAAGCCTTCCTTTTTTGCGATTGACTCAATGTGCGAGACCGCTTTTGACTGTTCAATCGGTTTGAACGTAAAGCGCTGAGTTCGGCTGATAATTGTTTCTGGTACTTTGTGAGCCTCTGTTGTTGCAAGGATAAACACCGCGTGTTCAGGTGGCTCCTCCAGCGTTTTCAACAGCGCATTGAATGCTTCGCGCGTCAACATATGCACTTCGTCGATGATATAGACTTTATACTTTGCGCTGGCCGGCGCAATATGTACTTTGTCACGAAGGTCCCTAATTTCGTCAATTCGCCTGTTACTCGCTGCGTCAATTTCTATAATGTCCAAATGTATCGATTCATCCTGATAGTCAATATCATTGATAGTATGAGCGAGTATTCGCGCGATGGAAGTTTTTCCAACACCCCGAGGTCCGGTGAAAAGGTACGCATGGCTAATCGCGCCTTTTTTCAAAGCATTATTAAGTGTGGTCGTGATGTGTTCTTGTCCTACGACATCGTCAAGTTTTTTCGGTCTATACTTCCGATAAAGCGCTTTTCCCATGTGGTAGTAAGTATAACTTATTGAGATAGTTGTAATTCTTGTTAAGAAAACAACAGTATTATTTATTAAGAGACTTTTTCAAATTCTTTGATGCGGGTTATTAGTGAACAATATGCATTTCTAAAGCTAACACCAGTGTTTCTAGAGCCATTTATCCAAGCTTTAAATAATGAAGGATTTACTTCAAGCATTCTAGGAATTTCAGTAACAGGCACATTGACTAGATCTGCATATTGCTCCACAAGCAATGGGAATCTAGTACGCTCTAAGGCTTGCTCTCTTCTGTCACTAGGATCTAATAGAGCAGAAATAACCTCATCTAGTATCTGGCGTATTCGTGTATGATGTAATCTGAACTTTTCGCCAGTTTTTCTGATGTTATGAGGTGTCCCTCCATTAAAACCAAATCTAAAATAAATTATTGCTTTTTCTCGGTCAGTAAGTACGTCCCATGGAAGTTGAGAAACCAGATTCTTAGCTTCGGAATTGTCGCTCATTTCATCAATAAGATCTTCTATACGTCTAGACTCCTGTTCATCTGTAGAGTCGGCTACAGGTAGCCATTCATCGTCATCTACATCCGACTCGACCTCTAGTCTTTTCTCCCACTCTTGATCGTCCGAAGGTTTGTCGCTAGGCAGTGTATCAATAGTCCGAAAGAAGAATACCGCTCGCCCTATTTCTAATGGATTCCGACCGATCACGGTATTTGATGAACCAGAGTTGGCTACTGCATCCCTAAAAGTTTCGCTGTCGGGCAGCTTTAATTTTTTTTCTTCTAAGATGTCATATACGTTTCTAACGATCTTTCCGACATTCAAATTTGAAGGGTAGCGTAGTCCATTCTGGCCTTCTCTTTGCAATTTTGTTCTGGCTACAGCAAGAGCACGTTGTCGGAAGTATGTGCCAAACGAAATATTTGGATCAACAAACGTTAACCAACCTGAACCCATTGTCGCTACTGTGTCATGCATAGCATCTTCATATGTGTACAAATCTTCACGATCAAGATGTGTTGGTGTTGTGTGTCGGACTCCTGCTCTTAGTAAACCCAAGGTACTCAATATCAATGCCTGGGTTGCTTCTCCTGACAGTGGTATCTCCGGATTAGAATCGTATTCTAATTTGACCTTAGTTAGAAAATCAATCTGTGATTCTGGTTCTAGGTCTCTAAAAAATGCGGCACCACTACTAAGCTGTTCAATAACCAGTTGCATATCGCTCATTGATGACAATTATAACATAAATATGGGGTAAAGCAAAATGTGCCGGTTCCTGTTCTATAAAAAAATTATTAAATTTTAAGAAGACTCATTTAAGTAGCATTTGCCACATAGAGATTCGTAAGTGACTTCGTCTGTTCCGTCTATTGCTACTTGCGAGCCTTCAAATACAAATTTACTATTAACTTTTCGTCCATTAAATATAGCCTTTTTGCCGCACCTACAAATAGTTTTAAGCTCCTCAAGAGAGTGAGCTAACTCAAATAGTCTTTTACTTCCCAGGAACATATTACGCTGAAAATCAGTCCTGATACCGTAGCAAATAACAGGTATGTCTTCGTTGACGGCTATCTCAAAAAGTTCATCAATTTGTTCTGGTGTAAAAAACTGCGCCTCATCTGTTATGATGCAGTCAATTTTGTCTGTCAAGAAACTGTGAACTCTTTCGCTAGGTTTTAGAAGTACATCAACTTCTCTTGTTACCCCAATACGTGTATCTATTTTGTTGTCACCTTTGGTGTCAACAGCAGGTTTCATAATCAACACTTTCATCCCACGCTCTTCATAGTTATGCGCAACTTGAAGAACAGCAGTACTCTTACCGCTATTCATCGCCCCGTATCGAAAGTATAATTTTGCCATTAGGTATAGAATATAGATTTTAAGAGCTATATTCTAGTTATTATTGTTTAATACTATTTTATGAAGCAATTTGTGCAAGTTCGTGCAACAAACAACGCCTTATTGATGCACTGTGACCATTCATCGGCACAAGAACAGTTGTTGCGCCCTCCAAAACCATATCAGGCTCAGAAATTATGTCATCGGAATAATTCCCATCAACAGTAGGTACGTATTGTGTAATTTTAGTTTGATCCTCTATCTTACTTCTAAGTTGATCGTGCACTATACTACAAACTCCAGGAAAGGCAGGTGCTTCCTCTCGGTGTCTTTGGTATATGGAGTTACCGTTGCTTGTGTAGCCAGCAAACAAATGAACTTCTGTGATATCATCATCAGGGTTTTTTAGTGCTAAATATCGAGCAAGGTTTGCGCCTGCGCTAATTCCTATAACTATTGATGGTTTTCTTTCACTTTTCCAAAATTTAACAAGTCTATTTATTTTATCTTGAGGCAACTCTGATGTTTGCCACTTAGGGTTAAAGAAATGGATTTTTGGTTTGTCGATGCGTAAATTAAGCGCACTAACAACCCCACGTATAGCAAGTCTTGATTTCCAACTACCAAGACCGTGAATTAGTAATACTTCACCCCTGTCCTTACCCTCAAAACTGTCGAACCTGTTAGACATTAAATTTATAGCGCTGCTTCTAGTGCTGCCCATTCTGCATCAACTGAATCATCCTCAGGAACGTTGATACTGACCTGGTCTCCTGGCTTCGCTTTAAAGTAGGTTACACTTGCAAGTAATACGCGATATTCCTTCTTCCCGACCTCAACGTAGTAGTGCCCCTCACGCTGTACCAACGCTCCTACGAGCTGCTTACGGGGTATTGGACCAATCTGCTTGTACATAAACGAACCATCCTCGGCGATGGTAAGTTTCAAAATGTCGCCCTGAACTAACTTGGACTTGCTGGCGTAGTTAGCAGGTACGGGGTACATTTTGCCGTCGCCGCCAACCATGTTTTGGCCGTCGAATACACCTTCGACGACTTTGCCGATATTTTCTTCTTTGGTTAGTTTCGTCGCAACGGGGTCGTCACCAAATAGACTAATCAACAACTCCTTAGCAGCAGCTAACGATGTTTCAGCCTCTTCAATTAATGCCTTTAATCTCTTTGCTTGTTTGTCTGGTAGATCTGGCATCTCGCACTGCCCTCTCTTGGATTTAAAACTTTTGTCTCTCTTTTAAATATAAATACTCTACTTCAAACTACCACGATTCACACGACAAGTCAAAGAATCAAGTTTAATTTTAATCAAAACCTGTGGATAAAAATATATTTTTTCTGCTTTAACGTCTTGTTGCTGCCACAACGTCGATACCTTTAATACCACTCAAAGAGGGACCTGCAATATGAACGATACGATTTCCCATTAACATTTCTTGTGCGCGTTTCAGAATGTCTATGATGCGCAGTTTTCTAATAATCTTTTCTTCGAGGTCTGGATCATAAAGTTTCTGATAGCCGATTTGATCTGCATTGAGTAAGTCGTCTGCAAGCTCAGATCGCGTGAGAAGACTTTTTCCTGCTAGCCAGTATAGATACTCTCTTTTCACATTACCTGCAAGTAGTTTTAAAGAGGGCAGACGTTCAACCAGCCTGTCTATGCCTTCAAGGAATTGATCTATCCTTTCGGGGGCTATTGCACCTGTCAAGCAAATAGCATTATAAGTTTCTTTTGCGCCGTGCGATGCATTAGAAATGGATTCGTTGCCAGCATACGCATGGTACGTTACGTTCTTGCCAATGCGCATCTCTCTCCATAATGCTTCTCTTAACAAATCTGTCGCTGCTACATCTAGGACATTTTCGTCCATTGTTTGTGGGTTTGCGAGTGGGTATGCGACGAAAACTTCTGCTTGCTGGTCTTGTACGAATGAATGTTCTACTATGACATCACTATCGCCAGTAAGCCACGGGAGTGAAAGATGTTTTGGCTCGGTAACTACCCTATCCACCAATCCTAAAGCCGCTGCAGTACGGTTTGCGTAGCGTCGTAGCTTCGTTAGAGGTTCGTGTGAGACCACATGAAGCCGTGCATTTCGCGGTGTCCAATGTGTCGCATGAAACGCCGCAATTCCTTCAGGAGTCATAGACTTAATATCATCGATACTACCAGTCACGCTTCTTGAACGATGATCGCCAACGAATAATTTGTAAATTGAGTCAAGCATCACCGAAGATGGGCTATGCAGGTAGCCACGAGCCTCTTCCATGATGGCCGTTCTGTCTTGCTCTACTGCTGCTTCGCCAAGAAGTGGTGCGAATCCCATCTCCATACATAGTGCTATAACAAATTCAGCTTCAAGGCCATTGACTTCAATCCAAGTCGATGTCCAATCTGTATACGCCAACATCTTGGTGTCATATCTGTCCATCGCGTTCAGCAATTTTTGAGCTGTTGGATATGAAGTGGTACCGGTGAGCACTGCAACATGCTCTAGAAAATGGGCAGTTCCCGGTACGTCTTGTGGGCCTTCTTGCAGTGCACCGGTTTTGAACATCAGTCTCGCAGATGTACCTTGTGACTGAGGCCTATGCTGCAAGAACATCGCTTCCATACCGCAATCAAGCCGTTCAAGTTCTGCTCTCATTTCAATGAAATGTAGCAGATAAATTTAAAATAAACAAAAACAGTAATTAATGGAGGCTATAGTTACTTACTGATTGAGTATTGTGCTGGATCATACAGTGCGTAGGAACTTTTGCTAGAGGTAATGATCAAATTCCTGCCGATGCCCAACCCTAAATTTTCATCTAGTCTATCCCTTGTCTTGCTCAATGCTATCTTGATACGCTTATAATCTTTGTCGGTGTAATGCTCGCCCCATACGCGTTCGAATAATTCTGGTCGCGAAACATAAGCTCCAACAGGCATCGCTAGTCCTCGCAATATAGTCCAAGGTCGTGTACCGAATGGCACTTCTTGACCATTAACGAGCACTAGCTCTTCAGCCGTTGAAAACTGGAACCTGCCACCAAGCAAACTGACCATATCGCCCGTAGTGCTTGGAAAATGAACAGGAGAATTTACTACATCCACCATATAAATTAATGATAACATAAAAAGAGCCAAAAGTAAATACTTCTGACTCTTTAAACTCTGTAGACTCTCTAAATTACGCGAGTTCTACAGTTGCACCTGCATCTTCAAGTACTTTCTTTGCGTTTTCAGCATCTTCCTTAGCTGCTTTTTCCAAAACAGTCTTTGGAGCACCGTCAACGATAGCCTTTGCTTCACCTAGGCCAAGACCAGTTACGTCTTTAACAGCCTTGATAACTGCAACTTTTTGAGCACCTGCGTCCTTAAGGACAACATCGTATTCGCTCTTTGCTTCTTCAGCTGCACCAGCGTCACCGCCAGCAGCAGGTCCAGCAACTGCAACAGCTGCTGCAGCAGGCTCAATACCGTACTCGTCTTTTAGAATATCCTGAAGTTCTTTTACTTCTAGAACAGTTAGTTTTGTTAGCTCTTCAGCGAGCTTCTTTGCATCTGCCATTATATTTCTCCTTCGTCGAAATAATAGTTGATAGTTGATGTTTGATAATTGAGGACGCCGATCTTGCAGCTCTCAGGTATCAAATATCAGGTATGCGAATTTATTCGCAAATTATGCCGCTTTAGCGGCTACTGCATCAAGCAACCCATGTAAGTTGCCACGAAGTGCACCAGTTACGTTGTTGACCGGGGACTTCAAGGTGTTGATTACGGTTGCAATCATCACCTCGCGTGATGGAAGCTGAGCTAATGCTTTTACTTCTTCACCAGTTAGAACTTTGCCGGTCGCATCAAATGCACCGATGAATTCTAGCTGTGATTCGCTCTTCGCCATTTCATGAATGACTTGAGCTGGTGCGACCTCGTCGTTCGCATTGAAAGCGTACATCAACATACCTTGCAGGTTGCTAGTGTCGCTATCTTTGTGAGAACTGGTTGCTTCGAAAGCTTTTTGAACCAATCGGTTCTTGACAACTTTCACAGTCGTGCCGTTTTCTTCTGCCTTTCGGCGAAGTTCCTGCATCGCTGCTACAGTTGTTCCTTCGTATTTCACGACGACTGTCATCTTAGACCCTGCCAATAAATCAGCAAGTTCTTTGACAATCTCGTTCTTCTTATCTTTGGTTAATGCCATATATCTTCCGCTTCGCTATTCAAGACAAAACCTACGGTTTTTTCTCGACTCAGCCATGTGCGGAATGAATCCGACACTTGGGCTGCTCTTTTTCCCTTTTTTGGGTGAAATATTTAGCGAAACGCCTTTCTTTGGTCATTAGTTTTTCATCGATTGATCGACCTTGCGCTACCTTTGCACCTAAATTTAGTCTTATGGTTAATTTGCTTATCATCTTTGAAAAATTTCTCACAAAACGTATTTATCAATACGTTAGGTTCGAATATTTTTCAAATCTAACTAATCAAATGTAACGATAAACTCTAAATGTTAAGTGCAAAGCTAGAGCTCCACGATGATTTGTTACCGAGAATTAAAAAACTACTTCGATCCGAAGTAGCGTTTTAGTGCTCGTAAACAATAAAAAATAATTTATTGCCTCGGTAGCTGATTAAGGTTTCCCCGCTACTGTCTTCGGTAACAGGTAGATAATAGCAGATTAACAGATAGAAATCAATTATTTTCAAATCCAGGAAGTGTTGGTAGTGGCAGTTCTCCGCCGTTCCGCAAAAACATTGCGATAGCACCTGCTGCCTGTTTTCTTACCGCGTATCGCGTCCCTCTCACGGCACGCCATGTAAAATCGAGTGCATGGTCTCTATCCATATACTCAAGATTACCTGTAGCTGCATCAATGATTCTGGATTGGTGTTGCCCGTCCATGCCAGTAGCGTGGGTTCTGTGTATTCCGTTAGCCATGTTAAGCTACCTCTCGTAAACTTCCCGTGGTTGAACCATTGGCTACAGTACCGTCATAGCTACTGAAAACGGCGTTTGCAATCTGTCGCGCTGTTAAATGTGAATCTTCGTCAGCTTGCGAGGGGTAACCTCCGCTCAGCATTGTCGGGTGTGGGTATGCTATTTGCGAATGGTGTTTCTTTTGGACCACCAAATCCGTAGTTCGGAACCGGCTCTCTTTGAGCAACTCCAACAACCCATTGTCTAAATGTTTCAAAAACTCCTCTTCTCTCTACGGTTTCTCCTCCCGGTTGAGCCGTTTCAAAGTGTACAGTTGACATATCTTTTTCTCCTCTAAATTAAAAAACTTCGATTTTTTGGATCGAAGCGCTTCATGTGTGATTGGCTGGGTTGCGGGTTTTAAATTTTTGAAAGCTCCGATCCATATGCAACACAGCCTCGGTCGAGAATGACGAGGTTCGCGAATGTGTAATGTGTAGCTATGGATTGAAACATACAAAAGAGAGCTTACACCCAGGAATCCCTGGTGTCAAGTAGTATAAAACTAGTAAAGTATTGGTAATTATGGTAAAGTATATTCTTAATTAAGAGTTTTTTGTGAGTAACACACTTTTTTCTATTGATGATATAGAGCGCCTTGGTACCAGGGCACGCCGAGAAAATGCCACTAATCTTTTCAACGGTATGGCACAACTTGACAACAATATGCCGGCGACACGATTTGAAGGGCTCGTCAGAGAAGTTGTTGGGTCTATAGAAGGCGATGAACACAGAGAAGCTGACAAAAGGCGCGCTGATGAAGGATCACTTCCTACGGGTTATTTTTCAGCTATGGATTCAGCAGGTCTTCTGGCTGGCGAGCACAGAGTATATGGCTTTCTTCAAGCAATCCGAAGGACCCCGAATGTGCGTAGAGCGATTGATATCGGTACTGGATCTTCTGCACTTTTAGCAATTGCAACGGCTGTTTTTCAACAAAAAACAGAACGAATTGTTGCCTACGAAATAAATGAAGTAGCTGCCGAGTGTGCTCGTAGGGTAATTGAGCTTTGCGGGTTTGAAGATTTGATAGAAGTGGTAGCGGATAATGCGCTTGATGTTCCCGTTAAAGAAGCAGATCTCGTGGTCAGTGAAACTTTTCATAGAGGATTAGGCAATGAATTAGGAGCAAAAATCATGCAACACTACGGAGAGGCGGCAATGCACCTACTCCCTGCTGGCGCATCCGTTTACGCAGGCGCTTTTGAGAGATTCATCGGTCGTCCAGTTCAAAGGTTCGGTGTGTTTGACGGATATGGACAATGGCGTTTGTCTGGAAATGTAGACTTCCGGAAAAAATCTCCGTTTGTCGAGGGAAGTTTTAACTATAGCGCACCGTTTCCATTAGCGCTTTTTGCCTGGACATCACTTTACGATGAGTTTGGCGTAGAGCTTATCCCATATAAACTGGATCAAATTTCACAGGCAGTTGATCTGGGCAACCTACCGGCATCTGACGAAGTTCTAACCAATGTCCAATTTGCGTACGCACATAGCTGCGGAATCCCAGCAGATACAGTACGAAAAACGCTAACACCACAAACTTGACATAATAAGCTAAAGCGTGATATAATATACTTATATGAGCGATGTACCCTTTTCTCCTGGCCAGGGTAGCCCTGAAATGCTAGCAGAATATGCTTACACAAGAGGTAGAACTGCTCTAGCAGAGAATGTTCTTTCTGTATATGCGGGATCTGAAGAAAAGCGTGATTTTATGCATCCAGTGCATGTCCGTGACCTGATGAAGGACTTTCTGGGTGGCGATGTCAATCCGTTTTTATTTGATGTTGCGCTTTTTCATGACGTTGCCGACAGAGCTCAGGATATGCAACTGGGCAAAAATGCACGGAAAGCATTGCATAACTTCACACAAGTGCTTAACGATAGCGATATAACTTTTTTTTAATTCAGTTCTTGG
>JAGQNQ010000032.1 GCA_020428015.1 Candidatus Saccharimonadota bacterium | reverse complement strand
GACATTGCGGTCACACTTATCAACGACGGAGAGAATTTCCGGTACAGCCCAGCACTCTATCGAGCCGCTACGGGATTTAAAATGGGTATTGCGCGTATTCCGCTTGAGTGGATGTTTCTTGACGCAGTTAACGTCAACTTGCTGTACGGCAAGATTAACAAGATTGATCCAAAAACCAAAAGATTCAAACTAGAAGACGGCCAAACAATTACGTATGACTATGCGGTCTGCGCACTTGGATCAGTAACAACATTTTTTAATATTGACGGTATTGGCGAGCATGCGTTTGGCATTAAATCTCCAAGCGAGATTAACGAACTCAAAGAACACATACACGATAACATTGCTCACTCCGGGGACACTCAGCACAATTACGTCGTCATCGGCGCGGGACCAACAGGGGTTGAAGTTGCTTCTATGCTCGGAAAATACCTGCAGCGTGTTATGAAGCGACACAGACTGAAGCGACTTCGTGTAGATATCTATCTCATAGAAGCAGGGCCACGAGTATTGCCGACTATGTCGCCACGCGCATCTAAAATTGCTCACAAGAAACTTAAGAAACTCGGCGTACAAGTGCTCACTGACACCAAAGTAACGCAAGAAACTGGAAGAAGCCTAAAAACATCAGCAGGACAAATAAAAACTGAGAATGTTATCTGGACTGCAGGAGCTGCAGTAAACCCATTCTACTCAGAAAACAGTAAGCATTTTATGTTTAACCAACGCGGGAAAGTACGTGTTGACAAACACCTACGTGCCCTCCCCCGACTATATGTCGCGGGTGATAATGCCGATACGCCATTTAGCGGGCTTGCGCTCACTGCAGTATGGCACGCAAACTATATCTACAAAGATCTAAAGCGCAGACTTAAAAAGAAGCACTCCAAAAGGTACATTGAAAGAAGCCCAGTACAGATTGTTCCCATCGCATCTACAGCTATACTACAATACAAAAAACTGGTGTTGCACGGACCGATTATTGCTCTTGTGCGTAGAGTAGCTGATTTTGTTGGGTACAGCGACGTTCTTGGCCCGCTGCGCGCACTCACTATCTGGCGTAGTAGCGAACAAGCAGAGACCGACTGTCACACCTGTAAAAGATAAAAAGGAGCTTCGAATTTTTGAAGCTCCTTCAGTTAGCGAATTTTTAGTTATTAGTCGTCTTCGCTGTGATTTGATCCAGATCCTGAGTTACCACTGCCTGAACCCGAATTATCATCACTATCATCGGAACCGTTATCATCGTCACTGTCGTGACTAGAACTATCGTCATTTGATGAATCGTCTGAAGAATCATCGTCGGAACCGGATACTTTCTCACCGTCGGCACCACGAACACGAACGACTGAACTATCCGTCGCATTGACATCAACACGTCCTCCGTCAGCGAATCGGACACTGTACACGACCACTCCGTTTTCTACTTCAAGTTCGATCTTTGTGATTGTCTTGCCTGGGCGCTGAGCAGCTGCTGTATCGCGAGCCTGCTGGACAGTTATCCCAGCCACAAAGCCAGCTGGTACAGACTCTGAAGTCTCGACACCTTCAGTTGTATCAATAAAAGCGAGCCCTGTAACAGCATCATACAGTCGGAATGAGCCATCACTAAATTTGACCTTATACAAAACTTTCCCGTGTTCGTTTTCAACTTCGACACCGACTATCGTAGAGCCGTCCGGTGCATCGTTCTGCGCTAAAGTCCTCATTTCGTCAATTCCAAGTAGTCCGTCAAGGTTTTGCGGGATCTCAACCGTGTCTTCTATTATATTTTGACGAGCGAGACTCTGGTTTCTATTATCAAGTGCATAGGCAGTTGTTGCAACGACCAGTAAAAGAGCAAAGCCTCCTGCGTATGCCACTTTCCGTTGCCTAAAAAGTTGTGAAAATGTTAATTGTTTGTGATCCTTAGCCATGTCTGTGCCCTCCTTAGCGGCAAATAATTGATTTCTTAACTGATTTTTAAATGATCGACTAATTGTGAGGTTTTTATCGTTAAGTGCATCATAAATAAAACGCTCTTGCTTTTTCATGACAACATTCCTCCTAATTCGGGCTGTTCCACCATCGCTCGCAAATTCTTCACCGCCCGGTACTGGGTCGTTTTCACGTATTTTTTATCCTTCCCAATTTCCGCAGCAATTTCATTTGGAGACATGTCACGTAAAAAACGCATTTCAGCAATTTGCCTTTGTTTTTCCGGCAATCGCTCCAAATAAACCCGAAGTCGTTCTTTTGTATCTTTCGATTCAAACTCCTCAACAGTTCTAACCGCATGGAGTTCAAAATCTTCGATAGACTCGAGTGATTCGACAGCTTCTTTATACTTTGACCGTAGGTGGTCGGCCCAGACGTTTCGCATAATCGCGTATAGATATTTTTTTCGATCAGCAACATTGTTTTCCGAAACTTTGTCGATAAACGAAATAAATGTATGTGATGTGAGGTCTTCGGCTACATGACGATTGAGACAGTAAATATAGAAATATTTATACACTTTCTCTACGTACTCGTCGTAAAAACTTTCTAAACCCTGCATCTACTTTTAGTATCCCCTTTCCGTACATCCATGTCGAACTTGGTATACACGCATCTTGTGGATAACTATCCTACTTGCGAACAGGCGAACTTGAGAATACACTGATATTTGAAACGGAGGTTACTAATAGTGGAATCAAATGAAAATACTATGAAGCCAAACTATAGCGTTGGCGAGTTGTATAAAAAATCATGGGAAGTTGTCAAGAAACACGCGAAGGAACTTGCAACCGTAACACTGATCGGTGTTGTTGTTAACGTAGCAGTCTCTGCATTAGTTGTTTTTGCAATTGTTAATAATTTTGTAGACGACGTCAGCAGTGTTGTTGTCAGTAGCTCAATAGCAGGAATTGTTGGCATTCTAGCTGGAGTGTTCGTAGGTCTACTGCAAGTAGTTGCGCTTAAAAGAGTTAGCGAAGGCAAGGAAGTTAAGACCTCAGAAGTTGTTAATGAGGCAGTGTCGTTCATTCCTCGAGCCCTTGGCTATGGAGCCTTTGTCGTAGGAATTTTTGTAGTGGCTGGCATCGTTGCAGCCCTGCTCGGACCAATTGGCATCCTGATTGGCCTTGCGTCAATCGTCGCCATCGTAATTGCATTATTCCGCTACGCTTTTGTACAGTTTCTCATAGTAGAGACTAAGGAGATGGGCTTCATGGAAAGATTCACGACATCCCAAAAACTTACAGACGGAATTTACGGAACCCTTTTTGTAGCCTGGTTGATCGCTATTGTCCTTTCAATCGGTGGCAGTATTGTTGGTGGTATTTTAAGTTCACCGTTCAAGGTAGAAACCTCTACCGGTTCGAATGTTTCGGTTGAATATAACTTCAATAACGCCCAGAGTGTTCAAGACTTCAGAAACGACCTAAATAAAACAGTTAAAGAAAGTACTAAGGAACAGTTTGGCGCGAACTACATTATCAAGCAACTCATTACTCAAGCAATTTCCTGGGGAATAGGCCTTGTGGTCCTAGGTGCATTGTTAGAGCTATACAAAAAACGAAAATCTGCACTACGCATGCAGTAGCTTCAATACATCGCCAAGAACGTAAAATGAGCCGGTCACAATGTTGAGCGGCTCTTTTAGTTCTATGAGTTTGGAAACGGCACGCTCAACAGTCCCATACTTAACAGCATCTACTCCCAGATTCTTGCACGCTGCTACTAGAAGCTCGGGGTTGACTGAGTGATGTGGCATGTCCTGTAGTCGCTCGAAGCCGGCACAGAGAGCTTGCGACATCACTGGCTTCAATATTTTTTTTTTTTTTTTATAGTCCTTTCCCTCTTTAACGGCGAGAAGTACCGGAACCTTTGCTCCAGGATATTTTTTACGAAAACTTTCCACAAACATTTGCATTTTTTGTGTGTTATGAGCGCCATCCAGAACAAAGATTCGACTATCGGTAATGATCGTTTGCATTCGTCCTGGTACAAGAATCTGCGATGCTACTAATTGGTGCTCCGTAAGGTTTACAAGGGAGTCGCGTTCAGCTATAAACGTATATGTTCTATACGCTAACTGCCAGTTTCTTTTCTGAAACTCGACTAGTTTAGAGGTTACTATGCTGTCGCCTTGTTCCAATTCATGCAACACCGCTCCAACTTTTTCTACATGCTTTTTAAACTGAGAGCTGATCTCCTCTTTTTGATGATAGGTAAATATATGATTTTCAGGATGTACTATTCCAATTTTCTGTCCGGCTATTTCTGAAAGCGTGTTACCGAGAATATGCTGATGATCAAACCCGATGTCCGTGATTATGCATACTTTATCTTTACGCCTACAGACATTAGTGCCATCATGCAAGCCGCCAAGCCCCGTTTCAATAACTGCATAGTCAACACGCTCTTTAGCGAAAACCCAGAGGACAAAAGTAATCAAAAACTCAAAGTAGCTTGCATCAGGATCCTCGCCAATCTCATCTATAAATTGATTAAAGTAGTTACAGAATTCCTGTTCAGATACGGGATGACCGTCCAGCTGAAGCCGTTCTGTTAGGGAGCTCACATGCGGGGATACCGTCGCGCCAACACGCGCACCTGCTTGATGTAATAACGAAGCAACAAAATATGTGGTTGAAGTCTTTCCACTCGTACCGGCAATATGTACAACTTTTAGTCTATCTTGTGGATTACCTACTTTTTCAAGCAACGGCCACATACGCTCAACTGTCACATTCTTACCCGTTGTGGTTTGAGCTTTTGGATAAAAACGTGCGAGGAACTGCTCGGCTTCGGCAATTGTTTTAATCATTGCAACGCCGCCGTTAGCCGCGCGATACTTTCGAGCATCTTGAGACGAAGCGGCCGTTTTTGCCAGAGCGTGTGCGTAATTTTCTTAGACTTTTTCAAATATGATCGTTCGATTTTTTCCAATTCGCTCACTGCGTTTTTGTCGTACAACACCGTAGTGACTTCTAAATCGAGTTCAAACGAACGAATATCTAGGTTACTTGATCCCAAAATTGCCACATCATCGTCAATGAGAACTTGCTTGGTGTGCAAAAACACTGGTTTCTTGTAAAGATAGACCTTTATGCCGGCCTCCAGTAATTCGTCGTAGTAGGATCGCTGCGCGTGACCAGCAAGAATTTTATCAATCGCTTCTGAGTTAATCATTGTGACTTCAACGCCACGCTGTGCTGCTGCGGTCAGTGCGTCTAGAAATGATTCATCAGGAATAAAATACGGCACCACTATGCCGACCCTTTTTTTAGCCGCATGAACCATGCTTGTATAAAACTTTAGATTGTTGTCGTGATCGTGTGCAGGGCCACTCGGCAGAACCTGCGCTATAACTTCCCCTGCTGCCTGTGGCATATCAGCATCTTCAACGAGATCAAGAAGTGGCTGCTTCGTCTCGGCATACCAATCAGCTCTAAAAATATTGTTGAACTGCCAGACGATTGGCCCGCGAACCCTCATGACGGCTTCCTCGTAGATAATGTCGTCACGCCTATGATAATTTCGGTGAATGAGATTCTGCGAGCCGCTAAAAGCAACCCGTCCATCTATCACGACAATCTTTCTATGATTACGCAGGTCTGGTCGCGTAAAGTTTTTTCCTGGTATAAGATTTAACGGCAACATAGCATGATGTTCAACTCCTATACGGGATAGCTCTTTGCGCAAACTGCGATGCCTTGGATAGCGACGAGAGACTACCTCATCGTAGAGAAACCGAACTTTGACTCCGCGTTGTACTGCTTTTTCAAGCTCCTTAAAGATACTCTCGGTGGCAGAGTCGTGAGCCACAATAAAGTATTCGATATGAATATACTCTTTGGCTTTTTTAATCTCTTTCCGCAGCTCCTCCAGTGAATCGTCATAGTTCGTAAGCACTTCTATATGATTACCTTGCATGGGTGGCATGCCCCCAAGTACGGTCGCAAGACGAGCAAGCGTACGCCTATCTGCATTTTCAAGAATCGGAAAGAGTTCAGGGTGAGAGTCTCGCAGCTCTAAAATCTCTCGCGCGGTCATGTTATCAACATCACGCCTACGTGCACGTCTAACTTTTGGCAGTTTTGGATTGCCAAACATATAGAACAATAAAACTCCAATGGTTGGTGTTATCATGATGAGTAACAACCAGGCGTTTGCGCTTGAAGGCTTGCGGTGTCTCGGTACAAAAGCAAGCATGATCAAACGGATTACCCATTCGACAAACAAGAATCCTGCGAAACCGGGATTAATATTGAAGTCCATAGTTGGTCTAGTTACTACTCCTGTTTGCCCAGTGATTCAGGCAAATGTTTTTGCGATTTTTCTTGTAAATCGTCCGACTGCTCGAGTGTTTTTTTAAGCACTTCGAGCACACTACGCGCGTGTTCCTTACTCATACCCACACGCGAAACAGCGAGCGGCTGATTATTTGGTCCTGCGCCCTGAAGAAATGTCACGATTACTCCAAAATTATTAACCATGACTTGTACCATATCGGTATAGACAATCCGTACGTCTTGTTCTGAAATCATAACTGTTTTTGTTGTTTTTGGATCGCCACTATCGTCGTTCACAAAGTACTGCTCTTCGCCGAACCCCTCCTTGTAACCAGCGAGATCCCATAGTTTTTTCGCCTCGGTTTCTTGCAAATCAAAATGCTGGATGATGAGAAGCAGAATATCCTCACTTGGCCTACTTTTGCCTACTTCATAGTCTTGAAGACTTTCTAAATCAACCTCTACGGCACCCGAAAGTTCAGCCTGCGATTTAGCATGCGTTTCACGTAGTTTTTTTAAAGCCGCACCAAAAGCAGAAAATGGATGGGATGATTTGTCGCTCATATGGGGTATAGTATACGAAATCTAAGCTGTTTTTACCAGGCGTTGTATACTGGGGCTACATGAACATCCAAGATAACGTGCCTCTTTCGGACTACACCTCTTTTGGCGTTGGTGGTCTGGCTGAGCATTTTTCACTCGTTAACAACGCTGAAGACCTAACTGAAGCCTTGAAGTGCACGCTACCCTCTACACCTCTTTGGGTTTTAGGTTATGGTAGCAACTGCCTTATTTCAGACCATGGTTTGCCTGGCATGACTATTTGCGTTAGGGGTGGTGATATTACGGTTGATAGGACATTCATCACTGCGGATGCCGGAGCATGGTGGGACGATGTCGTAAAAGCGGCTATAGAACATGGCCTTTGGGGCATTGAACTGACAAGTGAAGTGCCTGGAAGTGTCGGTGGCTCAACTTTTGTTAACATCGCAGCATATGGTCAGTCGTTGGGATCGGTTGTTGAATGGATTGAGATCTGGGATCGCAATGCTTCACAAGTTAAGAAATTACACCGGAACGATCTTTCCTGGAGTTATAAATCTTCTGTTTTTCAAACAGATAAAGGGAAAAACTGGATTATTCTACGTGTCTGTTTATGCCTCTCGTCCAAAATAACTGATGAACTAACCTACCAAAAAGCTCTGGATGTGGCTAGCGAACTTAGACTTAATATAGACTCGCTTGAGGACCGACGAAAAGTTATTATTGAAGCACGAAAACGAGCAGGCTCGCTATGGCACCCCGATGGCGGTGAAGCACATACGGTTGGCTCCTTTTTTCGAAATCCTACGGTGTCAAAAGAACAAGTCGATGCAATCATTGCATTTGACGAATCAGGAGTAAGTGCTGAACAAATACGAAAAATGAATCAGATTCATGGCGGAAGTGAAGCACGAGTATCGGCAGCACACGTCATGCTAGCCGCAGGTTTCAAACGCGGACAAATATTTGCGGATGGTAGAGTTAAACTCAACGACAAGAACTTGTTAAAGATTGAAGCGCTACCGGGCGCAACTGCACAAGCAATCTACGATGCGGTCAGGGAAATTCAAGAAACGTGCTATGAAAAACTTGGGATTCGACTAGAACCAGAAGCTCGGATATTGGGAGCTTTTAAATAGATTATGAAAGATCTGGTTAATAGCCCCTTGGGGACGATACTCAGTCTGGTTTCCGATATTCGTTATGTAATTCTCGCAATAGTCGCTATCCCCGTAATTTTTACCTTAATTTCGTATCTACTGGTAAGCAAGAGTAGCTCTGAGATCTACAGCACTGACAGTGCGGATCTTGTTGAAATAGCGAAAGACTACGACATCGCTATTGTTTTTGGTGGTGGCATCAGTGACGATGGACCACTCCAACTACTTGAGGATAGGTTAGATACTGCGAAAGAACTCCTGGACAAAAAACTCGTCAACAAAGTCATCTTATCTGGGGATAATCGTACCGAATCATACAACGAGCCAGATGCAATGTTTAAGTATCTTGTTGAAAACGGCGTATCAACTCAGCAACTCCAGAAAGATTACGCTGGCAGAAGCACCTATGAAACATGTGAACGAGCACAGAAAATTTTTGAACTTGATAAAGTAATTCTTATTTCAGAGGAGACACACCTGCCTCGAGCTTCGTACTTATGTCATCATTTTGGTCTAGAAACGGTTGGAGTAAAGAGCGAAGGGATTGCTTCTGCTAACTTGCACGTAAGTCAATCATTTCGAGAAATTCTTGCACGCGATAAAGCAGTTTTTAACGTATATTTTATCGGTGAAAAAACTGTACTTGGCGACCCGATAAAACTCTAGTTTGGGAGTGGGAAATCCTGGGAGAACTTGGTTATTTCAGCATGAAGACCTTGTAGATACTTCTCGTCCTTATAGTTTTTTACTGCTTCGTCTATCCAGGCAGCTACTCGCTTCATTTCAGGTTCTTTCATGCTGCGAGTAGTAAGCGCTGGCGTGCCAAGTCGAATACCACTAGGATCAAATGGTGACCGAGGATCAAAAGGAACCGTGTTTTTATTTACTGTGATTCCTGCTAATCCTAACGCCTTCTCAGCTTCTTTTCCGCTAATATTCTTATTATTCATATCGACGACCATTAAATGATTGTCTGTACCGCCCGTAACTAAGTTAAATCCGAGCTTCATGAGCTCCTCTGATAAAACCTTTGCGTTTTTTGCGATCTGATGACCATATTCCTTGAACTCGGGCGTTAGTGCCTCACCAAGCGCAACAGCAATAGCTGCCGTTTGATGATTGTGTGGACCCCCTTGCAGGCCTGGAATAACCGCTCTGTCTATCAGGCTTGGTAGGTTTTCTTTGGTGCGCTCTGGCTTTTTAAGTGGATTTGATTCGTTCCCATTACACAGAATCATCGCTCCGCGTGGTCCTCTCAGTGTTTTGTGTGTTGTGGTCATGATGACATCAACAATGCCAGCAGGGCTCGGATGATCTCCCGAAACGACGAGTCCGCTTATGTGCGAGATGTCAGCAACCAGCCATGCACCAACATCGTCTGCAATAGCTCGCAGTTTCTTCCAGTCTATAAAACGCGGATAAGCAGTAGTGCCCGCCATAATCATTTTTGGTTTATGCTCGCTCGCGAGCGCATGTATAGCCTCGTAATCCATGAATCCATCTTTGTCGGTGGTGTACTGCACAGAATTGTAGTATGTGCCCGAAAAGTTGACTTTCAGACCGTGCGTCATGTGTCCGCCAAAATAAAGACTCATACCCATAACCGTGTCGCCAGGATCAACCAGTGCAAAATAAATTGCCTGGTTTGCCGGGCTACCTGAGTGTGGTTGCACGTTTGCATGTGAAACTCCAAAAAGCTCTTTGGCCCTATCGCGGGCAATATTTTCTACCTTATCTACAAACTCGCAGCCTCCGTAGTAACGCATTCCCGGATAACCCTCTGAGTACTTGTCTGTCAGGATGGAGCCAGACGCTTCACGGACCGCCTTGCTTGAGTGGTTTTCACTGGGAATCATCTCAAGACCATTTGCCTGACGAGCTTCTTCTTTTTTGATTAAGTCTGCAATTTTTTTATCTTGTTTGTCTAAATACGACATATCGTTCTCCCCTCTTCTATGCTTATTTCTTCTATTAGTAACGATATGGTTTTCAAATCATAATAGCTCTATTGTACCCCACCTGTAGCGGTACGTTACAGTTAAAAACACAATATACCGCATATGATATAATCACTTACACATATGGAAGAATCTAACCAGCGACTCGGCGCGCTCATTACCGAGATTCGTACGCTCCGCGGAATGACACAGGAGCAATTTGCAAAAAAACTAGGAACGTCACAATCTGCCGTAAACCGCATTGAAAAAGGCGGCCAAAACCTAAGCCTCGATATGCTTGCTCGTATTAGTGATGTCCTACAAAAACCACTCGTATCTGTCGGCAACCAGGGTGTTAATTTGCGGGTGAACGGAGGTCGCGAATTAAGCGGTGAAATCACCTTAAAAACAAGCAAAAATGCTGCTGTAGCCTTATTGTGCGCTAGTCTATTGAATAAAGGCACGACGACTTTCAAAAAGTTCCCGCGTATCGAAGAAGTTTTCAGAATTATTGAGGTTTTAGAAAGCATTGGCGTGAAAGTACGTTGGATGGATGGCAATGACCTCCAAATCAAGCGTCCTACGAAGCTAGATATAGAGAACATCAACTCACGAGCGGCTCGTAAAACTCGCTCCGTCCTCATGATGATCGGGTCGCTTGCAGCAGAGATACCCGAATTCAAGATTCCCTACGCGGGCGGCTGCAAGCTTGGTGAACGTTCGGTTAAGCCTCACCTATATGGACTAGAGCACTTTGGTGTTGGCGTAGAGTCAAAAGATAAGTATTACCGTGTGCATACTGACTACAAAAACCCTGAGCATATCGTCATGTACGAGTCGGGGGATACGGTCACAGAGAACGTTTTGATGGCTGCCGCACGCTGTAAAAATGAGCTAGTCATCCAGTTTGCAAGCGCTAACTATATGGTCCAGGATGTTTGTGGCTATTTGGAGTCACTTGGGGTAAAAATTGATGGGAAAGGCTCAACGACTCTGAAAATTACAGGTGTTGGGAAACAAATCAAAAAGGATGTCGTGTATGCGCCAGCTGAAGATCCAATCGAAGCGATGTTCTTTGTATCGGTGGCACTCACTACAAATTCAGAGATAAAAATTAATCGTGTACCGATTGATTTTATGGCACTGGAACTCCTCAAACTTGAAAAAATGGGTGCATCGTTCACGGTCTCTAAACGCTACAAAGCAGAAAACGGATTTACAGACCTCGTTGATGTCACGGTGCACAAACACAGCGGCGCCCTGAAAGCTGCCTCAGGCAAGGTCTACAGTCGACCATACCCAGGACTAAACATGGACAACCTGCCATATTTTGTACCAATTGCAGCTGTTGCTAAAGGACGCACCCTTATCCATGATTGGTCATTTGAGAATCGCGCTATTTACTACACTGAGCTCACAAAGATTGGAGCTACTGTTGAACTTGCAGACCCACATCGAGTCTATATCACCGGTCCAACTAAATTCACGAATGCTGACCTTGCCTGTCCACCTGCACTGCGACCAGCAAGCCTGTTGCTCATAGGGATGCTTGCGGCCGAAGGCACCTCGGTCTTGCGCAATGTCTACACCATCAACCGCGGCTATGAAGACCTGGCGATGCGCCTCAATAGTCTCGGTGCCGAAATAGAGGTTCTACACGATATATAAAATGGTTGAACGAGAATACATCCAGCCAATGATTGACGCCATTTTGTCGGTTGGCCCGTTTATAGTTGAAAATGTTGGCCATAAAGAGCTTAACAAAAAGCCCGACGGTACGAGCGTAACAGAGATTGATATTGAGGCTGAGCGTAGAATAATGTCTCAACTTAGCGATGCGTATCCAGATGTTGCGATTCTCGGTGAAGAGAGTGGTTACGATGAACATAACCTTCCCGTAAAATGCTGGCTCATTGATCCGATCGATGGTACGAGTAGTTTCATTTGTGGCGATAAAGCGTTTACGACTATGGCCGTATTAATTTTTGATAACGAAGCAGTTGCATGCATTATTAATAACCCCAGTACGGATGAACTATTCTATGCTATTAAAGACCGTGGTGCTTGGCGAAACAGCAAAAAACTTGATCTTGGTGCAGTGCCCGTACCAAACAGTGCATTTGTCAAAAAATCGTTCACTGAACAATTGCATACCTTGCTAAAACCAGTTCGCATTTCACTTATTACACCTCCTCAGGGAGTAGGGTACGGCATGGCTGCAGTGGCAAGCGCGGATACTGCAGCACGATTTAACTTCTCTGGAGGTGGTCATGTTCATGACTACGCGACTGGCATACTCCTCGTGGAAGAAGCTGGAGGTGTAGTTGTCCCTCTGTCCGACAATGATGTATCTATTCATTCAAAAAGTTTTGTTGCGTGCCATCCAGAAATAGCTGATTTTGTGCGTGAACACCGCGAATCGTTGATTGCAATAGAGAAGCAGTTCTCTTAGTACAACGCGTCGACGATTTTCTGTGCGTTCTTGTCAGGGTTGTCTGCTCCCTCAAGGAGCACCATTTCAAATTCTAAGTTTGCGAATGAACGATAATCACGAACAAAGTTCTCAAAACGATCGGCCGCTACATCATGCTCCCCTTGCTTCACTCGCTCTGCGATTCTGCGACGTGCCAGCTCAGGATCAATAGAGACCTCAACCACCAGCACCCGAAGTGCAACGCCAGCCTGTGATGCAATTTCTTGATGGCGAGAAATTATCTGTCGGAATGCGTCTAGATTTGTAAATGCTTGATTCCAAAGCACGACCTTCGCCTGGCTAATTGCTTTCGCTGATTGGGCTCGTAAAAAACGGTATGGCCAAAGTTTCTCATCAACACCTTCACCTTTTTGTTGCTCCTTATGCGCAAGATACTCTGAGGAGGAATGGTCGGTTTTATCCGGATCCAATACAATAAAGGATCCGGATTGCAAGAGTTTAGCGACGTGCGCAATAATTGTTGATTTGCCGCTGCCTGGCAACCCTCTAACCAGCACAAGTGTCGCTTGTTTTTGCTTCGTTGACATGTACAATAGTATACAGTTTACATACGGGTAATATAAACAACTATGATTGAAGCAACTCTATTCACCGACC
>JAGQNQ010000031.1 GCA_020428015.1 Candidatus Saccharimonadota bacterium | reverse complement strand
CAAAATCGTCGGTGAGCTATTTGGTCTCCAAAACCCTTACACACTTGAGCAGTTTGCAGCCAAATTCGCCTTCGATATCCGCCTTACTACCGAGGTCTTTGATATGATCACGGGCGAAAGCACCTGGACTCAGAGCAACCGTGGCAGCACGAACAAGTTCATGAAATTCCAAAATGTACTGGATGCTGGTTCTATGGAAGATTGGATGAAGCCAAAGAGAGAAATCAATGGCATGGAAGATATCCTCAAGTATTGGCAGGAGTGCGAACTGACAGCAACTGAGCGGGCATTAAATTCAATCAACGTTGCCAAAAGTGACGCTGTGTATGGATCACAGAATATCTACCGCTGCATAGATATACATAATTCGAAAAACGTGGTGTTTAGTGAAACATCACACGATAGTGAATATTCCGCAGGCCTTCAGCGTTCAAATAACTGTGTATTTTCTTTGCGGGTAGATGATAGCGGAAATGTGAGCAAAAGTTTCCAGGTGTCATGGTCAAAAAATATTTCAAACTGCTTCTTCATCAAGGACTCGAGTAATCTATCAGACTGTATGTTCTGTTCACAAATCAATGACAAGCGTTTCTGTATTGCCAATATGCAGTTTACTGAGGAAGAATACCGCAAGTGGGAAAAAGTCGTGAAGGCGTGGATACTAAGTAACTAAGTGCTATTTACTGCGAACTATAATCGAGTCGACTAAGTCAGAAAGCGTAGCAACCGCTTCGCCGCTCCATAGAGTATCCATTTTTTTCAAAGCTTTTTTAGCTGCTTCAGCTTCTTTATTGGCCGCGTTTTTAACAAATTCAACCGCACCAGATTTCTTTACGAGCACCTGTGCTTTTTTAAACTCTTTTTCAGTTATATCTTTCTTGCCAAGTAATTCTTTGAATTCTAGTTTTTTTTGCCCTACAAGATTTTCTAGTGCGTAGATGCTCAAAAGCGTTCGTTTGCCTTCGCGAATATCATCTAATGGGCTTTTACCAGTCACCTGCTCATCACCAAACATACCCAGCATATCGTCTGTAGTCTGAAATGCTCGGCCGATATGACGAGCAAGACCTTTGATTGCACCAGGGACTTCTTTGCCGGCAAGTAATATCCCAACGGCAAGCGGATTTTCAAAAGAATAGCGAGCCGTCTTCGCATCAGCTACCGCCAACACGTCATTGTAGCTAACATCACCGCGCGTATCATTCAAAACATCTGCAGTTTGTCCGTACGCAGTTGTAATCATTGTATCGTTTATGTACTCGATTATATTTTGTGATACACCGCTGCTGGTAAGTAGTTTCTCAGCTTGGTGCATGCCGTACAAAGCAGCGTTTATAGCAATGGACATGCCAATATATTCATCACCGAGTTCCTTACTCAGACGCACGTGCGACGTTGCTTGCCCATGACGTACCGCACTTCTGTCCTGAATGTCATCAACCATCAGAATATAGGCGTGCATCATTTCAATTGCGCAGGCAACTTGCAGAGCAAGCTCACTATCCCTACCTCCCGAAGCCTCATACGAAAACATCAGTAGCGCCCCTCGCAGTCGCTTACCCCCGCCATTTAGCTGCGCTGTAAACTCTTCTGCAAGCAGACGGCCGTTTGAACCCCCATGCTCACTAGACTCGGATACAATGTCCTTTGTAATCTTTTCTAGTCTGGAGTTAATTAGTTTTTTGTAGCTGACAAACACCCTCATCTTTTACTAGTATAGATGAGCAAACCAAAAACTAGTGTAGATTGCCGTAGCTTCTTTTTGGTACTTTTGTCACTCTACAACCCTGAGGCATGACCAATGAAGCTGACCTTCGTGACGGACCCTGGTTGGCTTTGTGCTTCTTCATCTCCCATTCAGCCCGTTCTTTAAGGGATTTCCTTGTATCGCCCGGCTGATAACTCGCAACTCCACAACTTGCTCGAAGTTCAAGCTTTTCTAGGTCTTTCAGATCACTACCAGCAAGGCTGTATAGCATTTCAATTGCTGCCTCTGCTGCATCACCAACAACTCGTTGTACCATCTTTTCGTTATCTATCTCGCCATCATCACTATGACGTCTGTCTGAAACGCGTCCTTCCTCGCCTTTTTCGCCAGCACCGTTTCGCCTATCCTTTTCATACTCTTCAATGTCACGAATAATCATGAATTCATCGCCACCTATACGATATAGGGTCTCACCACCTCGAAGCTTTTTAAAAAGCGACTGCGCAATCGAATAAAGCGCCGTGTCGCCTATGCCATAGCCATAGGTATCGTTAATATGCTTGAAGTCTTTGAGGTCTATCGCAATCAGATCAAATCCCTTTTTTCTCTTGGTCAGAAATGCGCTCATAAGATCTCTGTCGAAAGCAGCCCGGTTGCCAACCTTTGTTAGTTCGTCCACAAACGCTTTTTCGTATAAGTATTCGTTCTGTTCTTCTGCCGAATCTGCTCTATCCGCATTCTCCAGCGCTATTGAAGCCACCATTTCGCCAACTGCGTGTCTATGGATTGCTTGCATCGTTGACTCAACATCCATTCCAGCAGCGCCTATCGCTGCTTTGGACTCGTTGATGTGTTCATCATGAATGCCTCGACTAAAAAACTCAACCCCAACGACTGGAATATTACCGTCTAACCCAAGTCGATCATGCGCTTGCTGCTTAATCTGTTTTACATTGTTTTGATGCAGTTCGGTCATTCTAATGTGTATACTATATTTAGTATAAAAATATAGCAGATTTTTGCTAAAATGTCAATGTTCTACAGCAGTGTATCAGTTACCGCTTGGTCTACTGTATCAAGATCAGGATATTCGTTCTGAAATACCCTGTCAGACTTTTCTTTTACTGCCCGCATACTAAGGGTAGCTTCGTCGCCACTGTGGTCCATCTCCGCTTGTTCATGCGCTAGGAATTCTTCAAACGATTGCGGGTCATCGGCACGCATGCGAGCTTTGAGACGATCGTAGCGAACCCGTGGATTCGCATCAATCCAAACCACTTCTCCCCCTAACTCATGAACTCTGTCGTTCTCGCCTGGATTTCGAAGAGATGCAATAACGAGACCTACGTAACGATCATCACCACCCTGTTGACGATAGTGTTCAACTGCCTTATCTACCAGTACACCGAGCCCTAACTCACGCCTCCACTCAGCACTAATAGTGCGCAATACCTCTCTGCTAGTACCCAATTTTCTGTTCATTGCCTCTTCGCGGAGCATGTCTGTCATTGAAACGAATAAAAAATTATGACGACTATCAAGCAATTGACCAATTGTGTCTTTACCCGACCCATTTGTTCCCGATAATCCAATCAGCTTCATAGCACTATAGTAACCTACCGATTCTTGAAGCCAAAGGGAAAAGAGCAGCCGGCACGGCAGATTTATTCTGGCGTCCCGCGTAGCTACCAGGAAAACCGTAGTTTATCCTCAAAAGGCTTGCCGTTACTTTAAATACTCCATGAACTTACGTGAATCTTTATGCTTTTTTAGCTTCGCTAGAGCTTTGGCTTCAATCTGGCGAATACGCTCTCGAGTGACACTAAATTCTTGTCCAACTTCCTCGAGTGTGTGCTGCTTTCCGTCCTCTAGACCAAAACGCAAACGTAAAATCTTTTGTTCACGCTCACTCAAAGAACCGAGCAATCCCTTTACCTGCTCTTTGAGTAGCTGTCCTGTCGCTGATTCCTCTGGCGTGACGGTATCTTCATCCTCAATGAAATCTTGCAGCACTGAATCTTCCTCGTCGTCACGCACGCTGGCATCAAGACTGCTGATATCCTGCTTAATCTTCATGATGTGCTCCACTTTTTCAACGTCGAGCTCCATTGCTTCGGCAATTTCTTCGTTGGTTGGCTCACGGTTCAGGTCTTGCGTTAATCGTCGTTGGGTTCGCAGCAGCTTGTTAATGGTTTCTACCATGTGTACCGGAATACGAATGGTTCGAGCCTGGTCAGCAATTGCACGAGTAATTGCTTGGCGAATCCACCAGGTTGCATAGGTGCTGAATTTGAAGCCTTTGTCTGGATCAAATTTTTCTACAGCGCGCAGCAGACCTGTGTTTCCCTCTTGAATAAGGTCAAGCAAATCGAGCCCACGGCCAACATAGCGCTTTGCGATAGATACAACTAGTCGCATGTTGGCTTCTGCCATTTTATCCTTGGCACGTTTGTCGCCTGCAACAACTTTTTGGGCTAAAGCAAGCTCCTCCTCAGCAGTCAAAAGTGGAATCTTACCGATTTCTCGCAGATATAAGCGCACCGAGTCGTCAGCTACATCATCAAGGTAGCTCGTGTCCTGTACCGCTTCCTCTTCGTCCGAATCTTCTTCCTCTGCCCACTCGTCAGAGAATAACTCAGGGTTAGGCTCTGCTGCACCAGTTACCTCTACGCCCGCCTCGGCGAGATCATTGTATAGTTTGTCTAATATTTCAAGGTTTTCAGGCTTTTCAGGAATTTCCTTGACGATATCTTTTTGATCAATTTTTCCGTCATTACTTGCTTTATCAAAAAGGTTCTTTGCAACCTCTTCGAGCTTATGCGGTTTTGCTGGTGTTTCTTTTTTTGCGTTCTTCTTGGTCATACGAGAAGTACTCCTCCTTGGATCTTAAGATTCTACTTTCGAAAACTGCACAACTAAATCATCGAGATGTTTAACTGCTTGCAGTATGGTCGTTTGTTTTTGATCATCGGCTTCAGCTAGTTCGTCTGCCAAAGCTGTTTTTTTTCGTTTTGCGTAGTCTGTTACCAGTCTGGACAAGAGTCTTTGCGCTTGGTATGCGAGCTCTTGTTCGGAAGTCAGCTGGTATTGTTCCTCAAATAGAAGTGTTAACATCTTAGCATATTCGCTGCCGTTTGGCGATATACCTGGGTGAGCCTGCAGATAGCTTGCGGTTTCCTGTGCTTCCGGCGAGAAGACGTCAAGCGGTAACTTTGCCAGTAACTTACCTATGTCTTCTGAGCGCATGCTCATAGCAAGCAAATGTTGTTCACGCACGCGTTGCTCGCGCAAAGCAGGCTCTTCAGTGGCTGCTTTGACTCGTTTCAAACGGCGCTGGATTCCTGATTTTTCATGTAACTTTGCCTGAATGGTCTCAAAACTTGTGTTTGTCCGTTCTGCAAGCTTGCGCACATAGTGTTCTTGTTCAACTGGTTCTTTAAGTTGTCGAACAATTTCCAGGATGTGATTAATGAACTGTCTCTTGCCTTGTGCGGATTGAAGATCTAGACTCTCTGCAATCCTTTCAATGAGCCAGTCGACCATATACTGAGAATTTTTAACTGATTCCTCCCACGCCTTCGGGTACTGTTTGATAAGCTCGTCCGGATCTTTGCCCGACGGCAAAGTAATTATACTGAGTTCTACGCCAATACTTTGAGCTAACGGAATTGCGCGTTCGGCCGCTTCCTGCCCTGCTCTATCATCATCAAAACTCAGGCGCACATCCCCCGTAAAACGCTGTAGACTCTTGAGATGATGATTCGTGAGTGCCGTTCCTGCTGATGCCACCACCTGCTTTATACCCGCTTGGTGACTCGCAACTACGTCCAGATTTCCTTCAACAACCACTACAAATCCACTTTTACGGATCGCTTCTTTTGCTTGGGACAGTCCGAAAACTTGTCTTCCTTTATCGTACAGCGGTGTGCTTGGGGTGTTGATATATTTTGGAGAATTTTTGTCATCTCTCAACTGGCGTGCCGTAAACCCAACTGGTCTTCCCTGAGGATCAAGCAGCGGAATCATAATCCGTCCGCGAAACATGTCATACACATCTCTCCCGCGACTAGATACAAGCCCCGCCTTACGTAACTCCTCGGTACTAAAACCTTTTTTCGTCAAATAGGTGAGAAGCGCTTTTCCATCCTCGGGTGAATAGCCAAAACGAAAATCAAGCAATGTTTGTTTTTCAAAAGCCCGTTTTTCACGTAAGTACTTGAGGCTTGGCGTGTGCTTTGTTAGTTGCACTTGATAGAATTTAACCGCTTGCTCAACAGCAGCGTACAGTCGTTCATTCGAACTCTTGTCTAACCTGCCTGATTGTTTTGGCTGGTATTCTTCTAGGTTCAAGCCTGCTTTACGCGCCAGCAGTTCTAGAGCACCCTTAAAATCGATCCCCTCTACTTCCTGGACAAAACTAAAAACATCTCCACCCTTACCCGAGCTAAAGTCATGCCAAATCTGCTTTTCTGGGCTCACCATAAAGCTTGGCGATTTTTCATTCGTAAACGGGCTTAAACCTTTGAAGTTCCTTCCGGAACGCTTCAACTGAACGTACTCACTAATGACGTCCTCAATGCTTAAACGAGACTTTATTTCACCAACTGCATCCATCTAGTCCATTATCTCGCATTTGGGTGACAGTAGCTAGTATAAGCGTTATCAAAGCTTCGTATTAAAAATCATTCCGTTTCGAAGTTTCATATTGTTATGTGCGATGTGGTTGTTCTTGCGAGAAGGTGTAGCAAAGCTACAAAGCCGAGCAAAACGGCCGCAGCGCACGCAACAGGTGATACTGTAGAAAGTATGGTTTTTCACATGAAGCTTTTAGGGTATTATTGACGCTATGCAGCCGCAACAAAATCCATACGATTTCATTCTTGATCCTCAGGCGCCCAAAAAAGGTCCAGGCCTCGCACCCGCCGACGGGAAAAAACGTCTGGTACTCATAGTTGGATTCCTGGCTGGTGTAGCAGTCGTATTGATTGTTGCCGTCAGCATACTTTTTTCACTCGGCAAAGCAAATAACGACGACTTAATCCGCGTAAGGGCTCGACAGGTGGAGCTTGGCCGGATTATTGAAATTGGCTTGAAAAACAACACAGATGCAGATCAACGTAACCGACTCACCACACTTCAGGCAACACTCGCAACCGATCAAGCAGCTCTGTCTGATCTGTTAAGTAAAAGAAGTGTAGAAGTAACGAAACTACAGCTGGCCGCGTATGAAGACTCTGACCGAGACGCAGAACTTGAGACAGCCCGTCAAAACGGTAAACTTACCGACACACTTTCGGCAGTTATTGCAGAGCTAAGTAGCCAATATTACAAGGAACTCAAAGGTTCACTCGCTGAAGCAACGACAGATACTGAGAAATCTATCCTCCAGACCAGTATAGATAATCTCGAACTGGTATCTCAAGAAAACTAATTAAAGGTCGGTACGTGACCTTCGAGCCCGATGACTAAATTGTAGCTGTGAGAAATGAGACCTTTGACCTCTTCATCTGACAGCTGGCCTGTGAGTAACACCGTGTTCCAATGTTTCTTATTCAGGTGGTAACCCTCCATAACCGATTCGTACTTTTCGCGTAGTAGAACGGCGAGCTGCGGGTCACACTTCAGACTCACACTGTATGGAGGTGACTTCTTCTCCGGCACAAGTGCAAACATTTTATCCTCTTCGTCTACCGGAACTTTGTAGACGGCAACGTCCTCTCCAAAAGGATAGTCCAACTTTGCGTTTGGCATACTCAAAATAAACTCTTCTAAAGCTTTACGATCCTGCATGTTCCCTAAACCATTCTAGATAGTATTGTAGCTCGGCGATGCTTGCCTGAATGTCATCGTAGGCTCGATGCACCTCAGGTTTTTCAAACTCAATTCCGTAGAGTGTTTCCATAACGATTTTCCAAGATGTCACGTCAAGCATACGATAATGCAGACGAAGTTCTAGTTCTGGCATCCACTGTTTTATAAATGCACGGTCGCTCTGAATTGAGTTACCCGCCAGTACAACTGGTTCGGTTCCAAAGTGCTCATCAATGACAGCTATGAGCTCCTTTTCCACTTCAGCAAGTGTTTTTGCACTGGCAAGCCCTTGCACAAAGGCATCTCTGTTCTCAGGGAAATCTTTCCACCAAGAGTTTTCCTGCATACGTCGCAGGACTATGTCACGATCGTGCTGCACCGTTGACTCATAGCTGGCAACAGTTTCAAACGAAACATTTGTAATTTCCGCGGCTACTTCTAGAATGACGTCTTTTTCAGGAATTAAGCCTGTCATTTCTAGATCGAGCCACAAGAACTTCGTTGGTTTAAACTTTTCCTTCGCCATATTGCGGATAGTATACCCTATTTCTTCCGTTTCTCTTTCCACCAATGTAGAATCTCATCGGCGTTTTCTTTACTTGTTTCAATGACGAGATGCCTATACCGATCCCTATTTGTCGTAATTACCAATACTTTATGCAGAATTGGCTTACGTAAGCCTCGTGGCTTCCTAGCATATACGAAATACCAACCTTCATCGGTCCAGTAACTACCTGCCATGACAAACCTTGGAACGTAAGCACCAGGCATTCGAACTAGCATGCCCTGCCAGTCATTAAAAGCATCATGGTAAGACACCTCGGTTATATCTTGTTTTTCGATAGAAACTTTTGCGCGGAGAGCAGCGACTTGTTCTGGACCCTCAAGGATAAATGACAGCGTTGTCGTCGTTAGCGTATAGTACATAGTTTCGTGTCCTCCGCTTACCCTTATAGTATAGTATGCGAGCTACTTTTTCTTGAAGTCCAAAGATAGCGAATTAATGCAGAATCGCATTCCCGTAGGTTGGTCTGGTGCATCATTGAATACGTGGCCCAAATGACCTCCACATTTCCGACACTGTACTTCAATACGCTTCATGCCATGGCTTGTATCCTCAAGTAACTTTACTGCCTTGGTGTCTTTTACATCGTAAAAACTCGGCCAGCCACAGCCAGCATCAAATTTCGTTTCCGCACCGAACAACACGCTACTGCAATTTGCGCAAATGTACTGCCCATCTTCTTCGTTATATAAAAATTCACCTGTAAACGGCGCTTCAGTAGCCTTATTAAACAAAACATCCTTCTGCTCGTCGCTTAAGTTTTTATTTACCTGCTTCATCCCGTATGAACCTTTCTGAAACCTTCATTATGAGATGAATCTCTCTTTTGTCTCCACGCTGGTCGACACTGACAACTTGCTTCTAGGGTTCTGACGGGATTCATAACTCTAGTATACATAAAAATTCACCCGCTTTTTCGCGGGTGAATTTCTCTCGTAGATTGGAGCTTTTATTTTTTCTTATCAGCTTTTGCTAATCCACTCTTTTCAACAATCATATATACGACGAACGCCGTTGCCAAGAAAACGATGAGAGCCTGGAGAATATATCCCCAACCAAACGTTACGCTGGCATCACCAACTTCTACATTACTCTCAATCCCGGTGAGATCTGTTCCTTGTAGAAGCAAGCCGACGAGAGGGTTAATAAATTGATCAACTAGGGTTGATACAAGTGAAGCAGCTTGCAAACCGACGGCAATACCAACTGCAACACCTACAACCCCCTGTTCACGCACAAAGTCCATGAAACCTTTTAGCATTTTATTCATAAAACAAAACTCCCATTTAGTTTATAGGTTTAGCGTATACCTAATTTATTCGGTTTGCAATAACTAGGCCCTGGAGGCCGCTATGATGCGTTCCATTGCGACAGCAAAAGCTGCTTCTTTCAGGGTTGAGTCGTCTTGTTGTGCACGAGAATATATATCTTTCGTTGCCTGAACCAAATAATTATTAAGCTTTTCGTTGACGTCTTCAACTGACCAATGCTCATCAGCTAGATTCTGCAGCCACTCTAGGTAACTGACAATGACTCCTCCCGCATTCGCCAAAATGTCAGGCACCACAGTGACGCCATGTGATGCAAGCCCTTCTTCGGCACTATCATCCACTGGTCCGTTTGCAAGCTCTAGTATATATTTTGCCTTTATTTGCTTCTGGTTTCCGTCTGTTACTACACCGCCAAGCGCAGCCAGAATAAGAACGTCAACATCGAGACCAATCAACTCTTGGTTGCTAATCCTTTTGCCAAAATTGAACTCTGCGAGCGGCTTCCGATTTTTCTTCCACTCCGATAAATCTGTTGCTGACATTCCTTCTTCAACATAAATGCCTCCGCTCGAATCAGTTGCCGCCACGAGCTGCCACTCGGGATGCTCGACTTCTGCAACTTCTGCAAAAAAACTGCCCACATTGCCATATCCCTGCACTGCAATCCGGAGTTTTTCGCCTGGTTTTTTTGCTAATTTCTGCAACTCACGCAATACAATCACGCCACCACGCCCTGTCGCTGCATCTCTCCCAGCACTACCGCCATTTTCAAGACTTTTACCTGTGAATGTCGCTCTGGTCGTATCACCACTCAAGCGTGCGTACTCGTCAACCATCCAATCGATAATCTTCGGATTGGTGTTCACATCCGGCGCCGGCACATCCTTATGCGGACCAATGTGTTTTTCAAGATACTGTACGTACTTCCTTGCAAGCTCCTCAAGTTCTTGTTCGCTTAACGTTTTTGGATCGACTGACACACCGCCTTTACCGCCACCAAGTGGTAAGTCAACTGCAGCGGTCTTAAAGCTCATGAGCGTCGCTAACGCTCGTACTTCATCCCGGTCGACTTCGTGATGAAATCGAATTCCCCCTTTATAGGGACCTCGAGCACTGTTGTGCTGCATGCGGTACGCTTTAAACTTCTTGCCGCTATCAAGAACTATCTCAAACTCATGCGCGGCTTCTACTTCTAGAAGTTTTTCTATTTGTTCCGTTTTCAAGCCTAGTTTCTTTCCGGTTGACCTAATGTGATGGTGAGCTGTCTCAAGCATGTTAATAAACCCCTCTTTTCTTACTTTATCGTAGCACCAAAACCACGACTATTCTTCAGTATTTTGACTTGGATCTGAGGTCTTTTCTTTTATGAAATCGCTTGCTCGATACGTAATAATGCGTAGTCGTTCTTCTTTCAGTCGATCAAGCTGCTGAGCTATGACTCGGGTACGCTGGTTCTTAGAAAACATATCTCTGTGTTTCGCGACAAACCCCCAATAGAGACCGTCCCACACGTCACACCAGACGTCACGATTATAGTGGCTCATGCTTAAAATATAGTTGCTGCTGCTGATATATGGTTTGGTTGTCATTGAACCGCCGTCAGCATATTGACTCATTCCATATACGTTCGGCACCATCACCCAGTCATAGGCGTCAACGTACATTTCCATGAACCAACGATAGACTTCATCTGGATGAAATTCGCACAGGAACATCATATTCCCGAGTATCATGAGCCGTTCTATATGATGCGCATATCCCCGGTCAAGGCTTTTCTTGATCGCATCATCCACTGGGGGTATACCTGTCGTTCCGTAATACCAATCGTTTGTGAGTTGCCTTTGGTGGTTAAAGATATTTTTTGTTCGCATGCTCACGTGTTTTTCTAGGTATATCGCTCGGACATACTCACGCCAACCTAAAACTTGCCGCACAAAACCCTCTAAGCTCGCCATTGGAACCTCTTTGCGTTCATTCCGAGCAAGTGCACGATTAATTACATCTTGTGGTTTTAGTAAGCCAATGTTAAGCATTGGGCTGATTGCACTGTGATAGACCCATGGTGCCTCGCCGTCGATTGCATCTTCATACGGTCCGAAATTATCTAACCGATTTTCAAGAAAATCTTCAAGCCACGTTATTGCCTCTTCGTGTGAAGTAGGCCATGGAAAATCTTCCATTGATCCAGGATTGTCAGGAAAGTGCTTTGTAATATACTCCCGAGCTTCATCAACAAATTTGTTTGATCCATAGACTGGAAATCCTGGTAGCGTGTGGTTCTTTGGTAAACGTTTACGATTCTCCGTATCAAAACTCAGTTTTCCGCCTAGCGGACGATACGTTGTAGGGTTTATTAGGACGTTAAAGCGCTCCCTCTGCCAACGATAAAAATCGGTGAAATTTGCTTTGTTTTTGTTCTGGAAGAAGTTTTTTGCCTCGTCACGTGAAAGGTAGAAGTTCGGTGATTCAAGGTGCCTTACCTCCGGCTGGTGCTCAAGGGCGCTAAGTGATTCTTGCAAACGTCTTTGCAATACATCGTCAGTTGGATCAAAGTATTCAACACGGGCAGCGTGCGTCAGTTTGTTCACGATATCGCCTGATTCAATCATATGGTGAAACTCAATGTATTCAACCTGATAGCCAGCTGGCCACAACACTTCTTCAACGTAACGCCGCATACTCGCTCGATGCAACACCAGCTTCTGCTTGTGTAGGTATAGCGGATACTGCGTATCACGCCCAAATAACAGCGGGTCTTCGATAACGAACACTTGATCGACGTCTTCAGGCAAATCATCAACTGGATATAGTTGGTGCGGATAAAGAAGTAAAATGTTTGAGCTTTGAGACATGTTAGATATGCCCTCCATAACTTTTCCTATCCAAGAAATGACCTTTTTGCCCAGAACAGACAAGTACTTTCGCACCGTAATCACCGTTACGCTTTGTCAGTCCTTGATTATTCTGGACAAAAATCATCATTTTTGTATTAGTAAAACTCATGAAAAGCATATCTATTTTTTCCCACATTAATTCATCCTCTATTGTGCCAGCTGTAGGAAATAAGCACAAGTTTTTCTACATCTGTTCCGGAGCGTGGATACCGAGCAATGATAGTCCATTGTTGAGTGTGTCGGCGTAGCATGAAACAAGCCATAGCCGTTCAGCCTCCCGAACATCACCAATTACTTTGTTTTGCTCGTAAAAACGATTAAATTCTTGGGCAAGTTCGTACAGATAGGTACAAATATGATGTGGTGCGAGCTCTGTGGTCGCAAGTTCAACAGTGTCTGCAAACTGAGCAAGCTTCCGAACAAGCGTCCGCTCCCCTGCCTCAAGCTGCGTTGTGTCAATTTTTGGAGTTTGAGCTTCGGATTTTCGAAGTATACTCTTCGCACGAGCGTGAGCATACTGCAGATACGGCCCCGAATTTCCTTCAGTAGCAATTGATTCTTTCGGATCATACACTATATCACCACCGATACGATTTTTAATAAGTGCATACTTAACGGCCGCCAACATCGTTTCCTCACTCGAGTCACCTGCTTCACGTGCGGCCTGCAAAATGTCAAATGCGCTCAGGATATTCCCTTTGCGCGAGCTCATCTTCACACCACCGCTCAACTTCACCACGCCATGTGTTAAGTGCTTCGTGGTGCGAGCCGCGTCTGGTTCAAACTGTTCAATAGCCTTGATAACCACCTGCATATACTGTGCCTGTTCGTTCGCTGTAATAATAATGGATTGGTCAGCGTGATAATCGTTCCATTTTGTCAGACTTAAGCCCACGTCTTTTGCTTCGTAAGTCGGCAGACCCTCATTGTTGATAAACACACGAGTATGGAGACCGCGTGCTTCACCGTCAAACACCACCGCGCCGTCGCTTTC
>JAGQNQ010000030.1 GCA_020428015.1 Candidatus Saccharimonadota bacterium | reverse complement strand
CCAGGTGCAGGAAAATCTGGATTATAATATTCATCCTTGTCTTGGAGTCCATGAAGCAATATCGCGTTTTTCATGATTTGAACTGCCTCAAGAATTTCAAATTACCTGATTCAAAGTGACGGATGTCCTCAATCTGGTTTTTCATCATCACCATTCGCTCAATACCGTTGCCCCACGCAAAACCGGTGTAGACCGTCGGATCAATACCAGCAGCGCTCAGCACATTCGGGTGTATCATGCCGCAACCTAATAGCTCGAGCCACTTTTGCTCCTCTGAATCGTCTTTTTTCAACACATCAGGTCGCTCAATCGCAAATTCAAAGCTCGGCTCGGTAAACGGGAAATAAAAAGGCTGGAGTTTGGTCTTCAGCTCTTGGCCGAAATATTCGTTCATGAATGCCGATAGTGTCGCGATCAAATTCCCTACAGTCACGCCCTTGCCAACATACACTCCTTCAATCTGGTAGAACGTGTGTTCGTGTGTTGCATCAAGGTCTTCATTACGGAACACACGATCAGGAATAATCACCGCAATTGGCTCACCCTTCTCTAGATTTTCACGATACTTTTGCATGACTCGGTTTTGCATTGTAGAGGTATGCGCTGGCGCAATTAACCCCTCATCTGTCATAAACGTATCATAGTCGTCACGCGCGGGATGGTCGGCCGGAAAGTTCAGACTTTCAAACATATGATAGTCATCATCAATCTCACGTGATTCTTCAACGACAAATCCCATCCGCTGATAAATGTCACAAATAGCATCTATTTCGGCTCGCAGCGGGTGCAGGCTACCTGAAGAAGCAGGGAGTACTCGTGGCCGCTTATCCTCCGGGGTATTAACGTCCCACGGCGCGGTTACATCAATGGGGGTGACCACAGCCACAGTTTCAGAGGCACTATCAATCCACTCCTGAATTTCGTTCTTTAAGTCATTCACAGCTTGCCCATATTCTGCACGTTTCTCTGGCTTAACCTCACGAATTCCGTCAAAGAGCGCCTTCAATTCGGTACTGCGCAATATCGCTCTTTTATCAGCTAAACCCTCGAACTCTTTTTTCAACGCTTCCCGAGCGTGCTCAATCTGCTTCATCCCGTTACAAACTTTCCAAAAACATCTTTTAAATATACATCTAACGACTCTGGAGACATGAACTTAGTCAAGAGTTTTAGATTAAAATATAGGTTTGTAACGGGATTCATTTACTACTATTGTATCCGTTATACTCGCCTAGCTCAACAGGTCGCGCCAGTTTTTTACAAAACCAAGTGCAACAGCATACGGAAGCGTGTCATTCTTACTCCTCTTTTTAAGCTCCTCGCTCTGGAATTCTAACTTCTCGTTTTCTACAAGCTGAACATACTGCCTGAAGCCGATAATTTGCGACCACTGGCGTCCCAGCTTTTCCGTAATTATCCAGTCACACCCTACGATTCGACCTCGCTGGATGTATATAAGTGCTGCGATGCCGAAAAAAGGTAAAGCTAAAATACCCGACAGTACAAGTGCGAGCTTCGCAAAGGACAGAAGCCTCTCAAGGTCGGTTGTACCTGCTGAAATCGCCGATACTCCCCACAATGAAAGAATTGGTAGAAAAATAAGTATGGCGAACATGAACAGTATTACTTTTACGACTCCGATCAAAAACCTCGGGGTCGAGTTATTTTTTACGAACTGGCGCCTCTGAAGATCGGAATGAACCAGCTGGGTGAACACAAGCTGCTTGCTTGCCGCAACCATTCCGACATCTTTCGTTTTTAGCGAAGCGAATCGTTTCAATAGGGCACTCGCCTCAATTCCTTCAGCAGTATCCGCTTCCTCAACGAACTTTTTTTCGTAACTTTTTAAATCTGCTTCTATACGAGGTCCTGCGAATATTCGCTTGCCATTGTCCATTTTTTTTAGATGGAGCAAGCCTCTTTGAATCATGTGTATGATAGTTGCCCCCACTTCACGATCATGCAGCTTTCCGTCGAATAAATAACTCATTTCTGCCGGGTTAAGATCGAGTGGAGAAACATACTCTGCTGTTATCGGCTGTCTTTTTAAACGGCGACGGTAAAAAAACCATCTCTTGAAAAACGCAAGTGGGCTTATGACAAATAATGCGATTGCGAGAAATAGCAACCACTGCTCAAGTAGTAACTTGGCTCCCATAACTTCCATCGTTACGGCACCTAAAGAAAGCGCTGTAAGCATAAGCCAATAGTACCATATTCCGTTTTCTTGAAACTCATTCTACTATGAAGCCGTCTTTTTGCCGCTTCCAAAGATCCGCATAAATACCGTTCTTTTTTTCCAAAAGTTCCGTGTGTGATCCTTGCTCGACAATGTTGCCCTTTTCGATTACCAGTATTTTGTCTAGGTGTTTCAATGTACTTAATCTGTGTGCAATGACAATCGCCGTGCGTCCTTTCATAAGCTCATGCAGCGCTTTTTGAATTGCTTGCTCGCTTACGCTGTCCAAAGCGCTTGTCGCCTCATCCAACAATAGCAAAGGCGCGTCCTTCAGTATTGCGCGCGCAATTGCGATGCGTTGCCTTTGGCCACCTGACAGCTTAACGCCTCGTTCACCTACTAATGTATCGAGCCCATTCGGTAGTTTTTGCACGAAATCGAGCGCTTCTGCCTGGCGAAGTGCCTCTGTCAACTCCTCATCCGTAGCATTCGGGCGTGCATATAGGATATTTTCACGAATAGTTCTGTTAAATAAATTTGTGTCCTGGGGAACAAATGAACTTAATGTACGCATAAACGACGGGTCGTGATGTGCAGTATCTTCGTCGTTCACCAGGATGGAACCGTCCGACGGTTCGTAGAATCCTAGCAACAGACCAACAAGCGTACTTTTGCCCGCACCACTATGACCAACAATGCCTACTTTTTGACCTGCATCGATAGTGACACTAAGCTTTTTCAGCACAAATTCATTCGGCTGTTCAGGATACACAAAATCGAGGTTTTTCAACTCAAGCCTAACCCTGTCAGGAATTTCAACAAGCTTTCGGTCCTCAAGTTCTCGTTCGTTTTCATCTTTTGTTAAGTTCGTTAATGCATTCTGAATCGTACCGAACTGACTGTAATACGTATCTAGCTGCCATGCGAGCTCCCAGATGCTACTGCTCGCATCGCTAAAGTACGCGACAAACAAGACAATATCACCTACCGACAACTCCCCTGAGCTAAAAAGCCGCAGCACTTGAGCGAACATTATTGCCGCAGCTAGCGCAACACTATGGCCTTTATATATATTCGTCACAATATGCTGCCACCAAGAATCGCGCCATGTTCGGAGCACATGCTGTTGATCGTTCAGGAGATCTTTTTCTTCACGAGCCCTGGCGTTAAAAACTCTGACGCTCAGGTTATTCGTCAACACATCAACGACTCTACCTGAAGCAATACTCCTAGTGTCGCTGACCTTCTCGACAAGACGACCAAACTCCCGACCTCTTTTGATGCTTACGTACAACAGGGTAAGTAGCCAGATTAGGAACAGCAGCGCCAGCGTCCAGTGTGTAAGTAACAAGAAAGCAGTCGACATAATGAGTGCTATAACCCGTGGCCAAACTCCCCAAATTGTCGTATCAATTGTGTCGTTTACGGTTGAAGTCGTCTGATTTATCCAGTAACCAAGTCGTCCACTACTGCTATTCACAAAAAAAGAATGTGGCTTTTTCAGCGTTGAGGCGAACATAGACGTGCGGATACGCTCAACCATCTGCGGCTTATAAGACCTCATCAGAACTTCACCGAGGCGCCAGAACCATTCGTCCGTCAATCGTACGAGAACATAGAGCCCGACGAATAGCCATGCCGTGCGAGTAACTTGATTTGTCTCGCTCAGGGTGTTTATCAATCCACGTATTGCAACAGGTGCTATTGACCAGCTGAGAACTCCCATACTAACCAGTACAAAAAACACGATGGTGCGCCCCTTGTAGGGCCTCAACATAAACTTGAAAAGATCAAATGCTTTTGATGGAATTGAATCTTCGTAAATTATTTTGTATTTTTTCATGAACACTACCTCTCATAGAACATTTTTGTAAATATCTAACAACACGTTACGGTGTTATCTCAGGGTTTTTTGTTCTGTAGTGCCTATCATACATCAAAGTATACGCTATAATTACACCTATGGGAATGTTTAGCTTCGATATAGAATCAACCTATGACGTTGGCGAGATGAACAACGTGTACGACCAAGCCCAGAAAGAGTTAATCAACCGCTATGACCTGAAGGGCACGCAAGCATCACTTGAATGGATTGATGACAAAAAAGGCGTCAAGATCTGCGGCGACAATCAGTACCATCTGGATGCGATTATAGAACTCCTTCGTAAAAAAGCAGCCGTACGTGGAGTCAGCCAAAAAACATTCGATACCAGCAAAGAGCCTGAAACAACTAACCTACGCATGATTTGGATTGTGCCGTTCAAAAACGGCCTAAAGAGCGATGACGCGAAAAAAATTACTAAATTACTTCGCGACGAACTGCCAAAAGTAAAAACACAAATCCAAGGCGATGCAGTCCGCGTCATGAGCGGTAAAAAAGATGAGCTTCAATCCGCTATGCAGCTGCTAAAATCCCAGGACTTTGACTTTCCGCTACTTTTTACCAATTTCCGCTAGCAGCATCTGTTCTGAACCGATTTACAAATGCAGCTAAGCCGGCCTCGGCTCGTGCAAAAACTGGCAGCGGATAATCAACGAGAAGAACTGCCTTATCTTCTATCAACCGAATAGCCTTGTTTCCAATCCGCTCAATACCAGCTTCAAAACATACCCGATCTGCATCGGTTAACTCTGGAGACTCTGGATTAGTCCCTAAGCAAATGGCTTGCTCGAGCATATTCATTTTATCTTCCGCGGGAACGAAAATGCCCGTATCACTTAGTACTAGATGTGCCGCATGGTATCTAATCGCCCGCCTTCTCGTCCTTTGAGTTGCCGGCTTTCCGTCAAACTCCATTTGGGCACGACGAGCGTCTGCATCGTAAAATTTTGTAAACATAGAAACCGTCGTGTTTTGAGCAGGCACATAAGTATCCTTGTGCACCGTCGGAAGTGCGCTCTTTAATTCTGAGAATGCAACTGGAACCATCAGTGGACTCTGTACGGCTTCCTCAAAGGTCATTCTGGTCAGTGTCCCGAGCGCTGGGTGAATATGCGCAGTGTTTTGAGCCAAACCATCGTCTCCTTGAAGCATGTCTTGAATCAATACGAGGAGATGAATCAAACGCGCCAACTCTAGAGATACGGCGTCAACCATATCAGCACGAGGGAATAATCGTTCGCTAGTTCTCATTAGAAAGCTATTCTATAATATTCGCAATTTTTTTTCAATTTTTTATATTTGGGAGCTTATTTCGACATTTTAAACTTCAAAAGTTATACTTATGGTTATGATTGAAGAGACCCTGCCGACACCAGAAGAAGTATTAGCAGGTTGCAAGTCGGTTTTGGACAAAAATCAAAAAGGCGATTACACCGTTCCTGCTGAAGGATTATACCCTCATCAATGGCTGTGGGACAGTTGTTTCATATCTATAGGCCTTGCTGAGTATGACATTGAACGCGCAAAAACCGAACTTCGTAGCTTGCTTCGCGGGCAGTGGAGCAATGGCATGCTGCCGAACATGATTTTTGCAAACGGTGATGCACACAAACGGGACCGCAATATCTGGCAGTCTTGGCGCAACCCACACTCACCCGACGACCTAACTACGAGTGGTATCACGCAGCCACCAATGCTTGCTGAAGCTGTCGTGCGTATAGGTAAAAAACTCGACAAAGTTGAACGACGCAGCTGGTATCAGGATATGTACCCAGCGCTCGTCGCATATCATACGTGGCTGTATACCGAACGCGACCCTCATGATGAGGGCTTGGTACTACTTATTCACCCGTGGGAAAGTGGCTTGGATAATTCTCCGCCCTGGATAGACCAGCTACATGTGCACAGCAAACCGACCTGGGTTCGAGGCATAGAGAAGTTGAAACTAGATAAAACGGCCGTGCTTTTTCGGCGAGACACTCAGCACGTGCCTCCTGGACAACGCGTCAGCAATATTGACGCCCTTCTCTATTTCAACATTATCCGTCGACTGAAACGCAAAAACTGGGATATCGAACGAATCCTTGCTCGCTCTCATTTCACGTTTCAAGATCTCACCTTCAACTGCATTTTTATCAGAGCCAATCAACATCTCAAGTCTATTGCAAAAACCATAGGCCACCACCTTCCAGAAGACCTTGAAGAAAACATGAAGCGCTCAGAAGATGCATTAGACAACCTTTGGGATGGATTTTACAAACAATATTATTCTCGAACGTTTATAACCCGTAAACTCGTTAAAGAGCCCAGCCTGGCTGCGCTCATGCCGTTATATTCTGGTGCGATCGACCAGGAACGTGCTGAAGAACTGGTAAAACTTCTTAAATCACCGAGCAAATTTGGCGCAAAATACCCGGTTCCTAGCGTGCCAATGGACAGTAGTTGGTATAAAGAGTTTGGATACTGGCAAGGACCAACTTGGATCAACACCAACTGGCTTATTACGGATGGACTTCGTCGATATGGATTCGATAAAGAAGCCGAGAAGATAGAGAATTCATCCATTGAACTTGTCACCAAAAACGGCCCACACGAATACTTTTCAGCCAAAAATGGTAAACCAGCTGGCGCTCGCAACTTCAGCTGGAGCGCGAGCCTCATAATAGAGATGCTGAGCCGGAAGAAAAACGTGAAGAAGGAAAGCTAATGACACTATTCGCATTGTTTTTTAGTTTTATATTTGGTCTATTGTTTAGCTTCACATCAATTCCAGCTACCCAATCCAATACGCGTGACACCGAGCGAAAAAGTGACATAAATCAAATACACGCAAAGCTAGAGGAGTACTACATCGAAAACGGCGATTACCCCACAGAAGAAGGACTAGCGCTCAACTATGACATTAAGCTTCCCGGACTTGACCCAGAAGCACTCTCCGACCCGAATGGAATGCACATGGACGGCGGCGACTATTCATATCGCGCAACCGAATGCACTGCTCTTGGCTGTGCGCACTATGTGCTCACAGCGAGATTAGAGGATGGCAAAACCTACACAAAGCATTCTCTTAATTGATACATCTTCAAATATAAAAGTGTGAGATACTACCAGCTATGTCATGGGTTTATCCAACAATTTTCATGATGACTACGTCAGTTGTCTGGTACAGCTATATACGTTATGCAAAATCGTTCGATATACCACAGGTCTTAGTGGCATTTGCAATGATCGGACTACCGCTACCGATTTATGCTCTAGCAACACTCTATAGTGACTCACTATATACGCTTCAGCCAGCACATCTACTTGTAATGCTAATACAGGGAATTGTGTTCATCTACTTGGGTAACCTTTACGCGGTCAAAGGTATAGACGCTGCTCCGAACCCAGGCTTCAGTGTCCTCATCTCAAAAGTATATGTCGTATTTACGACCCCAATATCGGTGTTTCTATTTGAAGCTCCTATGCCATTGCAGTCGGTGATTGCCATCGCGCTTATTGTTGGCTCAAGTTATTTCGTTATCGTTGACAAAAATAATTCGAAAAAATCAGGCACCAGATTATCAACTGCTCCTTGGGTCTCAAACACGCTCATTGCTTTCTTTTGTTATGGGGGTAACTCTCTTTCTTCCAAATACCTTCTGAACGGCGGCATGCCTATTTCTATGCGTCTTTTTTTCCCAGGATTAGTTGCAACAATTCTTTACTTACCTGCCGCATTACGGGGAATCCGGAAGATAGGAATTAAGAATAGGAAACCACTTTTTGTGCTGTTTATCATAGCTCTTGGGTCGGTACTCTTTAACGCATCAACTCAGGTCGCCTTCGCTCAAGCCCCAAATATTGGTTATGTAAATGCTGCAAACGCATCTTCAACAGCTGTGTTAGCTTTTACCAGCGTGTATATTTTTAGAGATCCGCTGCCTCGTCGGAAACTTATGGGAGTAATTGGTGTAGTTATCGGCACCTACATACTCTTTTTAGTTTAGTCATCAACAAGCGGCCGATTAACTTCTTCAACTTCAAGAACTGTATCGCCGCCGCCGATTTTGACGATATCTTTGTCGATTTTACCCAGCTCTTTGCTGGCGTTGTTATAGTGTCCAACAGTGGCGCTCAACGAATTACCTACTTTTCCAAAATAGGTATTGTATGCTAGCAAATGCTTCTGCAATTGCTCAATATTCTTACGAATCACTTCTGTATCTTTTTGAATTTCAAGACTCTTTAGCCCTTGCACGATAACCTGCAACATCGCAGACAACGTGCTGGGACCGACGATGACTACGCGCTTTTCAACGGCAGCATACTGCATCAGATCGCGGCCTGACACACCACTCGCACCAACTTTATTGGCGAGCAAATCGTAATAAATCGCTTCCGAAGGAATGAACATCAACGCTTGATCAAGCGTGCCTTTTTTTGGCTGAATGTATTTAGCCGTTTCATCAATTCGCTTTTTCAAATCTTCCTTAAAGGCTTTTTCGTAAACAGCCCGTTCCCCTTCTTTAGCATCGATAAGTCTATTGTAGTTCTCAAGACTAAACTTGCTATCAATTGGCAGTACTTTTCCGTCAAGATGTATTACCGCGTCCACTACATAGCCTTCCGCTAGCCTATACTGCAACGAATACGAACTCGGGGGCAATAAATTTTGCAATATTTGCTCGAGATAGAACTCACCGAGTACCCCACGCTGTTTTGGGTTTTGTAAAACGTTTTGTAGCTGTTTTAGCTCATCAGCAACATCTACGACGCGTTTGTTTGTTTCGTCTAACTTTGTCAGTCGAGCCGTCACATCCGCGACGAGCTTCGCGCTTGAGTTCAACTGCTGCATCATGCTAGCTTGGCTTTTGTCCAGCTTACTATCAATTTGGTTTTTCAGTGACTCTTGCAACTTATTCACATTGTCAGACAAGTGATTCAAGTTCTGTTGCAGGAGTTTCGAGCTACCATCGTCGCTCGTTTTCTGACCACGCATATACATGGCTAGCAAAATAACCAAATTTAAACCAAGTAACACCACCGCGATTGTTTGCATACACCTATTGTAGCCTATTCATCGTCGTGCGTATGCATGTCGTCACCGTCATCATGCTCGTGTTCATCGGCCGCATGATGATTGTCATCGTTATGTTCATCTATCGATTCGGCTACATGCTTGTCATGCCCAGCGTCAATATAGCCATGAGCTATAGGGGATACAATGACAATAAATAGGGCCCCTATAAGCAACAGCCATGGCCTTACATCTTTCTTATTTTTACCGACATCTTCATGGATCTCAGGAATAATGTCGCTCGCAGCGACATAGATGAAGAACCCTGCTGTTAGTGCTAGAAGCTGAGCTATCGGAAAACTATCTGAATCCCCTAGACCATATGTGAGAAGAGCTGTCGCTGTTGTTGCAAGGGCGCTCAGTACATTTACGGTGATTACTTTTGACTTTTCCATGCCGTTTTTAAGCAATATACCGAAATCACCTACTTCTTGGGGTATTTCGTGTGCGGCGACGGCAATGGCAGCAACTATACCGGTAGGAGTATCAATTAGGAACGCTGCACCAATTGCGATACCATCTAGTGCGTTATGTAGCGTATCCCCGATAATAACGAGCGAGCTACTGGTCTTTTCTTTTCCGTGCTCATGATGATGGTGAAAAAATCTCAAGAAACGTTCAAGCATGAAAAATGCCAGCATGCCAATCAATGCCCAAAGTAACACTATACGTGGCTCTGAAGAACTCTCATGTAATGACTCGGGCAACAAATCAGTAAAAGCCGCTGCCAATAAAACACCCGCTGCAAACGGAGTCGCGAATTTCGCTAAACCTTGAGCTGCTTTTTTATTGTTAATCAACAGTATTGCGCCAATCAGTGAAAAGACGCCTCCTACAAGTGAAAATATCAAAACCTGCATACGTTTACTTACTGCCCTTTCTCTTCTTTTTTAATTTTTTACCGTCTACCCACTCATAATCATCTTCGTCGTCTTCATGATTATGTTCATGGTCTGAATCGTGAAAGTGGCCGTCTTGGGCTGAATGAATACTGAACCGAGATTCTGACCCTATAATAGCTTTTTCCTGAAATTCTTCACCCATACATATATGCATCATTGATGCTGCAATAAGCTGCTCAGTGGCTGAGGCTAGTCTCGCCATATCGCCACTCGCAACAACTCGTTGGTAGCTGTTCATCAATACACTAAGAGCAAGCTCATCATCCGGAAAATCCTGTGCAACCCCCATTGCCGTATCGAAATCAAATAACTCGTCAGCTAGTGATTCTAGACTAGCAAGAGGTTCAGTGAGCATGTATGCCTCCGTTTGACATCCCTATATCAAGCTTCGTTCGCATACCTCGAATATTTGCAGCTATGTTAGGCTGCGACCCAGCACTTGAGTCTCGGGTAGACACAGCTGCAAGCACCAGACCTGCGCCAGCCTCAAAGACCGTAAACCTTTCGGAACCGCTTGGGCCTATCTGGTGATTTGCCACAAAATAGATTTTTCCGATTGAAGGGTCAGTAAGCTCCGCAGGAAACGTCGCTACTTCCCGAACCCCGTTTTTGGTTTGAATTCCCATTTTGGTCGAAACTGCTGCCGCTAATCGACCTGAAAAACCGAGCTGATGCGTCGTTCTGTGAATGTCGGTACTTGTTGTACTACTTGCTAGTAGCGCTCCATGTCCGATCTCCCCAACATTTACAGCACCTCCGCTCCCGTGCGTCGTACCAACACCTTCAAGTGACTGTGCCAGAGCAGCATCTAGCAATTGTTGTTGCATACCACTCAATGGTGTGACCACCTTATCTACTTTTGGATTACGACGGTCAAGCATTGTTGTTTGCAGTGTTACTTTTGGTCTAGCACCAGGAGTGATGACCCCTGGAAACCAAACTGAATTTCCACCTTTAGTTACTTCTGCAATAATTCGCGCTCCGGTGATAGTGAGGCCGTTTATGGCAAGTGAGCTACTGTCCACTTGTAGATAATCGAATGTTTTCGTTATAGCAACACCATTTATCCCGAGGATACGTTCTATTTCGGTGTAGCTAACTCTTGGTAGTGTATTTGCATCAGGAATGATTTCAATACCTTCGCCCAGTGAAATTTCAGCTTTTGCAATATCAATCATGACTCCAACAGAGTGATCAACAAGTCCCTTACTTAAACCACCCGATTGTTCTAGCCTATCTACTGTATTCATGAGAAAAATCATACATAGTGTATTTTATAATTGCAAAAAATTTGCATTTAGACGTATAATTGCAGGTATGTTGCTTATTTATGAACAGAGATTTAGAGATGCCCTGAAAGGCGCAGGTTACAAATATACCCCAGAACGAGCTACTCTATTCAGAGAGATTGCAACAATCAATGAGCCTGTATCTCAATCTGACATTGCACGGCTCGTTGCGCACAACATGGCTGAAACAACGGTATACAGAAATATCGACATCTTCGAAAAGATAGGTGTCATTGTCCGAGTTTACACCGGCTGGAAATTCAAATTAGAACTCAGTGAAGAATATCGCGACCATCATCATCACATGACCTGCACAAATTGCGGAACAATCACTGACTTCGAAGAGTCTCAAGAAGTTGAGCGAGAACTGAATAGAATCGGCACAAAAGCCGGCTTTATTGTTAAACAGCACACACTCGAACTTAGAGGTACGTGCCAAAACTGCCAAAAGAAAAATTTCGCTTGAAAAAACGTATACTATAACAAGCGTGAGAAAACATGTAGTAAATATTTGGTTAGCTGCGTCGTTATTGGCGCTAGGCTATTTTGTGCAGACCAGAATTACTTTGACAATTCCTGCCGCCCTACAAGATACAATCACGATAAGCCTTGGCGTGCTATTTGAAGCATTGCCCTTTGTTTTTCTGGGTATAACACTTTCCGTATTCGTACAGACGTATGTAAGACAAGGCAGCCTCATCAAGGTATTGCCCAAAAATAAATTTTTGCGTCGTTCTATTCTGAGTATAAGTGGCTCTGCTTTGCCTGTCTGCGAGTGCGGAAATGTTCCTCTATCCCGAGGTCTTATGGCGAAGGGACTGCAATCTCAGGATGTTATAGTTTTCCTATTAGCCGCCCCTATCATCAACCCTATTACCATAACGACCACTATTCAGGCATTTCCTGGCGGTTACATGACGCCACTCCGTATAGTCGGTGCTCTGTTCGTTGCGAATGCCGTTGGATGGGTGTTAAGCTCTCATAAATCAACTGAACTCGTAACAAAGGAGTTTCGAAGTTACTGCGAAGATAGTTCGCACCATACAGTTCGACGAAGTCTCTCCCTCTTAGAGCATGTACAGAATTTTTCTCATCGCTTTGCTGAAGAAAGCACAATCTTAATGCCCGCCCTACTTGGTGGAAGCTTGGTTGCGGGCGTCATACAGACGGTCATTCCGCGGACAATACTAACAAGCTTTGCAAATGAACCTGTAGTTGCAATCTTGTCCATGATTATCCTTGCCTTCATTGTTTCGATTTGTGCGAATGTTGATGCCTTTTTTGCATTGTCGTTAAGCGGTATTTTCCCGCAATCTGCGCTCCTTGCATTCTTAGTATTTGGCCCGATGATTGATATTAAGATGCTTGCATTAATGCGAACAACTTTTACCACTCGTACTCTTGTGATTGTATCGACCCTCGTCTTCTTGTTCACATTTCTATTTAGCTTAGGAGCCCACTATGTCATCTAAAAAGCTTGTACCTTTTGTCGGCTTACTATCCGCGGTCATGTGTCTATTTCATGCTTTTTCAGGAAGTTTGACCCTCTACATTCATCCGCGCTATGTATTATTTACAGTTATCATGAGCAGTGTAGGTGCTATATCTCTTGCTATAGCACTTACAATGAAGTCCCTGCACCCAACAAAAGCGGTCTCTTTCCCCTTACTAATCCTATGCATCACATACATAATTACTATTGTTGCGATACCAGCAAAAACGCTTAGCCCGCGTACAGCCTTAACACGACAGCAAACCAACCAACTATTACCAACCTCTGAACGGTCTACTTTCGACTCGTTCTCGAGCGACTATAGTCATTTTGATATCAAAGATTGGTACACACTGCTACAGTCCAATCCACGACCTGAGCAGATCATTGATAAAGAGGCAAAGCTAAACGGATTTTTCTACCGTAAAGACGGAAATCCGTACATTGCGAGATTCAGGCTATCCTGCTGTGCGGTTGATGCAACTCCTCTTGCAATACCAATAGAAGTATCTGAAAACCTACTGGAGGGAGAGTGGTACAGTATTTCCGGTAAGATAGTCGACAGCGCAAATCCAAAAGTTAAAGTAGCAGAGATACACAAAATCGAGGAGCCTGATGAACCGTATATCTACTAGCATCTTTGTTGTAACAGTTGCGTGCGCCTCCATCGCACTTCATATTACTATTAGCGGACCTCGCCTTACAGGAGTTACGGAGAATAATTTGGCAGGAACTAAATCTTTGGTTTTTCATTTCAATACCAAGCTCGACGAGACTCAAAAACCAAAATTCAACGTTACTCCTGAAGTCAAGAACGAGTTAAGAATTGGCTCAGATTTTATCGAATTAACGTTTATTGAGCCACTCAAGTCAGGCACACACTACACCATTGAAGTCGGAGAGATTTACGACACAAGATCAAAGCAAACTACAATCAGATATCAGTTTGAAACTTCGCCCCAGAGTATAGCCTACCTGCAAAGAA
>JAGQNQ010000002.1 GCA_020428015.1 Candidatus Saccharimonadota bacterium | reverse complement strand
TCACCACTACACTTTGGTCCTCGCCAGTCCAAGCATATGATAAAAAAACTTTTTGATTTTTACCCAATTTCATAGTTCTATTGTACACGAAGGGTAGCGATATGGGTGAGGGCGACAGCAAGTGCATCGGCCGCATCATCTGGGCTTGGTTTTTTCTTCAAATTCAGCTGTACTCGTACCATTTCCTGTATTTGTGCTTTGGCAGCCCGCCCGTAGCCGGTCATCGCCATTTTAATTTGCAGCGGTGTGTATTCCGCTATTGGAATATCGGCCTCAGCAAGCGCCAGTAATATGACGCCACGTGCCTGTGACACCGTCATCGCAGTCGTGACGTTTTGTGCGAAGAATAACTTTTCTACCGCAGCTTCATCCGGCTCAAATTCAGCTAGTAGTTCTTTCATTGACTCATAGAGCTCAACCAATCGGCTTGCCGGATCGTCACCTATAGTTGTTCTTATCACGCCCGCATCAAGCATTTTAGGCTTGCTCGACTTCTCAACTAATCCAAATCCAATAATTCCTGACCCTGGATCAATTCCTAGAATTTTCATAACTTTTTATAGCCTTTGGATTTTAACCAAGGTTCAATATCTTCATACCTTTTTCCTGCTATTTGTCCACCTAATATTGTACGATCTTGCGTTACATCAACTAGACAACTGTTCGGCACTTCAAATCCGTCAATTTCTTCCTTGCTCTTGAATTCAAACTCTATAAGAACAAGTCCTTGCAACCTTTCTTTAAAAACATCAACATGCGCATAATAGTCATCGATTTTTACTACATAACGATCCTTTGTGACTGATTTTTTACTCAATCGCAACATATCAATATACACATCCTCTTCGAGAGGAATTGTAATCTCTTCATGAGCCGAATAATCATCCTTTTTGATTGGCATTTTTCGGGTGAGTTCATGAACGTTACCTCGCTTCCTTATCCTCAGGGGTGAAAAATCGTGTTTTTCAGGAATGTACGTGTCCACAATACATAACGGGGCACTTGCTTTAATTTCTTTAGGCAACTCAGCAGCTAAAAATGTTAGCTCTATTTCTGTTTCCTTATTCATGCGGCGTTCGTATATGTGTTCACAACATCGTCCAGCTCTTCAAACGCTTCCATCATGCCCATAAGCTTTTCCTGCTTTTCATCGTCAAGCTCAACAGTCGTGTTTGGCTCATAGCTTAGCTCTGCGTCAGTTATTGTGAGCCCTGCCGCCTTAATTGCATCTCTGACCTTGCCCAGTTCTTTCGGATCTGTATACACAATCAGCTCGCCGTCTTCTTCGACCGCATCCTCAGCGCCAGCGTCTAACACAGTAAGCAGCGCTTCTTCACCACTAGCACCGACCGTAATTACGCCTTTACGATCAAATTGGAACGCAACTGAACCTTTTTCTCCTATGCTCCCGCCGCGCTTCGTGAATACAGTACGCACCTCTGGATACGTACGATTGGTGTTGTCGGTCGCACATTCAACGATAATCGCTACTCCACCTGGTCCGTAGCCTTCATAGGTCACTTCCTGGAGCTGCGCTGCGTCTTTGTCTGTCACACGCGCAATTGCCCGCTCAATGTTCGTGTTTGGCATATTGGCAGCTTTGGCTTTTTCTATTGCAAGTGCCAGCGCAGGATTCATATCTGGGTTTGCGCCACCACGAGCAGCGAGCGCTATCTGGTTACCGATCTTTGTGAATACTGCTCCGCGCTGCGCATCAGCAACTGCTTTGCCTCGTTTAATCTTGCTCCATTTGTTATGTCCAGCCATTTTTCGCCTCTCTTTTAATCATATTTTACCAACGACAGACGTTTTTATAAAGTCGTAACCTCTGTTACCATAGAGTGTAATGACAAAGCATAAGCGGCATTCAGCAATTACGCTTCCTCGTAACATTCTGAGCTTTCTTCTTCACGAAGAACGACGGAGTGGCTCGCTACTCCTAATTGCAGCGACTACTGCATTTGTTTTAAGTAACACAAACTTCAACGATTTATATCAATCATTCATCCATAACAAAATAAGTCTAGGAGGTGTATCTCTTGACGTAAAACATTGGATTAGTGAGGGGCTGATGTCGCTTTTCTTTCTCGTCGTCACGCTCGAGGTCAAGCGTGAACTTATCGACGGAGAGCTTCGAAGTTGGCGTAAAGCTTCTTTTCCGGTAACAGCCGCAGTCGGCGGCATGCTGCTGCCTGCGCTCATCTATACCAGCATAAATCAATATGCGCCTGAAAGTAATGGCTGGGCGGTACCTATTGCAACCGACATCGCTATCGCTATTGGCGTGCTTGGGCTGATCGGTAAGCGGATTCCCCGAAGCCTTCGAATTTTTCTTTTAGCGCTCGCAATTATCGACGATATTGGCTCCATCATTATTATTGGACTATTCTTTAACCACCCAGAAAACGCCTTCGCTCTTATCGCCGCGTTCACGGTTATTATGTTTCTCGTTCTGTTCAGAAGGCAACGCAACTGGTTAGTTATTTTTGGAGTGCTTGGTTTTATCCTTTGGTATTGTTTTACCCTCGCGGGTATATCGGGAACAATGACGGGGGTTATTCTAGCCGTGCTCGCTCCGCTGGTTACATCGCGGAAAAACGCGACTCATCTACAGTCTTCAGAAAAAGTTGAAGATATACTTCTGCCATTAACCGCGTATATCATTGTCCCTCTTTTTGTTTTTGCGAATGCAGGTCTACGTCTGTCCGATCTTTCACTTGAAAGCGGCAGCAGCCTGAACGTATTTGCTGGAGTAACCGGAGGATTACTCATTGGAAAACCAGTCGGTATTTTTGCAGCAAGCTTTGTATCTAACTTACTGGGTCTTTCCAGGAAACCAGCTGGCTTTACCTGGACGCAGCTATTAGGCGTTGGCTTTCTAGCCGGAATCGGGTTTACGGTGTCTCTGCTAATTGCAGATTTGTCCTTTGAAAACCATGCATTGCGTGATGCAGCCATCGCTGGGGTGTTCACTGCATCTATTTTGTCGTCTATTATAGGCGTGTTTATTTTGCGGACAGTCAAAAGCAGGACTGTAAAATAAAAAAAATCCAACTTCCGAGTTGGACTTTTTATTGGAGGGACCACTGGGACTTGCGCCTTTTCTGCTCGCAAAAAGCTAAAGCATATGCTCGGCCAAGCAAGGAAAACTCAGAAGTTCGCAGAACTTCTTCGCCAGCAGGACACTCAAGGTGCCCTTTTAGGTAAGTTTCAGGAGACAATCCAAAGAAAAACCACCCCTGAAGGGTGGCCATTCTTTGGAGGGACCACTGGGACTTGAACCCAGGACACCCTGCTTAAAAGGCAGGTGCTCTAACCAGCTGAGCTATGGTCCCGTTTTTTAGGTTAACAGAGGTATATTCTACCTGTTAACAGATAAAAAGTCAATGTTTTGCTTTACCTGAATGATGACTTGCTTTTGTGAGTACTGCTAAAAGACTTAGTGAAAAGCCCGCAGCAACAATGAGCGTTCGATACTCGTTCACGTTTTGCCATATTGCTTCTTTAGAATTGTCCAAAAGCCAGCTTACTCCAGTTACGCTCGGGAGCAACAGCCATAACATCACCGCTGTCAGTAAAGCAAGCAGAACATGAAGGTATAGATAGCCACTTTTTACCGAATGCTTAAACATCATTGCCGCAAAAATAATAGATAATAGAACAACAATAAGACGTACGTACGCCTCACCTTCATGTGGTACAAATGCACCTGCTGCTGAAACAACGACAGGGTCTAGGCTACTCAGTAGGACAAGACCGGCACATGCTGCAAGAAACATGACTCCAGCATTTGTTTTAAACCAAAAAAGTAGTAAAAGAGGTAGTCCAAGCAGTACAATTCCGGACATGATAAGCGCAGTCATAACTTCAGTGTAGCACAAGCAATTTGTATGCTACTCTAGAGGACTCTTTTTGTACTTCAGTGATGTGCCTTTTTCAATCCCGTACTGCCGTGCAGAGCCTCCGTTCACCTCAAGGACAAACGTAGCTCGTTGATTTGGACAAATGGGCTTTTCGGATTCTGGGGTTGCGTGTTCGTAGATGTATACTACTTGTTTATTTTCGTCCATCCAGATCATATCAAGTGAAATATACGTATCCTTCATCCAGAAACACGTCGCACCACCTTCCTCAAAAACAAATAACATACCTTTGTTTTCAGCAAGTAACTGTCGACCAGAAAGGCCAACTCTTCGCTCTTCTGGGGTATCTGCTACCTCGACTCTAAGTGTTTGCCTTGGTGTTTGAACAAACAGGCCCGATGATCTAGACTGCAGCGATACATACGAAAAAATTGTTAAAAGACCCAGAAAAGTACTAAACAGTAAAAACCGGCTAGGCGCCGACGCGGTCACGTCTTCGAGTTTTTTTGGCGGTCTGTTCGACATACTCTACTATTTTAGCCGCCACGTTCCGCCCTGTCACTTTTTCTATGCCAAACCCTGGGCTTGAGTTAACTTCCAGAACTAAGGGGCCCCTTGCAGATCGCATTATGTCTACGCCACAAATTGGCAGGCCCATCGACTTAGCTGCTTTTTGAGCTGCCTTTCGCTCTTCGTCGGTTAGCCTAACGACTGTTCCCTCTCCGCCCTGGTGTAAGTTAGAACGGAAATCATCATCAAGTCCTTTACGCTTCATACTCGCGACAACTTTACCATTTACAATAAATACACGAATATCTTCACCTGCTGATTCTTTGATAAACTCTTGCATCAGGATGTTCGTCCCATCATCATCCATAACATGAAAAGCTTGCATTACACTCTTAGCAGCCTTTTTAGTCTCTGCCAAAACGACACCGTTACCGTGAGTTCCACGGGCTAATTTGATAATAACCGGTAGTTCTCCGAGCTCATCAATAAGATCATCAATCTCTCGCCCGTCACGCGTAAAAACAGTTTTCGGAATACCGACTCCCGCACGAGCTAAAAGCTGGAGGCTGCGCAATTTATCTCTTGAGCGAGTTATTGCAATCGAGCTCGCCGTTGTGAACACACCTTGCATTTCAAATTGACGAACAATCGCCGTACCATACCTCGTCATACTGCTGGCAATTCTTGGAATAATAACATCGTATCCACTCAGGACTTCCCCATGATACCGTACCTCTGGGTTACTGGACTCGATGGACGCAAAACAGTCTTTATACTTAATAATGTCTACTTCATGCCCGCGAAGTTTAAACTCCTCTTTAAGGCGTTTCGTAGAGTAGTTCCCTGGTCCATTTGATAAAATCGCGATCTTCATGAAAAGCTCCTAATCTTCGTCTAAATCTTCTTTTAACACGCGGGGCATTCGAGCCTCAAGATACTTGCGATTAACATTATTAATTGATGTATCGACGATAAAGCGCCTGCTTAACATCTCCCGGCCTAATAATATAGGAAATGCTTTTTTCGAACGATCCGCCAGGGTAAACTTTGCGTTAAACACCTTGTTCGCAACTTTGACTTTCAGTGTAACCATGTACCTTTTTTCAGAATGTCCAAACGAATTTTCTATTGTTTTTTTTGAATACTTTTCAATCTCAATATCCCGACAATAGTCATAGGATGCATGTGAACCAAGCAAAGTGAATCTTAGTACTGTCTTATTATTCCTCTTCTCTTCGCGAACATCCACAGCATGTATGGAAGAAATGCTAGCACCTGTATCAATCTTTGCTGGAACATCGCTTAAAAGATGCTGGGGAAAAGTAGTTGGTTCGAAACGACCGATAATTGATTTATACTTCGCCATATTCAGTTTATTATATCACAATTATAATTTTTTTACAATATCTGTCTTCACAGCCTATTCCATTATACTAGTCCACCATGAGAATAGCGATTATCGGTAAAAACTTCAGTGGACTTAGGAAGTACATGGCTGAAAAAAATGTAGATTTTGTACTTTTCAAGGACTCTACTCAAAATCACGCAGATACTGATACCAATACCAAGCATGTAGATTTTTCAAAAAAGGAGTTGGTTTTTGACGCTGTTGCTCACGAACACGAAAAAAACCCTTTCGATGCGACGGTCACACTATACGAACAATACATTTTGATAACTGCAGAAATAGCTGAAAAACTTTCGATAAATGGACTTCCTGTCGATGCCGCTAGGGCCTGCACCAACAAGTCCATTATGAGAACACTTTTTGCAAACGCACCGAGAAAGATTAGCCCGCAATTTCAAGTTGTGGAATCAGAATCTGATCTCAAAGCATTTGCAAATACGCATTCGTTTCCTCTCATACTAAAACCAGCAAACTTAGCCAAAAGCTTATTAGTTACAAGAAATAATACTGTTGAGGAGCTTTTGAGAACATACAAAAAGATGCTCGAAAAAATCGAGCCAGTCTATCAGAAATATGCACCCCATAACGAAAGAATTGTATTGGTTGAAGAGTTCTTGGAAGGATCAATCCATTCTGTGGACGCATTCGTTGACGGCAAGGGCAACCCGACTGTACTTCCGCATATTGTCGACTACCAAACAGGCTATGATATAGGTTACGATGATAATTTTCACTACAGCAGAATACTCCCGTCAAAACTTTCTAGCGATACGCAAAAGGATTTTATCGAAACAGCAGAGATTGCTATTAAGTCACTTGGGATGAAAAACTGCGCGGCACACGTAGAGATAATCGTAACCGAAGATGGACCACGAGTTGTAGAAATCGGCGCAAGAAATGGTGGCTATCGAGAAAGAATGCATAAATTGGCACAGGGAATAGACATCTATGATAACTTGTTCCTTGCAATAACAGACAGTACCCTTGATATTGCTGCGAAAAAAGACGAGCCCTGCGCAGTCTTGGAGCTCTTTCCAAAAAAGACGGGAGTTTTTTCTCATGTAGAAAATGAGGAATCGCTACGAAGTTTGCCGTCTTTGAACTATATTTCGATAAAGTACAAGCCTGGTGATATAGCAGGAAAATCTGCTGATGGTTATAAAGCTGCCTGTGTAATATGTCTACATAATGAAGATGCTAAACAGTTTGAAAACGACCTAGAGTTTGTAAACAGTCAAGTTTTTGTTGTCACCCAATCATAGATCAAGCATCGAACGCTCAAGTCTAGATGTGAAATCAATTGTTCCTCTAAACATCAGATCAAAAGTAGACTCATGTAATTCTGCTTCTGATAGATACGTCAACACGGCAATAAGGCCTTCGAGATAGTTTTTTCCTCTCATATATACAGCTTTTGGATGTCGAAAGTCACTTCCTCGATACACATTATCAAACACGGCATATGTTTCAAGTGCTTCTTTACTAATCGAGGGGCCCGCGTGCTTTTTCTCATTAAACTCTTCGTCATGCATAAACTTGAATAATTGCTTAAAAATATGTTTTGTAGAAGTTGTATCTTCACTTGTATCAAGTGCGAAGCAAAGAGCAGCATATCGGTGCAACGCACGCCTAAGTGCTGGGTGCTCGCTCACAGGACTTTGATCAATCAACAGTTCAAGAAATATACCAAGGCCTTCATTTATTTTTTTTGACGAAACCGTTCCAGTGGCAACTATAGGAAATTTCTCGTCTAAACCATGCTCATAGCGAGCTGCGTGTGCTTCCACCTCATGTACCATAAGTCTTCTCAGTTGTGAGACGGTCCTATCGAAATTTTTTGGTATTACTATTTCGCGTGTACGATATTTAGTATGTACGATAATAGCCTCCGGACTAATGCTAGCTATCCAGCCGAGCTGCGATAGCCCTCTAGCGTGCAGATAATTATTTATAAGTTCCGTGGCTCTTTCTGCATTGACACGTTCATCGTCTCTGAGATTGTCTAACAAGCTCAATAAAGGGTAGAACTTTCTCCTCGCAACCGATCGGTAGAACTCTATAGTGTCTCGATAATCGTTTTCTAAATCTTTAGCCAACGATCCTTGTATAACCTGCCGAGATAAATTCACATCATACTCACCGTATACCTCAATATTTCTCCGTATATACGCATTTAACAGTCCTTCTGACCCAGGGTCCGCGAGCAGCTCTGCTGCAGCTCTAAGCAAATAGCGCTCAACGATCTCCTGTTCAATTTTGTGCTTTTGAAGGAGATTAACAGTTTCCTCTAGTGCCGATGACGCCTTGTGCATAACCAAACGATTCAGATCCTCCGTTAGGACATCTACATCTTTGAGCAGTTCTTTGCGTACATAGTTCTGGAGCAGCTCATAGTCATATTCAGGAACTTCGATTTCGCCTCTTATAAATAATTCGGCTTGTTTCTGTCGCCAGTCAGTTTTGCCGCGTAAATAAACATTCGAAGGACTAACCCTAGCTTTCGGCGTAAAACCCTTCTTTCTCACCCACCGCACTCCTTTTCAATCGTTACCCTGCTGCGACACGCTTGTACGCAAGAAAAATAAAAAAAGCTAAAATAAGAATCATCATCACTATCATCGTAATAAAGCCTTCTTGTTGCGGGCGCTTTCGAAACATTAGCTCTATGATAGGCCTTATTCGGTAGACTGGCAAGCTTAACTAAAGAAACCCTTTTTCCTATGGTCTTTAAATTCTTCAAGTAAGTCTTGCTGTTTTTTGCTTAATTTCGTTGGCGTATCTACGTTGACCGTGACGATATGAGCTCCACGTGTCCCGGTTTTGATATGCGGAACACCGTGTCCTGATAATTTAAAATCGGTACCGCTCTGTGTACCCGCAGGGACTTTCATTTTTACGGGACCATCAACTGTATCGACATTAATTTCCGTTCCAAGGGCAGCATCAACCATATCAACATGAACTTTACTCAACACTAGGTCGCCTTCGCGCGTAAATTCTTTGTGTGGTTTAACGCGAATATGTACATACAGATCACCCTTATTGCCGTTGGCGGTTGCTTCGCCGTAGCCCCCGAGACGAATTGTTGCTCCATCGTCAATACCAGCAGGTATTTTAATCTTTACGTTTTTATCAACACGCTCTACGCCAACGCCATTGCAGACACTGCACCTCTGCTCCGGAATCTTGCCCTTACCTCGACATTTGCTGCAAGTCACGGCCTGTTGAATGTTGCCAAAGATTGTTTGTGCTACCCGTACTTCTTGACCTGACCCTTTGCAGGTCTCGCAAGTCACAACTTCATGGCCAGGTTCCGCAGTGGTACCCTTGCAGTGTCTACACACATCGTGCAGGTTCAATTTCACTTCTGTTTCAACACCAAATATTGCTTCTTCAAAATCGAGCACGAGCTCCATCTCTATGTCGCGGCCACGTTCAGGTCGTTTTGATCGTCGTTGTCCTTGACCGCCACCAAAAAAGCTACCGAACAAGTCACCGAAACCACCGAGATCATCAAAGTCGAAGTTGACTGAGTGACCTTGACCGCCAAAATTAAAGCCTTCAAAAGGATTGCCGCCGACGCCTGAGCCGCCGACACCAGCATGGCCGAATTGATCATAACGCTGACGCTTAGCACTATCTTTTAGCACTTCGTATGCTTCGTTCACTTCTTTGAACTTGGCCTCATCACCGCCTTCTTTGTCGGGATGCAGTTCAATGGCCTTCCGTCTGAAAGCTTTTTTTATTTCGTCGTCAGAAGCACCCTTAGCTACACCCAAAACTTCATAGTAATCTCGCTTGTTCATCTATGATTCTCTTCTCACGAAAAAATGAACGACTTCTAGCAAAATAGAACCTAAAAAGTCTAGTATATCTAACATGCTGTTATTTTAGCACTTTAGCCTATAGAGTGCCAACAATTATTTAGCCAAAATAGTAGTCTTGGAATTTTAATAGAAATAATAAAATCATCACTGCGTAGACGGTGACTAGTACCGTGAAATGATACTTATTTAGCATATCTCGCTTCCAAAGCACGATTCCAGTTGGTTTTTTCAGGCTGTTCAAAAAATCTCTAGCACCGTAAATACCTATCGGCATGCTCGCAGCCCAGATAAAAACGCAAAAAATACAGATCTTGCCAAGTATATATAAGCTAACTCCGAAAAACCAAAGGCTAAACGCCATAATGAGTGTCGTTAAGAACACAGCTACTTTACGCGTAACGACCGTCCAGCTTCCACCCAGCAAACGCTGGATGCCAAGCGCGAACAACATTGCAAACACTACGATGCCAATCAGTGCGTTTGGAGGCCCAAATACTGCTGCTAAGCGATCATTCAGTACGCCACCACAATCTACAACTGGACTCATGTTACAGTTGAGAGGTTGATCGGGATACTTCAACATATGCACTCGTTCTGCTGCCTGCCAGAATGATGCGACTAATCCCACAAACGACGCGAAAGTTAAAATTTGCGGAAATGATACTTCGTTTTTTTGTTGTTTTAGCATGAACTGCATCCTTTTTTGCTAACTCTATTATATTCTTCTCTACTGGCTGAATCCACTCTTGTGTTGCTAGTCAGTAAAAAATCAAGCAATTTTCAGATTAATTTCAGGTTTTTATAGAATGATAGAGTTGTAAAACAAGGAAACACATCATGAAAACAGCCATCACTATCTTAGCAATATTATTTTTAGTCGGGGGATTGCTCGCCTATCAAGCTTCAAAAGAAGACTCAGATACGAGCAGCTCTCAAGATCAGACCACAGACCAAAGTCAGCAGCAAACCCAAGCCCAAATAAATAAAGAAAACTGCGTATCAGATGAGTGCTTGCAGGTAGACAATCTTGAGTACCCTGCGGGTGAACTTCCGGCTAATGTACAAGAGTCACTAGTCAAAGCCCTTGATGATGAGTACAAGGCCTACGCTACCTATGATGCAGTTATTTCAAAGCTTGGGAAGATCCGTCCTTTCTCGATGATTATCCGCGCCGAAGAACAGCACATAAGCTCATTGAAGGCATTGTTTGATAAATACGGACTGGACATACCGGGGAATTCATATATAGACAGCGTGAGCATCGCCAATACAAAAGCTGAAAACTGTTCGGTCGGTGTTGCGGCCGAGATTGCTAACGCAGATCTTTACAGAAATGAACTACTGCCAACTGTTAGTGAATATCCTGATATCATAAGTGTCTTTACGAACCTCATGAACGCGTCTCAAGACAATCACCTGCCTGCGTTCCAGAAATGTGCGAGCTAAAGTAGGCGTACAATAATAGGAGGAGGATAGGTCATGTCACACGGAAAAGAGTTTTCAACACAAGAAGCACGCGAAATTGGTAACGCCATAGGTATCAGATGGGGAGAAGTAGACCTAGAACAATTTCGTCTTGGCCTTGCTATCGAAATGGAACATGGGAGCCACGATCCGGAGACAGATGTCATTGGTGACGATGTTCACAAAGCAGGAAAAATCGCGTGGGCTCATTTAAAAGAACTGAGCGACTACTACACACGCTTGATTCAAATGGAGCAAGAAGCCGAATCGTAAAGCTTTTTACCGTGCCTCAAAGTAGTGAGCTTGTAGACTAATTTCTACTGGTCGCAACTGAAGATCGAGCGACTTTTCTTGGATACGCACTAATATCTCTGTGATTGAATCTAGACCTCCTTCGATTACGCGCGCAAAGGTCGTGTACTTGTTATCGTCACCTCTCAGGTGTACCCCGACCTGATCAATCGTCCGAAACAAATCCGCATGTTCACTAGAAAAATCTGATGGGAAACTCATGCCTTGTAGCACTTCGCGAGCTTTTGCGACCTGTATTTGATAATTTTCGAGTTGCCCAGGCAAAAGCGCACTAACCGACTCTGGTTTTTGCAGATCTGTCATAAAATCGAGATTTCTGAGTGCATCGGATAGCTCGGCGCAATATTTTGAGCGAATATCCGTTTCTGCAAGTTGTTGTAACCGAGTATAAGCACCAGCAAATTCGACGCTTGTTTGACGAGCCTTTTTCGGTTTCGGCAAAAACCGCATAATGCTACTATACACAGGTGGTTTTGATACTTCTGCTATTGCTCGTTGGTACGCTTCGTAGGCTATGTCAGTGTTGTCAGATATCTCTGACAAGCTAAACTGACAGAACAATGACCCAGATTGCTTATCGTCGGCATGTAGCAGATTCTCTGCTGCGCCTACCAGGTTCAGCACGCTTGTCGAGTGTGTATACGCCTCGATATTCGCTAAATATAATCTTGCCCGAACACACTCAAATAAACTGAAGAGTAAAAAAACGCCTACGGCAACCGTTGGAATGATGAGTTTGGGACGCTTCCGATAAATCCCCTGAACGCGCATGTATAGAAGCTTGGGCTTTTTCACCTGTCTATCATATCACCTTACGTCTAAACTCCCTGTTAAGGGTATAGCCGACTTTACTTTTCTATACGTTATGCTGATTTCTAAGAAATCAAGCGATGCTGTTCCAATATTCTGACCAACGGAAGTAAATAAGCAGAATTATGAGCACGTAGATGATGAGTAATGGCAGCATATGATTTTTCTCTAGCCAGGACTTTATTTTCTTTGAAGAAGGTATGTAGTCCTGTAAGAAGATATGCGTTGTTGCGTATACAAAAAACGCGCTTGTCACGGCCCAAATAGTACTGCAGTACAAACAGAGTGTGCCGATGACGTATAGCGACTGCGTGAATAGATACACGCAAAAACCTATACCAAAAATACCTCCCGCGAACACGAGCCACCACCATTGCTTCGACATTTTAAGCCCAATTAATAGACCTATTCCCAACAGCAGTAATAATCCATACGCCACAATGCCGAGCGATGGGTTAGAAACTCCAAGAGCACTTCCCTGCTCGGTCGTGACTGACGCGGCACAGGATACAATTGGGTTAATTGAGCATGATGCAATATGGGTCGGATCAGCGTCGAGTGCTTGCTTTTCTTTAGCAAGCGAATAAGCAGCGCCCATACCGACGCTGGCAACAAATATCGTCAGTAGCGGCAAGATCGTGGTGAGTTTTTTGGCAAACTCTTTCTTGCCCTTTGTTAGCCGATGCCACAGTACAACCTCCCAAACCAGAACGATTAATCCAAGCCCGACAAACTGCTGAATCGAATCATAGCCCCAAAAAAGCACATACACTAAATACATGATTGGCAAACTAGCGCCTAGAGCTTCCTCCGCTTTCAGTTTTCGAATTTTTGTAAGCTCAAGTCCCCAAAGTTTCATATGAAGATAATTATACAGTAGCAATGCGAGATGCTAGCTGGTTGTTGATTCGAGCCACCATTTTTCGGCAGCTTTTGATAGTTTTACAATTGGGATTGCTTGGAGGACAAAGGTTTCATAACTATGCAATTTGGCAACTTCTGCTTCGATCTGCTCGAACAATTCTAGTCGCGTTTCCATGACCAGCAGCACTTCGTTGTCATGTTCAATCGCATCCTGCCAACGATAATCTGACATTATCTGTAGTTGTTTAGCGCACGCTATAAGTTTCATTTCAAGTAAAACGCTGGCAATCTTACTCGCTTCCTCTGAAGAACCACACGACAACCAAACCTGACAAAACTCACTCATGAACAAATTGTAGCAGATACTTAAATTGAGACGGCTTGATCAATACTACTGAAGAAACTATTGACGAACAGCTGCCCGGCAGTCTGAATAGCTTGTAGCTCGTCAAGTGTTGCTTTAGCGACATAACTTGCTTCTTCATTTGTTGGCGACAAAGTTGGTACTTGGTCGAATTCACCAACAAACAGCATTCTGTAGCGACCATACTCGTTGACACCTCTAGCTACTTCTTTAAGCTCTCCAACTTCTAGCTCTACTTCCTCTAATGCTTCACGGCGCGCAGCTTCCTCTGGCGTCTCACCTTCTCTGACCGCGCCACATACATGATCTATTTTACCCGCCTCAGATTTGGATGGATGTCGTTCATGATAAAGAAACTCGCCCACGCTATTCATGAGTACCAACTCAACAATCACCATTTGCAAATCTGGATATTCATCGACCTCATCGCGCTCAACAGCTCTCTGAAAATTTCCGTCCTCATCAACCAACTGCACCATTTCACTCATACCCAAATTGTAGCATTTGTAGTCTCGGCCAAAAGAATGATGACCCCGATGATTTGCAGCCTACTCCTCCCTCTCACAAGACCGATTGTTGTGCATGAAAAAAGACTGAATAAGCAATAATCACCGAGGAGTAACCTCACTCAAAACATTCAAAAAAAGATCACAGCTTTGAAAGAACGTCCTTTTTGATAGAATTGAGGATCGTCAGTAAACTCAGATTTCACATCATCTTCTTCGAGTAGACTTTTTATTAGTTTTATGTTCGTTTCATTGATTCCGTGAATGTTCAAGTATCCAACTTCGTTTTCTTTATTTGCTTTAATTTTTTTCAGAAGCTGCTTTTTTGCAGAACTCCTTTCAGTTCCGACGCCAATAAACATAGCGAGTGGCGACTCCGTCACTATCATGTCGTATATCTCTAAATATGTGTCGATTGCAATGTCGCCTTTTTCTTTACTATAAAACAGCGGCTTAATAAGAGTGTGGAAATATCCTGAACTATACAAGTTACATATCATTGCTGCTCTATTACCATACCTCTGTATAGCCTGGCTTTTGATCGGTGCCACATTTTCCCCATTGTCGTATGCTTTTTTCACCAATATCGCTATTTCAAGAATGGGCACATCACTACTTACCACCATAGGTTTAAATATTTCCAATTCTTTTTTGTATGCGGTATCATCTAGTACTTTGCTTACTGTTTCAAACTCTTCAAGACTTCCCTGCTCTAAAACCAAATCGTTATGCTTAACATTACGGGGTAGTTTTTTTACAATGGCGTCAGCTATTCTTCTACCCTCATCCGTTGAAGCATTGATTCGTAATGTATTACCGTCTATCGATATTGGGTTGCTGTTTTCGTTATCTGAATTATTTTTTTCAATTCTTGTATAATTAATCAGACTTAGGTTGACGTGCAGATGTTCTGGTAGGATACCCTTAAGCCAATCAAGCATCCGAGTTCAATCTTTCATTTTTTTATGGAGTTTTACTAGAGAAGCAACATCTTTGTTTATAAACTCTAGAGACCCCTTTCTTACTCCACCAAAGTTTTTGACTTTTATTTCTGAATCCAAATTATCCAATACTGGTCTTTCGGAAACCGCGTCAACAACTCTACCGCCCTTACTCTTCAAGCCAAACGAGTTCATTATTTTTGTTTTATATTCAGGAGGATATGAAAAAATCATAGTAAACCAATTATAGCAAAACTACCTTACAAAACCAGCATTAGCTTCTTTGCGTTTATTGGACGGGGCTTTTCAGCCCCGTTCCTTTTTATTTATCTTCATTCTCGTCGACGACTTCGCCTTCAACCGGCTCGTCTTTGTCGTCGCCATCTGAATCGCCTTTTGCTTCTTCCTCTTTGGCTGCCTCTTCGTACATTTTGGCGCCAATTGGCATCATTTTGTCTGATAGTTCTTTAGCAGCAGTTTCTAGAGTCTCCTTATCGGCGTCTTCTTTGCCCTGAACTTCTTTAGCAGTTTTAACAGCGTCTTCTAATGTCTTCTTGTCTTCTTCACTAATCTTGTCCTTGTTATCGGCGACGAATTTTTCTGTCTGGTAAATACCATTTTCAAGCATATTCCTTGCCTCAATTGCTTCACGCTTTTTCTTGTCTTCTTCGGCGTGAGCTTCGGCTTCTTTGGCCATTTTCTCAACTTCTGTCTTGTCAAGATTACCGCTGTTCTGAATGGTAATAGATTGTTCTTTACCAGTTCCCTTGTCCTTCGCAGTAACGTTCAAGATACCGTTGGCATCGATGTTAAAAGTCACTTCAATCTGCGGCATACCACGTGGTGCTGGCGCAATACCATCTAGTACAAAGCGCCCCAAACTCTTGTTGTCAGCCACCATTTCACGCTCACCCTGCACAACATGTATTTCTACTTGTGGCTGGTTATCGGCAGCGGTACTAAATGTTTCACTCTTTGAAGTTGGAATCGTGCTGTTTCTCTCAATCAACTTTGTCGCAATTCCACCCATCGTTTCGATACCAAGTGAAAGCGGAGTTACGTCTAGAAGTAGCACATCCTTAACATCACCAGCTAGAACTCCGCCTTGGATTGCAGCACCAACGGCTACAACTTCATCAGGGTTTACGCCCTGCATTGGATCTTTACCAAATATGTCTTTTACTTTCTTTACAACTGCTGGCATGCGGGTCATACCACCAACCAGTACAACTGCGTCGATGTCTTTAGCGGTCAATTTCGCATCTTTCAGCGCCTTTTCGCATGGAACTGCTGTTTTATCTATCAAATCAGCAACGAGACTTTCTAATTTACTTCGAGATAGTTTGTGCTCGAAGTGCTTAGGACCGTCCGCATCGGCAGTCAAGAACGGAAGATTGATATCAACTTCTTGAGCAGTTGACAGCTCGATTTTAGCTTTCTCAGCTTCGTCGCGAAGTCTCTGCATAGCTGCGTTGTCGTTAGTAATGTCTAGACCGTGTTCTTTTTTGAACTCATCTGCTAGGTAGTTAATAATTACACGGTCGAAGTCTGCACCACCAAGGTGCGTATCACCGTTGGTACTCTTAACTTCAAACACTCCGTCGCCAAGCTCAAGTACAGATACGTCGAAAGTACCACCACCTAGGTCGTAGACTACGATTTTCTCGTCTTTTTTACCTTCTTTATCTAGGCCATAAGCTAGCGCAGCAGCAGTTGGCTCGTTAATAATTCTCTTAACTTCTAGTCCTGCGATTTTTCCTGCATCTTTGGTTGCTTGTCGTTGGCTGTCATCAAAATATGCTGGGACTGTAATTACGGCTTCTGAAACTGTATCGCCAAGGAAAGCTTCAGCATCAGCCTTTAGCTTACCAAGCACCATTGCGCTGATTTCTTCAGGGCTGTATTCTTTGTCACCCATTTTGACTTTGGTAGATTTACCGCTCTTAACAATTTCGTAACCCATGAGTTTCAAGTCTTTTTGAACTTCTTTGTCCTCGAACTTTCGTCCAATAAGTCGCTTTACTTCATAAATAGTGTTCTTTGGATTAGTAACTTGCTGTCTTCGTGCCAATGCACCAACAAGTCTCTCACCTTTTTTATTCACAGCCACAACAGATGGCGTAGTGCGGTTTCCTTCGCTGTTTGCGACAATTTCTGGTTTACCAGACTGCATTACAGCCATGGCGCTGTTTGTTGTTCCTAGATCGATACCTATAATCTTTGACATTTTACGTATTTCCCCTTGTTTAGCTTCTAAATTAGCACTCTATGCGTGCCTCTGCCAATTATCATAGCAGACCAAAAATTAGCAGTCAAGAGCTGTGAGTGCTAATTATTATTTTATATTCTGTGGTCTACATAGGTATGCGAGCTGTGGGATATATAGACATTGACTATAGCTAAGGGAGATGGCTAGATATCCTGCAGACGGTATGCATATGGAGGCCACAGGATGTAAATATAATGATTGGCAGTCACTGGAGTGCTAATTTATGTCATACAGTCTTTTTAGGGTCAGGTAATTTATGCTACTTCTTATTAGTCCGAAATATGCGAGCATTCGCTTGAAATAAACAGGCGAAAATATAGCAAAAAAACTGAGGAAGGTTACCATAACAAGTGCAGTAAGAAACATTATTTTAATATTAGAAGGGTAAATTGATTTTATCCAGTTCCCAACCAACAGAGATAGATACAAAAGTAGAGCAAGCAACACAAAAAATGCTAACCGAAAGATACTGAGCATAGTAGTACTTACGCCAAATATCTGAGCAGTTTTTAATTTTATTTGTCGATCTCTATAATCGATTGAAGCAGGAACACTAAGAAAATACATCTTACCCCAAAATAAAATGAATGCGATCCTTGTTTCCACCGAAAACATTCTACTAACTCCTCACTCGTACCATAGCGTGGCGAAGGACTTCGTCTCCTAGCATCCAGCCACTTTGCAGTTCTTCGGAAACAGTTTCTTCGCCAGCTGGCGAATTCCCATCGCCCTCTTCCATGCTTACGGCTTCATGTAAATTTGGATCAAAATGCTCATCAACAGTTTTAATTCGCTTCAAACCGAGCTTTTCAAGCGTTTGTTCAAACTGCTTAACAACTCCTTGAATGCCTTTGATATATTCGTTTTTCTGTAAGTCTTTTGGTACGTGTTTAAGCGAGCGTTCAAAATTATCAATTACTGGTAATAAATCACGAATTACCATCGCTTTATAAAATCCTGCTAGCTTTAGCTTATCTTCTTCAGCGCGTCTGCGAACATTCATTGCGTCAGCGCGCTCACGAAGTAGTGCTTCGTTCAACTGAGCATTTTCTTTGGCAAGTTGTTCTGCTACTTCCTTATAATTTGGCTCTTTATTGCTCACGATGCTCTCCCCACTGAAGCAACATAAATACTATAGGCAAAATCTGTTGCATAATCTACTTCATTTTGTTTAAAACCAGCGTCAAGCAACTCTTTTTTTGCAGCAGCAACTTCATATGTTCTGTGTTCGTCTGTCTGTGCACAATCGACTCTCCAAGATTTAACTAGTCTACCCATTATTTGGTTATACCCATCTGGATCGCATTCCCAAATTCTACCGTCTGATGTAAGGGATTCCATCAAAATGACCTCTCTAACATTCGCCCAGCGTTCTCGACTAATGCCATTACATCTTTATAACTTTGTCTAGTCGGACCAAGTACTCCAATATAGCTTTTATCTGAATAAGGACTGCTAAATTTACTGATAATCAGGCTACAGCCACTACTACGTCCAATCGGGTTTTCGCTACCGATATATACGCTCAATGGCTCGTTTGGAGCTACTTCACGAAGCCAAGGCTCAAGATTATCCAGTAGCCGAGCAACTTCCTGAACTTGACCAGGATGCATGAACTCAGGTTGGCCAAAAAGATTAGACAACCCACTCATATAAAGTTGCTTACCGATGGTCGCAATGCCTAAATTGTGAGTCAGCTCAACCAGCGTATCTACTGTGTTACGAATTGCTCGCTCTGGAACACTGCCCTCGCCGATACGAGCCGTCAAAGCCCGCTCTGCGCGTTGCGGAGTCTCGAGATGACCGCTTTCGCTCATACGGTTTACATAATATCTATAGCCCTTGTCTGTAGGTATTCGACCAGCACTTGTATGTGGTTGCTCTATATACCCAAGTTTCTCAAGCTGAGCCATTTCAGCACGAATTGTTGCGCTAGATACATTGAAAATTTTAGCAAGCAAATGTGAACCTACCGGACTCGCAACTTCTGCGTATTGTTCTACAACAGCGCCTAAGATATTAATTTGTCTCTCAGAAAGCATACGACAATTATAGCCTTCTAGCAGTCATATATCAAGAGTGCTAACTTAGATGTTTTTTATTGTTTCAAGGAGCTCTTCTGCCAGTTTACGAAGCTCAGCCTGAGACTGAAAGCCAGGATCAACACCTTTCATAATTTCAGCAGCAGTCATTTCAACTTCATGATTCGCAATGAGTAAGAAGGAAGGGTGATCAAGCGCAGTTTGAATCTCCATACTAGCACTACGCAAACGACGTTGTTTTTCACCGTCGCTAATAAACCCGCGCGTACCAAGACGCTCCATCCAAACATCATAGCTTGGGGGCAAAATAAATAGTGGCCGCAAACCCGGCACAGCTTCTGTTAGCTCTAACGCACCCTGCACATCAATTTCCATTACTGGATGTTTGCCAGCTTCAATGACAGATTTAACTGCCTCGATACTTGTTCCATACACAGTTTCACCGTGTATTGCTTTTACCTCGATAAATGCCTTGCTATTTACTAATCCGAACATTTCGTTTGGGCTAACAAACCAGTATTCATTGCCACTTTGCTCCATTATTCCGTGATTTTCGCGGGGTACGCGAGTAGTATGCGATACAACGTGCGCGTAGTCACCGTGAGAAACTAAGTAGTTAGCAATGGTGTTCTTCCCTGCTGCAGTGACACCGCAAAGCAAGGTAACTTCGCCTGAGCCAATAAGCTGTCTGGCATTGGCGGGCATTTTGTAGGACGCTACCGCGCCATGCAACTGCGTTAGTATTTGTTTTAAGTCTGCTTCCATTTGCGTAGTATAAACTATCTCTCTAATTCCGCAAAGAGGTACTGGTCGCTACTCGACAAAATAGATGCTGTCGTCTTGGTCACCAAGCCGTTCAAGTAATACGTCTGATGTCTCGCGAGCCAGTCGCGATCTACGCTCATCTAGCTGCTCCCCTGCCAGAATTGTTTCGATGTCAGCAACTGCGAAGTCAAGATTATCGTTGAGGATAAATGTGTACTCAGGATCTTGAACGGCTGTCTTTATGGAAGTTATGGCCTCTGCAATGCGATCGCTAATATCCGTATCTCTTTGTGCGCCAACACGACGCATCCACTCGACATAGCCAGGAGGCATGACATAGATAGGTAAAACTTTTCTAAATCCTAGTTGGCGGAAAGAAGGTATTGCCGTTGCAAAAATTGCCATAGCACACCAACCTTGTTTCGGATATTCGTCAATGTGGGTGCCATAGAAGTCGCCTGAGTCACTTACCACGAACTGGGCGAACTGCCCTGTTTTTATTTCTTGAAGTATGTTTTCATAATCGTGTCTAAAACGATAGTTCTGATTATTTTTCTCATCAGGACGCATATCACGTGTAACATCGCTTTTCACGGCTGGCATTTTAAGCTGGTTGATAAGAGTTGTCTTACCAACGCCTGTTGGCCCGACTATCGCTAACAAATCTACCTGCGAAAGTTGCTGCTTCACTGCATCGCTCGCATGATACGTTTCCTGTAGCTTGCGAGCCCAACCAATGAAATCTTTTTTATCCATATCTACGGATATTGTAACAGTTTGGCTCGTTTATCTAAGTTTATTGTAAAAAGACCCAGTGACCGACAATACCGCAAGTCCAGTTGCCAGCAAAATCCAAGGATTGTTCGAGAACAAATCAACTTTGTCTATGAGCTTTTCGAACCCATAAAGTACGGAGACAAGCCCAAAAGTTGCACCGAGTGCAAATACCATCGGGTACTTCTGAGAATACGTTTTATGAAATTTCTTTACTTGTTCTTCTTCGTGCTGAATGAACGTCTGTTTTTTAGCCATGCGCGAATTTAATCACGTTTTAGTAGGACTGTAAATGCCTCGGCGGGTAGATCAACTTTGCCGAAGCGCTTGAGGCGTTCTTTACCTCGTTTTTGTTTAGCAAGAACTTTTTTCTTTCGTGACACGTCGCCTCCGTACAAGCCAACAGTTACATCTTTTCGAAACGCACTCAAGTCTTCACGCGCAATGAACCGTCCGCCAATACCTGCTTGAATGGCTACCTTGAAGTTTTGCCTTGGAATAATATCTTTGAGTTTCTCCACAGTAGTTCTGCCCAGATTTTGTGCTTCCGTTCGATGACACATAACACTGAGGGCTTCGACCATGTCACCTGCAACATAGAAATCGACTCGCACCAAATCCTCAACCCGGTAGTCTGCTAGTTCGTAATTAAAGCTACCGTAGCCTGATGTCTGACTCTTAAGTTTGTCATAAAAATCGGTAAGAAGGTTCGCTAGTGGCGCTTCAAAGTTGACGAGCGCAAGTTGGTCGTCAACATAACTAATATTTTTTTGAAACCCTCGGGCGCTGCTTATGAGCTGGATTACTGCGCCAACATATTCTTTTGGCACAACAATCTCCCCGTTTATCCACGGCTCTTTGATTTCTAGAATTTCTTGTGTTTCCGGTAGTTGGCTTGCATTTGTTAGATCAATTTCAGTTTTATTCGATAGAGTTACTTTGTAGTCGGTCGATGGATTTGTAACAATTAGATCTATGTCGAATTCACGCTCAATCCGTTCGCGCACTATATCCATGTGAAGAAGTCCTAAAAACCCAATGCGAAATCCGTGGCCAAGAACTGGTGAATTTTCAGGAACATATTCAAGTGCTGAATCGCTTAGCTTCAGTTTTTCGATTGCATCCTTTAGTTGCGGATAAAACTCATTGCTGCTTGGGAAAAATCCAGCATACACAAACGGTTTCACCTCTTTGTAGCCGGGGAGCGCCTGGGGCTGTTGCTTTGCAAGCGACACGGTATCGCCGACTCGTGCTTCGCTCGTGTCATGAAAGTTTGTCACAATATAGCCAATCTCACCTGTTTCTAGCGCATCGGCTTTTTTCATGTCCGGTGCCAAAGAACCAACTTCCAACGCATCTCCTACAGCACCCGTCGCCAACATTTTGATTTCAGCACCCTTCGGCAGACGACCGTCTATGGTGCGCACGTAGAGAATTACGCCGCGGTATTCATCATAAAAACTATCAAAAATGAGAGCTCGAGATGGCTTTTCTGCCTCGCCCGCAGGAGGAGGTACTAATTCGATTACTTTATCGAGCAGCTCCTCAACTCCAGCACCTGTTTTAGCACTTATTGCCATGATGTCTGACGGCTCACATCCGAGCAAACTCACAACTTCTTTCGTCACGCGCGGTACATCGGCAGCCGGCAGATCTATCTTGTTTAGAACTGGAATAATCTTTAGATCTGCTTCCATCGCTAAATACACGTTAGCAAGCGTTTGAGCTTGGATACCTTGCGATGCGTCAACAACTAAGATTGCACCTTCGCAAGCTTGCAGGCTACGTGAAACTTCGTAGCTAAAATCAACGTGACCAGGTGTATCAATCAGATTCAACTGCACACCTTTGAAATTCATTCGAACCGGCGCAAGTTTGATGGTAATGCCCCGCTCACGCTCTAAATCCATCTTATCCAGTAGCTGGGCCTTCATTTCTCTTTTTTCCACCGTACCTGTAATTTCTAGCAACCGATCTGCTAGAGTACTTTTGCCATGATCAATATGGGCAATGATGCAAAAGTTCCTAATTTTTTCTTGACTCATTCATACCATTCTACCAAAAACAAGGCAAGAATTACAGAGGTAGTTTACTGAATCTTTACGGGTTTAAGGATTAAATTCTTAGCCTTGTCTAGGGTTGCACGTGCTTCGTCGAATCCGAATACCATTGACATGCCAACGTGCACTGCAAATGTTGCCAAAGATATGGCACCGAGCTTACTACCGAGCAAGAAGAAGCCAGTGTCGCTCAGATTAAGCGGCAAAATCGTGATCATGATAAAAGCTGCAACGACAGTAAAGCCTGAAACTGATACAAGTCTGGTGCACATGTTCCAGAAATCTTTATCTAATATCTTCGGGTCCCGCATCAACATAACGATACCGATTACAAGAACTTCTGATGCTGACACGATGCTTTGTGCTAGCGCCAAACCACCGACACCATACGCTTCAGGCCGTGCGAGCGTGAACACTAGAATGATGTTCAAGGCGATGGCAAACAAGGAAATAATGAGCGGGGTTGTCGTGTCTTTGTGAGCATAAAAATAGCGTGACAAGAGTGCATAAATCGATCGGAAAAATATAGCAATTGATAAGAAACCGAGGATAAGTGCTATATCTGGTGAACCTTTCGTGAAAATAATACGAGCTAGGTACCCACGACAAAAGTAGGCAATGATGGCGACCGGTATTGAAAGCCACATAAGTACTCGCAACACTCCGACGAAATCTTTCCTGAACAAGTCTGGTCTGCCTTGTGCAAGTCGTTCGGTGAGTCGAGGAAATGCTGCCGTTGAAATAGATGATCCGATGAGCAGAATCGGGGCTGTGTGAATAGTAAAGGCGTTCTCGTAAGAGCTCACCACACCATCACCGAGAATCCGAGCACGGTTGGTTTCAACGATTGAGTTAAAGGAGTCAACACCTTGATCAAGAGATCGTGCTGGTAGCTGGCGCAAAACACGTCTGAAATCAACACTTTTGAAGTTGATGATTGGTTTCCAATGAAAATTCAGTCCTGTAACACCAAGCGCTGCCACGCCAAGCTGGAGTAAGCCTCCTACTAGCGCTCCTACTCCCAAGCCCGCTAGACCAAGTGAATCCTTGAACATAAAAATACTCGCAATGAGGCTCAGATTATAGACAAGCGGTGTAATCGCAAAGAAGAAAAAACGACCAAAAACCTGCTGCGTGCTTGTTAGGACACCTGATACCGTGAAGAACAACGGGTTAAATGAAATAAGTCGTAGAATTTTCGTGGCTGTATCTAGCTGCTCAGGACTCAAATTAGGCGCTACAACATGCATGAGTGAATGAGCAAAAACAAAGATAATAATCCCGACACCGAACATCAGGAGCGCCATAAAATTCATAAGACTAGTAGAAAGTGTCCAGACGCCGCGACGATCATGCTTCTGCATGTGTTCACTTAGGATGGGGATGAAGGCGACACCAAGTGCGCCAGCTGCAAGTATGTAGAAGAAAAAATCAGGAATCTTAAAAGCCGCAAAGTACACGTCGGTACTCTCAGATCCAGTCAACGGAAAGTTAGCGTTTACGAGCTTTGTTCTGAGGAACCCGAGCACCTGAGATAGCAACATGGTAACAACCAACAAAGTAGCAGCTCCAGGGAGAGAGATTCTTCGTGATGCGCTCGTTAAAGTTCGTTTCATTCAACACCTTATTATAGTCGTTTTAGTCTGAGAATAGAACCGTAAACTTGAGCGAAATTAATTATATTCGAACTTAGTACAACGCTGCGGCTTTTGGCATGCTGGTGCCTTCAAAAATCTTCTTCACTTCGACGTCTTCAACCGTTTCTTTTTCGAGTAGTGCGTCTTTTAGTTCTTCGAGCTTCTTCAGGTTTGCCTTAATGACGGTGCGTGCTCGTTCAGCAGCCTCAGAAATAAGCGCCTCTACCTCGTCATCAATGACTTTTGCAGTCTCATCAGAGTACTGACGCTCGTGCATCATACGATCCATCATCATACCTTCGTCGCTATGGAATACTTGATTTCGCAGTTTTTTGCCCATTCCTTGGTTTGTCACCATTTCACGTGCCAGCTCAGCTGCTTTTTGCAGATCGTTTCCTGCACCAGTTGTAACTCGATCTGATCCGTATATTACCTCTTCCGCTATTCGGCCACCAAGCATACGAGCCAGGATATCTTTGTATTCCACGATACTGTGGTAGCTCTTGTCTTCGGGTGGTATAAACCAAGTAACACCACCGGTCCCTCCGCGTGGAATAATTGTCACCTTGTGCACATCGTCACTATCCGGCAGCACATGGCCAACAATCGCGTGGCCTGCCTCGTGATAGGCAGTCAGCTCTTTTTCTTTGTCGTTCATGATTTTACTTTTACGCTCAGGGCCAATTGCAACTTTTTCAAATGCTGCCGTGACATCGTCCTGCGTAATTGTCTTTCTGCTGTGCTTAGCTGCTATGATTGCTGACTCGTTGGCAATATTCGCCAGGTCAGCACCAGAACTGCCAGCTGTCTTAGCCGCAAGCGCGTCAAGGTTCACATTCTTTTCAAGCGGTTTTTTCTCGTAATGTACTTTTAGAATTGCTTCTCGATCTTTACGATCAGGCAAGCCGATGTTCACGCGTCGGTCAAATCGTCCTGGTCGAAGCAGCGCAGGATCCAGCACATCCGCACGATTTGTCGCGGCCAGAACAATGACGTTTACACCCTGTTCGAAACCGTCCATTTCTACCAAGATTTGATTGAGGGTCTGTTCACGCTCATCGTGCCCGCCACCCATACCAGAGCCACGTCTGCGTCCAACAGCATCAATTTCGTCGACGAAAATAATACATGGCGCATTTTTCTTTGCCTTACTAAACAGGTCGCGTACACGTGAGGCACCAACGCCGACAAACATTTCAACGAACTCAGAACCAGATATGCTGAAAAACGGTACATCGGCTTCACCAGCAACAGCACGAGCAAGCATAGTTTTACCTGTTCCCGGAGGACCAACAAGCAACATTCCTTTCGGGATACGAGCACCGTTAGCTTCATACTTCTTCGGGCTCTTTAAGAAATCAACAATTTCTTCCAGGTCATCTTTTGCTTCATTGCTACCCGCAATGTCTTTGAATGTTACTTTGTCTTTTTCATTACCATACAGGCGCGCCTTGCTGCGGCCAAAGCTCATCGCCTGGTTACCTTGCCCTTGAGCACTGCGCATCATCCAGAATAGGAGGCCACCGAGAAGAATGACAGGTGCTAATGTAAACAAAACATTAGACCAAACCTCACCACTTGTATTCTCTGGGGTAATCTTGACTTCAACGTCGCGATTCTCAAGGCCCTGCTCATAAATCGAAGACCCGCTCTCTTTGCGCGAGGTCTGTGACGGCTCTTCTTCGCCGCTTTTAGTTATCTTTAATTCGTCACCGACAACTTCAATTTTGCTTATCTCACCGTTGTTAGCACGTCGGATTACATCAGAAAATGCGACACTCTGAAGATCTTCGCTTTTCCCGTAACTCGATAGTCCGAGAAACAAAAAGCCTGCAATAAACAACACGAACAGAATTGTTCGAACATTATTTTTCTTTCCATTTGGTTTTTGAGGAACTGGTCTTTTAAGCTTCTTTTTATCCATATACTTCGATTATACAGGTTAGCCCTCGATATTTAACCGAATCGTCTCTTTCTTTATTTCAAGACTTGCTCCATTCGAAATATCAATGCGCTTCCCTGGCTCCAACGTTTTGATAGCGAGGCTAAGTCGAGCAATTGTTTTTGCATCAAAAGAAACTCCGTGTAGACGTAGCCAAGCGGCAATGAGCTCATGCTGGATTGTAACGGGTAATGTTACGAATCGAGAGCGAACCAATTCGCCTTTTCGCAGACTACTAACTAATAACTTTTTGGTTAAATCATCGATCTCTAAATATAAGTCACCAACTGACTCTCGAATTATGAGCAATTTTTCCCGTACCCCACCCAGCTTTGGCACGAGCTGCGCCCGAACATAATTGCGTAAATATGATTCGTCGGTATTTGTACTATCTTCGCGCCACTCCAGTTCATGCTCCGTCGCGTAGCTCAGAACGTCTTGTTTGGTCTTATTCATAAAAGGCCGAATAATATGGGCTCTCGTAAAACCAATAAGCCCTTTTGGGCCCGTGCCGCGCAGCACGTTTATTATCATTGTTTCGAGCACATCGTCTTGGTGGTGGGCGGTAATAATTCCTTCCGCTTTGTGTTTTTTCATCATGGTATACAGAAAATCGTAACGTGCATTGCGCGCAGCTTCTTCACTTGCCTTTTCGCCGAGACTCGCCTTACCGAGTTCAAATGAATAGTTTAGACTTTTTGTAACAGCTGCGACGAATGCTGCGTCTTCGTGTGAATCACTGCGTATACCGTGGTCAAAATGCGCGACAATATACTCGATGTTCTGAGGCTTCACACTTGAAAGCTTGTGTAAAAGCGCCATCGAGTCGACCCCACCACTAACAGCAATAACATATGTTTTCTTCATCCTGTGTCATAATAATAGCGTGAAACCAGAGAGACACGCCAAAAGACTTTTAGATTTGCAGGACCTACTTGTTAACTTTTCTGAAATTGAGCGACTCATTTATATGCCCGATGGCAAACATACGGACCGAAAGGAAACTGATACGGAGCACAGCTACAATCTGGCGATTCTTGCCTGGTATTTGTGCGGATCGTTCCCGCATCTAGATCGTGATAAAGTTATTCGCTATGCACTCATGCACGACATGGTAGAAATTCATGCTGGTGATGTTATGGCAATAGGTCGAACAGCAGAGCAGCAAGCCACAAAAGATGAGCGTGAAGCTGAGGCTTTAAACCAGCTAAAAAGTGAATGGCCGGATTTCTCAGACATGACAGATACTATCGAAGAATACGAGGAGCAAAAAGATCCGGAAGCAGTGTTTGTCAAAGCCCTAGATAAGATAACGCCAATGATGCTCCAAATTTTAAGTAATGGCAAGACATGGAAAAAGTACGACATTCTACGCTCAGAAGTCATACAACTGAAAGATGAAAAGACAGCGCCAAGCAAAGAAGTTAACGAAATCTGGCACGTTTTCCGTGAGCAGATTCTTGCCCACGACGACTGGTTTAAAACTGATAAAGCAGATTGAGCCGCCCCTAGGAAACGTTCCTCATATCTGTTATAATTGTCCCTCAAGCACGGCAGGATAGCTCAGTTGGTTAGAGCGCAGGACTCATAAGCCTGAGGTCCCGAGTTCAAATCTCGGTCCTGCTACCAAAATAATAATCTCATCCCATGATGGGATTTTTATTTTGATATTAGTATTCGGTATTTGAGCGCGGCATAGGGTCACGAGTGAGAAAGTTCAGTGAACTTTCGCAAGGAAACCTTCTCTTGCAAACTTGTTTGCAAAGATGAAGTTTCGGGCCCGCAGAATGTGGGAAAATCTCGGTCCTGCTACCAAAATAATAATCTCATCCCATGATGGGATTTTTAATTCTTGATAAAAATAAAAACTTCTTCGGAAGGGACTGACCTTTTAATCCGAAGAAGTTCTTTTCCTGTTCTAGATTGCTCTAGTTTATCTTAGTTGTCAAAGATACGGTCATAAATTTTGACCAAAAGACTCTTTGATTCTTCTCGTTCGTAACTCATATAGGTTATTCGCCCAGCTCTTTTTCCTTTTTAAGAAATTAGAGCTTAAAGAGCTACTCCTTTCTATTTGTTTTAGTGCACGCAACTAACATTTGTTACAGGTGCTTTTTTGATTTTTTTGTTTTTGTCTATGACTCACCTAGTATCGCATAGACCTTACTCTGGTTTCAAGCTTCAATTTTTCTCACTTTTCCCCAAAGATTTTGATGGGTTTACGAGCAATTTTTTGTTTTTTGCACTTTTTTATATGATGAAAAGTGTGGGAAAAAATCGCTCGTTCCGACCGAAATAAGGTGTAGACTTGATGGCTGCGCAGCCTTTTGGTTCGTAGGAACCGTGTAACGTTTTTTGAATGACGTTTACATTTTCGTTCGTTCCTTTGATTTAATTTTTGTTTTTGTTGATTTTTTGTTTTTTAATCAACTGAGCACTATTATAGCTTATGCTTTATTTTTTGTCAATAGTATATTTATAGTGCTGCTTATCCTCCTCTGTTATTTATTCGTGAAAAAATTAGTTGATTTTTGCATTTTGTGGGATAATAGAGCTTGCAAGAGTATAAATGAGTGAAGAGTACACAGAGAAACTATCAACGTTACACATCCTCGCTAAACTGGTCGATCTGCAAAGATATTAAGAGGAAAGTAACTATACACAGATGAAACTATTTGTAGGCGGACTTCCGTTCGCAACCACAGATGATGAACTAGCTGCTGCTTTTGCACAGTTTGGTACAGTCGCAAGCGCAAAAGTTATCACTGACCGTGAAACCGGTCGTTCACGTGGCTTCGGCTTCGTTGAATTCGATAGTGATGACGAAGGAAAAGCTGCAATTGATGGCCTTGACAACAAGGAACTCGGTGGCCGTACTATTCACGTGAGCGAAGCTCGCGAACGCGAACAGCGCTAATTCAGTATTGAATTACAATTAACACCCCGAGGAGACTCGGGGTGTTTTTAGTTTCAAGTTATTCTCAGGTTTATCTTTATAATACTTACTATGAGAATTCTCATCGTCGAAGACGATCACAAGATAGCAAGTGCAATAAAGCGCGGTTTAGAGCGCCAGGCTTTCGCTGTTGATGTGAGTTACGACGGTGACGATGGTCTGGCGATGGCAACCACAGAGCCGTATGACCTCGTTATTCTCGACCGTATGCTTCCGGGCACTGACGGCTTGAGTTTATTGAAGTCCATGCGAGGATCTTCAATACATACGCCAGTGCTCATGCTTACGGCAAAGGACAAAGTACTTGATCGTGCCGAAGGCTTAAACGCCGGTGCCGATGATTATCTGGCGAAACCCTTTGCCTTCATAGAGTTGATTGCACGCGTTCGTGCACTCCTAAGACGACCGCAGGATCTACTAGAAACATCGCTTGAGTCAAACGGTGTGGAACTTGATCGCGATAGCTTTACGGCGACTCGTAATAACCATACTGTTGAACTAACAGCGAAGGAATTTGCACTACTTGAATACCTTATGACAAATGCCGGTCGCATTGTCACCAAAGACCATATTATGCAGCATGTATGGGATTACGATGCAGACATTCTACCGAATACCGTTGAGGTATACATTGGCTATTTGCGAAATAAAATAGACAAAGCTTTTCCGGACTTGCCGCCACTTATCAACACGAGGCGTGGTTTCGGCTACATCTTTGGAGCAAAGGCGTGAATCCCGTAGGTACTTTTTCGAAAACCTGTAACAGCTGGTCTGATAGACTGAGCACATCAGAGCCATACCATACGCGCGTAAACACTATTGGGGAGTACTGACGGGATGAAAAACAACCTGTTTCACAACGCCTCAGTTCGACTCACAAGTCTGTACCTTGTAATCATTATGTTTCTGAGTCTTTTATTTAGTTTTCGGTTTTACCAGGTATCGATTCAAGAAATTGACCGAAACACTGAACGCCCGTTGCGCATGGGTCAGATGCTGCGCCTGCAGGAAGACGATTTCCTACAGCAGTACCTCGATCAGCAAGATATGAATGCTGTCCTTGCCAAGCAACGTCTAAAATCTAACCTGATATCGCTTAACCTATTAATCTTCATAATTGGCGGTCTGCTTAGCTACTATCTGGCGCGCCGCAGTTTAAAGCCAATTGAGGAAGCCCACGATGCACAAAGTCGATTTATCTCTGACGCTAGTCATGAACTACGAACACCAATTACCGCCATGCGCGCAGAAACCGAACTCACGCTCACTGAACCAAAACTAACGCTAGCCCAAGCCAAAAAACAGCTTGAAAGTAACATAGAGGAGCTAGACAAGTTGACACAATTGTCTGAAGGAATACTTAACCTCTCTCGTTTAGAGAATAACTCTGTTGAACTTACCGAAGTAGACTTTGCAGAGATAGTTCATGCGGCTGTTGAGCGAGTACTACCTCATGCTGAAGCTAAAAAACAGCTTATCGTGGTCGACAATTTAGACCAAACCAAGATTCAGGCACAAAAAACATCGCTCACTGAAGCCTTGGTAACCATTTTGGAGAACGCCGTGAAATACAGCCCTGAAACGACAGAAATTCGTGTCAACAGCACCGTTTCTGACGACTCAATTAACCTAACTATCGCTGACCAAGGCGTCGGTATGACAAAGGACGAGCAGAAGCGTATATTTGACCGCTTCTACCGAGCGGACCAATCGCGCACAAAAAACAAAGTCAATGGGTTTGGCATAGGACTCTCAATCGCTAAAGCGACAATCGAGGCACATAACGGCACTATTTCAGTCACAAGCACCCCAAAAAAAGGCTCAACCTTCACGATTCAGTTACCGATTTTGTGACACTCTGTATACTATTTACTATGGATATCGATAAAAGACTTCTTGAAATTAAAGATTGCTTGTACAGAGTAGCTGTCAAGGCAGTTATAGTTCATGACAAAAAAATACTACTCGTACTGGACGGTCGTGACACAGAATATACTTTTCCTGGAGGCGGCATTGACTATGGTGAGACTGCAGAAGAGGCTTTATTTCGAGAACTCAAAGAAGAAGTGAACGTACAGCGTAAAGACATTCAAGAAGCTAATCTTATCCATGTAATTTCAGGACATGAAAAGATAGGAATACCTCGAGTAAACATCTTTTATTTGGTTAAAAGTTCTGTCGACAATATTCAAACAACAGATGAGATAACTGCGTACAAATGGTTTAGCATCGATGAGCTCAAAAATGAAAAACTTGACCCCTCCACAGGTAACACCGACAAACTCTTCGAAATTATTTCAAAATTTATAGTTTAAAGTGATTCAGCCTCCACTCAGGTAGCGTCAAGTATCCTTTCAATATAGATTTGTACTATGTTCTTGTCACTTGAAGACAGGTGGCAAAAATAACATAACCGAAAGGAAACTAGAACTATGAAATTAAGCAAACAACTTATTGCAGCAGGTGTTGTGACTGCCGTCGGTGCAGGATCGCTCCTGACCATTGGTGCAGCAAGTGCGGCAACAAGTAGTCCGCAGAACAGCATCATTGATAAATTAGTAACGAAGTTCAATCTCAACAAAGACGACGTTCAGGCAGTATTTGACGAACAGCACAGCGAAATGGAAGCTGAGCGACAGCAAGAATTCAGTGATAGATTACAAGCAAAGGTAGATGACGGCACTATCACCGCAGAACAAAAAACTGCTATTGAACAGAAATGGACCGAGTTGCATGACAAAATGGAAGAGCTGCATGACCAAGAGCTAACACGCGAAGAACGACACGATCAGATGAAACAGTTCCATGATGAACTTAAGGCGTGGGCAGACGAACAAGGCATTGACCTCACAGATATCGGACCACTAGGTGGTAGAGGCATGGGTGGTCGTCATGGCGGTGGACACGGCATGATGGGCGATTCCGACCAAGAATAGCCAAATAGTCACTGTCCGTCAAAAAAGCGTCAGACTTCCCTCACTGACGCTTTTTTTGATTACTTGAAATGCGTAGTTTTTGGGTAGATACTAGAAGTACTAGGAGGATGAAATGGACTCACGCCAACACAAGAAGCGCATCCTTAACGAGCTTCGCGCAGCCGGTATGACTACGTACGGCACCATGAAAATGGAGACCGAACACTTGCCAAATGTCATACACGAAAATGAGCATATCGGCGGTGTCGTGTATGGGCGCACAACAGGTGAAAAAGTAGGTTCAGCAATGCTGATTGCAACCGATAAACGTATAATTTTTCTTGATGTTAAGCCGTTTTTCAAAACATTTGATGAAGTCAGTTATGACGTCGTGGCGGGTGTGAAAAAAACGAAAGCCGGTCCGTTCGCGGGCGTTATTTTACACACCCGAGTCCGTGATTACGGCCTACGGTTCACTAACTCAAACTGTGCAGAAAACTTCGTAGAGTACATTGAGAATCATATTGAACTCCAAGAGAGCTTAGGAAACAACAAGGTTACAAACGAGGTCTGGAAATCTACAGAGCGTGAAAAAAATCTTACAAATGTGCCCCAAAACAGTGATGCAGCCGGAGTTATCAAAGAACAAAACGTCGCTATTCTTTCTACGGTCGACCGCGAAGGTAACGCTCATGGTGCGGTCGTGCATTATGTCTATGAAGGTGAGCAATTCTACATAGTGACGAAAAAACAAACCGAAAAAGCCCAAAATATAGCCTACCACGGCCAAGTTGCCCTAACGATTCACAAACCGAACAGTCTGAAAACCGTACAGGTATCCGGCCTCGCCGACACAGAGACCAGCCAATCAATGATTACAAAAATCTACCGCGCAGTTGCCGAGCCGAAAAACTATGAGGAAGGCAGCCACTTCCCCCCTGTTGTTTCTATGAAAAAAGGCGAGGTTACGGTTATTAAAGTCAGCCCGATGAATATCCGCTATCACGACTACAGCAAATCTAGTTGGTAGGCAAAAAGTTAAAACTCGTACTCAACGATGCGTGATAGGAAGTCACTCGGTTGACTAACAACATCCAAGGTTAGTGATCCGTTTCCATAACGAGATGAATGATATATACCATTACTTACGTCCATTTGTGTATCAACACCTACGTACTGAGATAGAGCTGCCAGCTGAGATAGCTCGTCCTGAAAACGTAGTGGTGTAGCCCCTTCTGCTAGAAATACAACTGGCTCATAGACTTTACCGCCTTCAGATAAGCCAATCAGTACCTTGCGCACCAGTGCAGACCATTCTTCGCTCACCACACCTACAATTCGAGTTCCTGCACACTCAACAATCCTTTGTGCAGCTTCTTCCATAGCTTTTGGACGAAGGATTTGTCGCCTTTTGTATAGCGGAGCCTCTGCGTATGCATTAGCTTGATGAGGCAAACGTGACCGGTCACCATAAAGTAACAAAACATCAGTGCTCTGAATCATTCAGACTATGATGCGCTTTTCGTGTGCCGTGTGCAAGCATAAGAAAAACGAGGTCGTTTTTTGACCTCGTTTCCTCATGCGTTTGTTTCTTGTCACTTTTTGCCTGATTTTATGGTGATTTTCTTTGGTTTCGGCAGTTCTTTGAACGGTACCACTACTTTCAGCACGCCGTCTTTCATTTCAGCCTCAATCTTTTCTTGGTCGGCATGTTTTGGCAGATGGATACGTCGGTAGAAGCTGCTGCTCGATTCACGCACCACGTACTTTTTCTTCTTGTCTTCTTCCTTTTCGTGCTTTTCGGCACGAATAACGAGTGCCCCGTTTTCAATGTGCACGTCGATATCTGTGTCTTCAAAGTTCGGCATATGTGCCTCAACGACAAGCTCTTTGTCATCGCTGGTGTACACGTCCGTCGTCGGCAGTGTTAGTGTTTTCAGCGGCGCGCTGAACCAGTCGTCGTTAAGAAATTGTTTTTGCAGGGATCGCATTTCTTCGAATGGGTCCCAGCGGGTGAGTCCGTTTGTCATTTTTTAACCCCTTTTATTATTAATAACTAATGTGGAATACTCCACACTTCCATTGTAGAATTCTGGCAGTCACGTGTCAAGAGTGCCAGAATTGCCTGTTTCTCTGTGCTTCATTGGTGCTGATGGATTAATTTTCTTTTGATAAAACGTATCCGTAGATACGTTTTAGAGAAAAAAATTAACTCCGGTAGTGCCAAGGATGTGCAGGGAGCTGGCAAGGCCTGGCATTCTTGACACAGGTCAAGAGTGCCAACTTGGCATATGTACGCTTTATTGGCGGTTTTGGCACGAGTCAAGGGCGCAGCAGACTATTTATGCTCTATCTTCTCGACGTTTTCACGACCATGTTTTAAGACGGTCGCCATCCAGATGAGTTCGTTGAAGAGTTTTTTCGGGTATTCTCGGTATTTCTCATCTAGAAGCTTTCCCTCCTCACTGAATAGATCTTGCACACGCGGGAACTGCATGTCGGTGAAGGTTGCAATTAACCCCATTTCTCGTACAGCGTTCACCAGCGACTCGATGGCGCGCACGCCGCCCCAACCACCACTGCTGACGCCGGCGAAAGCCACTGGTTTATGTATGTAGTTTTTCAGCTCGCTATCCAACATCCTTTTTAGCGAACCTGGGAAACTATGGTTATACTCTGGTGTCACGATTAAGAAAGCATCCGCTCGCTCTGTAATTTCGGTGTAGCGCACGTCTTTCCCTTCTGGATCATTACCGTCACCCTCAAACGTGAAATCTTTTGGATCTACTAGTTCACTGGTTATTTCTGGATAGGTATCAGCGATTTCTTTCATCAATCGTGCCGCATAGACACTCTTGCGTTGTTCCCTCGTTGTCCCTATCAAAATTGCGACGTGAATCTCCCCCATTTTTTCATCTCCTTCTACATATCAATAGTACCACCCTCACACCTAGTCTTGACTTTCCTACCTCTGTTTGGTATGATAATGACCACTCTTCAGAGCTTTGCAGCTCATACATTTTTGCGAGGGGATTCGCAAAAATGAGAGGAGGCGGCTTGGCGAGAATGCAAGCAGCGTCCGAGGAAACTTGTTTTCATCGGCGGTGCGGCGAGAACGCCATCACACGCCGACGACGCGGGGTGGAGCAGAGGCAGCTCGTGTGGCTCATAACCACAAGGTCGTAGGTTCGAGTCCTACCCCCGCTACCATGAAAAGAGCCCTACCTTGTGTAGGGCCTTTTTCATGTTTCGGTGTTGGACGAGAACCGATAGGCGAAATATGCCAGTGGCATATTGAGGAATCCTTGCTTGGCTGAGCGAGCATGCGTTACGCATGTTGCCGAGCGAACATTCATAGTCGAGTCCTACCCCCGCTACCAAGAAAAGACAGTCACACATCGTGGCTGTTTTTTCTTGTATCGGCGCAGGGCGAGAACCGTATAGCGATCCGCCAGCTGGCGGAGAGCGAAGGTACGATAATCCCCCTAGCCGAAGGCGTAAAATGGGCGGATTATATACTAAGCTGCTCTGCAGCGAAGTTATATTCCTACCCCCGCTACTTTCAGGCCCGCAGAATGTGGGCGAGTCCTACCCTATAAATATATATTGTACACATTTATATATTTGTTATATAATTAATTTATAGAGTTTAGCCGCTAACAGAAAGAGAGTAGACATGGCAGGAGAAGGACTTATACCTAAAAAATTAGATTTGGGAATGCCTTACTCAAATATGCCCCAAGTGAATCTTGATGAGGAATGCTGGTTAAGAGATCCCGAAACCGGTGAAGGAATTGTCTGGTATTCACAGCTAACCGCAGAGCGCTTTTGTGAAACTTGGCGTGGCGGAAGACATCGTTATGAAGTAGTTTCTGGCGATGGAGTATATATAGATGACAGCTGTTCTCTAACACACCTTGAACCGGGCAGCACTATAGTAACAGACGACGGAAGAACTTTTTCATTTGCTGGAAATCTTGGACTTTTACGCACGGTCGTTAGATAAAGACGGGAGTCTTTGCTTGGCTGAGCGAGCGTGCGTTTCGCACGTTACCGAGCGAACATTTATAGACGAGTCCTTCCGCCAGCTGGCGGACCCGCTACCAAGATAGAATTTATAGCCGGTTCGCCGGCTATTTTGTTAATTCCCAGGCCGCGGACTTTTTGCAAACACTCCACCCCACAAAACAGGTTTTGCGGGGAACCCCGGTTTTGAGACTGTAGTCAAAAGTATGGCGTGGGTCTGGGCGCGAAAGCCCGCAAAATAAAGTACTATCATTAACTCAAGTGATAAAAGCAATTTTTCTAGACTGCGATAGCAAATCAACGCGGGCACCAAAACGATCTAAGTACTAACAGGTACGGCTAGTGAGACTCCGAACGCAACCAATGTAGCGAAAGATCTACTTGACGCTGCGCAGTTCATTGCGACGAACTAGACTTTGTATTTTCGGCGAATATGGTCTTTGTTGATACCGTTCACGAGGTTGGTATACCCGAGTCGTTTCAGATAATGCATGCTGGCATTTGAGCGTGCACCGCTAAGACAATACAGCACTAACTCCGTATCCTTTGGAATATCCGCTAGAATTTTAGCCCCTGCCACAAGGTCGGCTGGCGGCAGGTTAATTGCACCGTCTACATGGTCGCGGGCATATTCATATGGTTCTCGAACGTCAATAAAATATCTAGTACTCATAGCGCTTTATTGTAAATTATTTACATTAAACATTCAACAGCTATCTCTTATCGCCTACATGACAGACCATGCGGTGAAAGCGTATACTGATACGTAGAAAGGGAGATTCTTTATGCCAGCAACTAAGCAAAAAGCCGAAAAACAAACAAAAGCAGCGAAAAAAAATGTCGTAGCATCCGTAACTGATGCCTTCAAAATATATGGTAAGGGTGACACAGAGGTCCGCGCACTCAACGGCGTGAGTATTGAATTTGAAAAAGGAGTGTTCACCGCCATCATGGGTCCGAGCGGTTCTGGTAAGTCGACCCTGCTCCACTGTGCAGCGGGGCTTGATCGCTTAAGTAGCGGTGTCGCTGAGGTTGGAGGAACTGACCTTGGAAAAGCGAAGGACAAGGCGCTCACCATGTTGCGCCGAAAACGTGTTGGGTTTATTTTTCAAAGCTTTAACCTAGTCCCAACCCTAACTTCTAAAGAAAACATGCTCCTTCCATCAACTATCGCTGGCAAAAAATACGACACGAAATGGTTTAAGGACCTTGTAGGGCTGCTTGGCCTGAGCGATCGACTAGACCACATCCCAAGTGAGTTATCTGGTGGTCAACAACAACGTGTTGCTGTTGCACGCGCACTCGTTGCACGTCCTGACATTATTTTCGCAGATGAACCAAGCGGTAACCTTGACTCAAAATCTGCACAAGACCTATTGATGTTTTTGAGAAAAGCCGCTAGCGAATACGGACAGGCTATCGTAATGGTGACACATGATCCAAACGCTGCGGCCTACGCTGATCGAGTCGTAATGCTCAGAGACGGAAAGATAGTTGACGAAATACAAAAACCGACCGTCGACAAAATCCTACAATATTTCAAGAAATTTGGATCTTAAAAAGGAGGGCCAATCATGTTTAAAGCAGCTCTCAAAAATCTGCTGGGGCATAAGCTCCGTATGTTCCTGACTGGATTCTCAATTATTCTCGGCGTTAGTTTTGTTGCTGGTACTTACATCTTTACGGACAGTATCGGCAGTACATTCGATAACTTGTTCAAGGACGTCTACGCTGGCATTGATGTAAGTGTACGGCCTGCAAAACCTGAATTCGGAGTTGGCGCACTATCCTTTGACGAAAGTGTCCTGGACATTGTGAAGTCCGTTGATGGTGTCAGTGCTGCTGCTGGTGGTGCTGGTGGTGTTGCTCAATTTCTTGATGCTGACGGTAACCCAATCGGAGGACAAGGACCACCAACCATTGGTGCGTCTTGGGCTGAAGAGTCAGGCTTGAACGTTTTACGTATCGTTGAGGGCGGTCGGGCACCAGAAGCAAACGGTGAAGTGCTAGTCGACAAAGCCACTGCCGATAAAAATGACTTCAAAGTAGGCGACACGGTAAAGATTGTTACCTTGAAGCCTGCTCAAGAGTTCAAAATAGTTGGTGTCGCAACCTTTGGTGAGTCTGATGGTTTGGGTGGAGCAACCTTGGCAGTATTCTCGCTCGCACAAGCCCAAGAACTCTTCAATTTGCCTGGAAAGCTCAGCGAAATAAGTGTTAAAGCGCAAAGCGGCATTAGCCCTGAAGAGCTTCGAGACCGAATTGATTCAAAATTACCTGAAGAAGTTGAAGCAATCACCGGACAAGAGCAAACGAACGAAAGTGTTTCGGAAATAAACGAAGGGCTTGGATTCATTAACACCGCACTTCTTGCTTTTGCCGGCATTGCAATTTTTGTTGGTTCGTTCATCATTCAGAACACGTTCCGCATAATAGTCGCACAACGAGCTAAGGAGCTTGCCCTCCTACGTGCCATGGGCGCGACCAAAGTACAAGTTGTACGACTGGTTATCTACGAGGCACTTGCTGTATCTATCTTGTCTTCGATAGCAGGTATTTTTATGGGTATGCTTGTCTCTAGCGGCGTTCGTAATCTCATGAATGTAGTTGGGTTTAGTTTGCCAAAAGGGCCATTAACGGTCGAGCCGCGCACTATTATTGTGTCTATCCTGGTTGGTGTAGTTGTTACGCTTGTTTCAGCACTACTTCCTGCGATCAAAGCATCCCGAGTGTCGCCCGTCGAAGCGCTACAAGAGAACGAGGGTGGTGGACGAAAACGAAAATCTCTTTTCAAACGAGGGCTTATTGGTACTCTAATAACTGTTTTTGGTGCTGGTGCTCTAGCATACGGACTCAACGGCTCACTTGAACAGCCAATTTACCTCGTAGGCTTTGGTGTTTTTGCAATGTTCATTGGCGTATCTATTGTGGCGCCGCTTCTATCGGTTCCGATTGCAAGACTGGTCGGCTGGCCACTTGTTAAGACACGAGGAATCCCAGCACGACTTGCCCGTGATAATGCTCGTCGCACACCACGAAGAACGGCATCAACCGCAGCTGCACTCATGATTGGTGTTTCGCTCGTCACCATGCTATCTGTCATGGCAACGACGTTTAAATCTGAAATCACTCGTCTGCTTGCAGACAGTTTCCCTGCTGATCTAATAATACAGTCGACGAACATTGGCGATGCCGGACCAGGAACGGCTGGTATTAGTGTTGAGGCACTCAATGACTTTGAACAAGTCAAGGGTCTTGAGGATGTGACGGCATTTCGCTATGCATTCCAGAGCGTCAAAGTTGATGGAGACATCCTTGACTTCTTTATCGGAGCGGATTCCGAAAGCCTTGATAAAGTGATGAAACTAGGTGCGTCTGAACAAGCTATGAAGGATTTTGCAAAAGGAGCGGTATTAATCTCTGAGAATGTTAGTAAAAAAAGCAACGTAAAAGCTGGTGACACGATAACATTTGAGTTCGCTCAAACAGGCGAAAAAACACTGCCCGTCGCAGGAATCTTTACCGAACCATTTGACTCCGAATATATCGTAAACACCGCCGTCTACCTCGATACCGTGAAAGACGACAGCGTAACCTGGATTGCCGCAAGCATAGCAGATGGTCAGGATGAAGCAGCGGTAAAAACAGAGGCCGAAAAGGCACTCGCTGGCTACCCGCAACTTGACGTACAGGACAAAGGCGAGTTGTTTGATACCGCTGAGAAACAAATAGACCAAGTTCTAGGATTGTTCTGGGGATTACTTGGCTTTGCGGTTATCATCGCCGTACTCGGCATCACCAATACCTTGATGCTTTCGATTAGCGAACGTACACGGGAGCTTGGCATGCTTCGTGCTATCGGTATGGTGCGCAGTCAAATGCGCCGCATGATACGCTACGAATCAATCATCATTGCACTATTCGGTGCGGTACTTGGCGTGTCAATGGGAGCGTTCTTTGCCTGGGTACTTTTGCGAGCATTGAAAGACCAGGGAATTTCTGGCTACGTTTTCCCGACTGGACAGGTCATCATATACTTCATACTCGCTATTTTCGCAGGCATTCTCGCTGCAGCTTGGCCTGCTCGCAAAGCAGCACGCATGGACGTGTTAAAAGCTATCTATCACGAGTAGATCAGCTGCCAAAGAAGAAATCTATCCAGGCTTCGAAGTTTTTCTGATAAGTTGGTTTTTCGGGCTCCTGCAAAGTTTCTTTGGTATCAGCAGGTGTTTTTAGCGCTGCTTCAGCAACTTCGTCTGATATGGTAAAGACCGCTTCACCAGGGGCTGCCTTACCATTTACCCGCCTTGCTTTTAATTCTGCAAACTCCGGAGTTTTGTAGTAATCGTTCTGGATATTTTTATTACTATTTTGGAGTTCAAGTATCCTATTTTCCTCGTTCAACACAGTAATTTTTTGTAGCAACGTATAGTTTTGTTGAACGACTTTTACACCGTTCCAGACGACGCTGAGGCCAATTATTGCAAGCACTACAAGTCCAAAGAGACGAGGGTCATCAAGCCCGCGCGTCGCTAGTTTTTGGCGGAAGCCTTGGAAGATATCAAGTATACTATCCATAACCTCTATAGTTTACATCATAAAATTGTTATAATTCTGTGATAAAAGGACGATTTCTCCTGTGTGGGGGTATAGCTCAGTGGTTAGAGCAGTCGGCTCATAACCGATTGGTCCCTGGTTCAAGTCCAGGTACCCCCACCAGGAAAAGTCGTTTTTTACTTCCATACTCCTGTTAGTGTTACACTGTTTCTAGATGTTTTTAAATATTGTCTTTTTGCTTGCTGGGTTTGTTGCACTTATTTTTGGTGCAGACTTTTTGGTCAAAGGCGCTGCATCAATCGCAAAAAAGTTCCATATATCAACACTTGTCATTGGATTGACTGTCGTGGCTTTTGGTACGTCAATGCCTGAACTGACTGTAGGCGTCACCGCAGCGCTAAGAAACTCGACCGACATCGTGCTCGGTAACGTCATTGGTAGTAACATCGCGAACATCCTACTGATTCTGGGTATTTGCGCACTGGTCCAACCTCTCATCGTAAAAAGCACCACTGTCTGGAAAGAAATTCCGCTCGCCTTAGCCGGTATGGGGCTCATATTTGTAGAGGCCAACGATAGCTTGTTTGACAATATTCCATCAAACGCAATCACACGTACTGACGGAGTCTCTCTTCTTGTGTTATTTGTTATTTTTATGTACTACATTTTCGGTCTAGCTCGTAATGATCGAGATGCAAAAGCAAACGCAGAATCAACTAAAATTCAGACTTATAGCACATCGCTTTCAGTTGTATATGCGTTCATAGGTTTTGGACTACTTGTCCTGGGTGGAAGTCTGCTTGTTGACAACGCTGTTGGCATTGCAGAAAAAGCGGGCTTGAGTCAGTCGCTTATCGGCCTCACTGTTGTCGCTATTGGTACCAGCCTGCCAGAACTTGCCACGTCGCTCATTGCTACTATCAAAGGTCAGAACGACATAGCAATAGGCAACGTTATCGGAAGTAACATATTCAACACATTCTGGATCCTTGGTGCCAGCAGTAGTGTCGCACCACTACCAGTCGCTGCAAACGGGTCAATAGATATTGCCGTAGGCGTAGCAGCAACCCTCGGGCTGTTTATTTTCATGTTCGTGAACGGCCGCCACCGACTCAATCGTATCGAAGGACTGGTATTTGTTCTTGCTTACTTTGCCTACATGGGCTTCTTGATCAAGCAAGGCTAGAGATAGAGACTATTCACTGAGCGCTTTAAGCTGAATAAGAAAGTCGTCCTTAACACCGCCCAAAGTGGCATCAATGTCGTTAAAACTACCGTCTTCGGCAAATGTTGCACCGGTAAAAGGTATCGCTACTTCAGGACCGACAATCTGTGTTTTAACCCAATTCAGAATATCTGTCAGGTGCTTGGTTGCACTGCCACCGCCATCAGTCCAGCCGTAGCTAACAATACTTACTTTTTTATCGTTCCATTCCCCATAAAGGTAATCTATGGCATCCTTAAGTGATGCTGGGATGCTGCGGTTATATTCGGATGTCAAGAAGACAATGCCGTCCGCATCGTCAATTTGGCTCGCCCATGCCTTTGCTTCCGGCGTATCCACGCTTGCGTACATTGGGGATATTGGAGAGTTAAACTTTGGCAAATCAATTTCTTTTAGGTCAAGTATTTCTAGATCGTAGCCAGCATCCTTCGCTTGCGAAACAAGCCAGTCTGCAACGGTACGTGCATTTCGGTTTTCACGAATTGATCCAACGATGATTTTTAACTTTGACATACGGGGTAGGGCCTCCTATAAATTATTTTTTAATAATTGATTGATCCATTGATTTTAATAGAAACGTACTCTTTTCTGTCACTATACATTGTGTAGTTACAGTGCTCCTAGAAGTGTACTCCAAGTAACTACACTTTGTAAAGTCAATTCGTGATATGATGGTAGGGAAGTAAGTAATATTCTGTATATATGGCATTCACTACCCCACAACCACAAGTTGAAAAAGTCGAAAAAAAACCTGGCTGCATACAGGCCGCTCTTCGTATTCTCGGCGACAAATGGACTCCTCTACTTGTCGGCCAACTTGTCACAGAACCTCGTACCTTTGGTGACCTCGAAACCGTTTTGGCCGGCATAAGTCCTCGTACCCTTAGCGCTCGCCTAGAAGCCCTACAGGATGAAGGAATTATTGAAAAACGTCAGTATAATGCCCACCCGCCCCGCTACAAGTACCATTTGACTGAGAAAGGCCACGGCCTGACTGATATCCTCGCGTCCATGGCCGCTTGGGGCGAACGCTACCGCGACTAGTGCATCACTTCAGGTATTTCGAGTCTTTGCAAATCAGATCTGATAACAGCAATCCCACTATTCACGCAAACCGACCCCATAGTCAAATGAAATAGCTCTAGCTCTTCTGGAAATTGCTGTTTCAGGACACCAGGTCGTGTAAAACAAGCAACGAAATCTGAATCGTTTTTTATGCGGTCACCGATCATTGTTTCAAAATGACTTAATCCCCTGTTTATTCGCCCCATTACAGTTCTTCCACCACTCACAACCGCGGGCCATCTGCCGTCAACACGAAGATATTCACCTGCATATGAACAGTCGATGCCACCCACTTCAAGACTAATTATTGGAATTATGCGAGGCAATTCTAAGCGGTTCTTTTCAAAATACTCATCAATCAGTGTGCTCGCAAATCCTGGCGTCAAGCGATCTCTGTTCCATACATACAATAGTCCAGAAGCCTCAACATTTTCAGCCCCCTTGCATTCTACTGGAATAGATACTCTGTCCTTAGCCATTATTGCAGTAGCTCAATTGCTTCTTCGACTGAACTGGTGTGCATTACTTTATCTCGTAGTTCGGATGCGCCCGGGAAATCACTGATATAAATTTTAGCGAATTTTTTAAGCGGATTGAACGGCCGCGCACCGTTAGGATACGTTTGCTCGTGTAAGTTCATATGGTGTTTGAGCAGATCAATTCGCTCTTGCTTGGTTTTCTGCTGCCACGGTGTTTTGCACCCGGAATGCACTTCGAGATGATGTGCATTTTCTCTTTGAGTAGCGGAACGAACCGTATCGTCATACGGTGAAGTGAGCACCGGAGAAGAAAAATGTGTAGCATCCGAAGAAGCCGAGAGAGCAGCTGGCTTTGCTAGCTGACAGGTCGGCTGATGCGTTGTGGGGGCGAAACAATAGGGGTCGTGAAACACCCCCCTACCAATCATGATGCCGTCAACACCGTGTTTTCTCGCCAGTTTCTCACCCTGCTCCCTATTCATCACGTCGCCGTTTAGAACGATTTTGGTATTTGGTGATATTCTGTCTCTCAATATTACGATTGGCTCAATTGCCTCCCAGCGTGCCGGCACCTTACTCATTTCGCGCGTTGTCCGCACATGAACGGTCAACATATCTGGCTTTTGCTCTAATAAAAACTCATGCCACGAATAATCGATGTCTTTGAATCCAAGCCGTGTTTTGATACTTAACGGTAACCGACCTACTAGCCCTTCTTTTGTTGCATTGATAATGGCCAACGCTTTATCGCGCAGTTGTGGCTGAGCAAGTGCTGAGCAACATTCGTTCTTAACGACGCTCTTTTCGGGACACCCAAAATTGATGTCTACTCCAGCAAATCCTGGTATTACTCCGGATGCTATTTCGTCAGCAATTTGTTTAAAGTTTTCGGGTTTCTTGCCCCATATTTGGGCAATGACGGGCACACTGTCATGCTCAACACTTAATCGATGCATGAGCTTCGGACGTCCGACGCTTGTCAGGCCGTCAACATTCACGAATTCTGTCATTGTCATATCAGGTGCAGCACAATCAGCAACAATACGGCGAAACACCGTATCAGTCACATCATCCATCGGCGCCAGAATGAAAAATGCCATAAAAACTAGGCTATTTTCACTCGTTGATGAAGAGAGAACAGCTCAGGAAAGTCTACAGCAAGGTTAATCACTTCTTGCGATGGAGAAATTTCTGGCATGGCCTCTAGTACTGCAACATGTCGAGGAGCCCAATGATCAATGCGCCTTTCCTGTTCGAGCATAGCTGCCTGTAGAGCAACGATTCCGTCGTAACTATGCAATACTTCCGGATGTTCCCCAGAGTAGTTTCCAAAATCTAGCAATGCTTGCCCAACACCTGGAGCAACTCTCTCAATCTGAGACTTCAAGCCTTTGCCATGATCTTCGCCTTTATGATCAATTTGTACGGGATAGACTAGACAATAACCGTAGTCAGCGATGGCATCTGACGCATATGCCGCAATGTCATCTGGCATAGTTCCGTTGCTTAAACCTCTTTCCGCAAGATCTGCTATTTGACCTAGAGCCCTGTTCGTAACGTCATGACGCATTACTGCAGCAGCCCAAAACACAGCAGATGCCAGTTCCGCAGTTTCTCCAATATGTCGTATCTGTCGTTCTCTTTTTTGCTCTGGTGTGTCGCCGTCTTCAACGTCCTCAAGAACTATTGGTCGTCTATTAGCTGCTCTCGTCGCGTACCCCATAACTCCGTTTGCTGACGGGAAAAACCGATAATAGCCTGTAATATCGTCTAGTGCGGGTTCTTTTAAAATATTACTCTGCCAGCTTGTCAGGTCGGCAACTAAATCAACGTCAATATCTGGCCTGGCTTGAGGAACCTGGCCCCAATCACGATATTTTGCAAAAGGGAATTCTCTTGTTCTCATATGGTTCTATAATGCTTGCTTACGACTTACTTTGGCAAGCTCCCGCTCCACTTTTCTTAAACTCTTACGTAACTCTTTCCTATTCTCTGCACCCTTTGCATCTCCGTATTTCTGCGTAAACTCTCCGAACTCAGCAGCTGCTTCCTGTTTCATTCTTTCTTGCTCTTTGGGATCGGCTTCAGCAGCGATCATCTGTGGTAGCCCTATAGCCCTAGCAAACGCTTGTTTGGCACTAAGCATATGTCTTGCTCTTTTATCCTGCGCTCTACCGGCTACTTGATCAACATCTTCATACTGGCGTTCTATGGGTGCTCGTAGGCGAGGAAACTCTTCGCTTGATGTTGCAGTATGAAAACCACTAAGCTTGCTAGCTTGAGCTAACTCTGAGACAGCTTGTCCTAAAGCTGATATACGCGTAGCCAGATCGACTGAGACACCATCCTCGGGTTTCAGGGGTGCGAACACGTCTGCAGCAACCTCACGACCTGTTTGAGGCAAGAAAGTTATTAGTTCGCCTTGGCCAGGAATTAAGTCAGGGTTTTTTAGAGGTTGTGTATATTTTGGTGCCATACTTATATTATATCACAGTTACGGTTATAAATCAATCTGTTTTGTGTTTTTTCTGCTCTGTTCTATGCTTTAACTAACAATGGTTTACATTTTTATTTCTCTATTCACCTATTCGCTCGGGATACTTGTCGCTACCTATGCGAATCGTCATGCGAATGTCAGTCTAGTCGCTCTTATCGTTAATATTACTTCTATAAGCATACCCTTGCTGCTTATTCTTACGGCTAAAGCGGGCGACAAAGTGTCAACAAAGTCAGGATTAGCAGCTGCTATTGCGGGCGGTGTGATAATTTCCGTTTTTACACTTGCGCTAGGAAAATCTTACGAGCAGAATAACGTCGCAATTGTTGCTCCAATTGTTTTTGGCGGATCCATCGTAATTACAACAGTTGCAAGTTACTTCTTATTCAAGGAAAAGATCGTTCCACTGCAAGGACTTGGGTTGCTACTCGTAGCGATCGGCCTAGGTCTGGTTGTTTATTCCCGCGTTAAAAGCTGATGTTCGACGAGAAAGTCGTCCTGATGGGGGTGGATTTTTTCGGGGACTGTTTTGAACCACTGAACCTCGTCTGCTTCTTCGTCTGGTGTAGGCTCGCCCGAGAAATCTGTTACCAAAAAGGCTAACCCTCGCGGGTCTCCATAGCCACTCTTAACATGTTCAGGATATTCGATGTAGCCAATATTTTTGCATGCGCGCACCTCAATATTGAGCTCTTTTTTAGCGATACGCTTCACCGTGTCCTCAAACGACTCTCCGTAGTAGACCGTCCCACCTGGCAAATGCCACTGACCTGCGCTGGGCTCAATGCTTCGCAACGTCAGTGCAACGCCCCGGTCCGTCTGCACAATAACCTCGACTGTTAAACGTGGCACCTTATGATAAATTGCATCAAACTCCTCTTTAGTTAGGGGATAGTCAGCCATTATTCCCACCTAAATACTTTGAAAGCTATGATATAAATTACTACCGTCCATGCGGCAATCAACCCCAGCTGCGGACCTAGATCCACCAAGTGCTGACCTTCGGCAGCAATAAGTCGAATACCATCAATAACGGGTGTAAGCGGCAGATAGTTTGACACGCTTTGCAGCCACTCTGGCATTGCATAACGAGGGAAGAATGTGCCGGATAGGAACATCAGTGGAAACACGACAATATTAGATAGCGGTGCGGCCTGACGTTCGTTCTTAGCCCAGCCACCGATAGCAAGACCAATGCCATAGATAGAAATGATACTGAAGGCGATAAATGCTGCTAGTTCGAACCAGTTACCGACGACCTTCAAATCGAATACAAATATGGCAACCAGGAACGAAACGCTGAGGGTAATAATCCCGATTACTGCCTGTGAAATCACATTTGAAACGAAATACTGCCACACTTTTAGAGGTGTGGTGTGCAGGCGACGCAAAATTCCCTGCTTCTTTAGCTCTGGAAACACATTGACCGGCCCAAAGATACCAAGACCAATGATAGAGAAGCCGAGTAAGCCCGAAAACGTATAATCAAACCGAGATAGTGCTTGTTCGTTCAGCACCTCCACTGATACCGTGAATGGGTCGGGTGTCTGTGACTGCTGTTTGTTCTTTCCCTGGAAGTGTGCCGTCTCAATAGAAACAAGGGCTTGCGCAGCAACTTCGTTATTAGGGGAATAAACGATATTCAAATCACCCGAAGCGACACCGTTCACATCTTCACCAAAGTTGCTTGGAATTACCAGCGCCGCATCTATTTCGCCACGTTTCATCTTCTGTTTTGCGAGATCAAGTGTGGTCACTTTTTCGTCAATTTTAAAAAGTTTGTCGTTCTTAACTTCTGATACGTAGTCGAATGCTGCCTGATTCGTTGATTCATTAATTAGTGCGACCTTAAACGATAGGTCGCCACCACGGCTCATTGCCCCAAAGATGAATAAGAAAATAAGAGGGAATATAACGGTGAAAAATATAGCTAAGCGGTCGCGGAAAAAGCGCCGAGTGTTAATCTTCACGAAAGTTTTTACAGTGTAGAATGATGAATCCATAATTAATCCCTTAACTTCTTTCCCGTTAGGTCTATGAAAACATCCTCGAGGTTTGCCTGTTCGACTTCTTGTTTTTTCTTGAAGCCCTTCTGAATCAGCTGCTTAATCAGGTTCTTCGGCGTATCTATAGTTACAATCTGACCACGATCCATAATGGCGACTCGGTCGCACAGAAGCTCTGCTTCGTCCATATAATGCGTGGTCAAAATAACCGTAATGCCACGATCACGAATTTTCTCTACCAAACTCCAGAGATTACGGCGAGCCTGCGGGTCTAGGCCAGTTGTCGGTTCATCCATAAAAAATACCTTTGGATTGTGCACGAGCGCTGCCGCAATACTAAACCGCTGCTTCTGGCCTCCAGACAGCTGTTCTACGAACGAACTTGCCTTTTCTTCTAAATTTAAGTCACTTAAAAACTTTTTTACGTTCACTTTTTCACCATAAGCTGCTGCGAATAGTTCAAGGAGTTCCGTTAACTTTGTCTTGTCCTGAAAAGCCGGACTTTGCGGTTGTACACCGATGATACGGCGTATGCCTTCGGGGTTTTTGGACACATCGATACCGTTAATCAGGGCTTTTCCGCCGTCAATTTGCCGCATTGCTTCAAGCATTTCGAGGGTTGTTGTTTTCCCGGCCCCGTTCGGGCCTAGAATGCCAAATATTTCGCCTTTTTTGACCGAAAAACTGACGCCATCTACGGCCACTTTATCTCCGTACTGTTTACGAAGCTTTTCCACTTCAATTATATATTTCATCCGTATCATCATAACAGAAAAGACCCCCTATTTTGCCTAGGGGGTCCTCGAATAAGTTACTTAGTAACTTATTTCTTGCGGCTAACAGTTAGGAAGCCATTGCGCTGGTTTTCATTAACCTGCATGCCTGCTGGTAGGTCGCAAGCTTCTGGTCGCTGATCCTTGCTGAAGTAATAAATCGTTTGTGTTTTGCCACCACGAAGTGTAACGTCCTTTGAGTTTAGGTGGTAAGTAATACCCTTTGAGTTTGTGTGCTTGTAAGCCATGCTTAAATGCCTTTCCCCTCTTAACATTAGTTAGTGTCTCCAACATACTCCCTCTTATCAACACTTGTCAATATTTTTTCGTAATCTGTTGTTGAACTGTCTCTTAAATCTTCTTGCCTTTTATGACGCTTATGCATTACACTTACATGTATAAATAAAGTTATTAGAGAAAGGTTAGGTGGGAAGCCCATGGACTTTGCCAACAGAGGCAATCGCCCTATGCAACAGCAGCAACCTGCTCCACAGATGAGCAGTGATATGGAATCTTCTATGTCACAGAAAAGCGGCAAGAAGGGTCTAGATTTCAGTAAGTTAAGTTCCGTATTTGTACTTTTTGGTGTAGCGTTAATCACTGCTGTCATGATCATTGGTCTTGTTTTTGGCGGTAAGGGTAACAGAACGAACAAAGAAGCTGACCTTATCCAGACAGACAAGTACCAAGCGGTATTCTTAAACAGCCAGGACGGACAGGTCTACTTTGGTAAGCTTGGCGTCTACAACAGCGACACATATGTACTTCAGGACATTTACTATGTACGGGTAGAAAACCCTGTACAGCCAGAAGGTCAGAACCAGCAACAGCAAGCAAACATTAGCCTAGCAAAGCTCGGTAATGAACTACACGGCCCACAGGATCAGATGTATATTGCCCGCAGCCAAGTGCTCTTCTGGGAGAACCTCAAAGATGACGGTCAAGTCGTAAAAGCTATCACTGAGTACAAGGCAAATGGTGGTAATACCACAAATAATACAAACACTCAACAGACTCAGGATCAGACCCAAGCAACACAACCAGCCGGCACTGATCAGCAGTCAGACACGACAGATACAGAAACTCAGACTCCATAAAATAATCTGGAGCTGAACGAAATACCGCCTAATCTATGGGCGGTATTTCTTATATCTAGTTTGCAAGATGGACGAAATGACGAGTGCGCAAATAGCTAATGAGCGATAACACTGTTATAAGTCCAAACAATATCGACGCGAGGAGGCTAAAGCCTGCGAGATCAGGAGACCATCTCGGTGCAACAAAGTCATACTTGTACAACGAGCTCTCTATCTCACGCGGTTTTGCCCCATTCTGATCTATATACCCATTGATACAATCTATGCGATTACGTCCTGAAAAACCCTGATTCCCGTTGGCTTCACAATAGGCTTGAGCCTCAGAATACAAGTTATCGTTAATGTCTTTGACCCTCTTCTCTTCTGCTGCAAGAAGCCGATCGTAAGTACCGCTCAACTGTATGGGTGGATATATTCCGTTCTCTCCGCCTATCTCAGTGTTCATATGGGTATATATAAAGCTTCTTAAGTCATTGAGCGTCTCTGAAACATCCCCTCCAGCTTCATCAGCTGCTTTAAGTGCGTTATATCGCTCCACGGCTCCATCCCCATTCTGAACCATACCAACAACAAATAGAGCGCCAGATACAGCGGTCAGGCCACCAAATATCCCGACTTTTGCAATATCTCGCCTCTCGTCAAACTGTTTCATTCGCATATAATTCTATTATACCGCTTATGCTTTTTTAAGCGCAGGAAATCGCTGCAGCAAAATACCAAGACTAATACAGCCTACAACGACAAAATGCCACTGAAGTACTGTCACGGCTTCTGCCCAGTAGGCTGCGAAGTACAGAGAAAAACATAGAACAGCTTTACAAAAAGCACCAATCATCTCCGTTAACGCCATGTACACAATTCGATATCCTTCTTCTGAGTCACCCGCATCATAAAAAGCCTTAAATAGCGGTAGACGATAACTTAAGGTTACTGGCTCGTTTGCGGTACTGACTGCAACGACACCGGCTGGAGTTGAAATAAACGGCCGAAGTATGTGGAGAGAGGCGTTCGTAATAACGCCGTAGAACAAGAGTGCCCTTCCCCTCTTGCCATCGATGAATTTTCCGAACATATAGGCACTAAAAATCGAAATCCCCATAGCAAGCGCTACAACTGCCCCAAGCTTCGCGTATGTTCCAGTTATGAATACAGTCACAGCGACAAATAATGGCCACCAAATGAGACTAGAAATATTATCCATATTAAAAGCTCCTAAGCTCACCGCGTCCCAGACGTGACGACGCCACGGGAAACCTCTAAAAGTAATATGCTGGTGCAGCCTAACCGGTTCATTTGTTAAGAACAACGGCACGAGAGAACCAAGTAATACAGCAATCGCAGCCACAATCGTAACCTCAGGGCGTGCAAGCGACGCAAGCAAACCACCTATGAAGGGTCCAAGCGCACCACCAATTCGTTCGAATATGTATAACCATCCGAGTTCTTTCCCGCCGTGTTTTGAATGCTTTATTTTCGAAAAATCGGTGTTATAAGCAATAAAAAATAAACCGTTCGAAATCGTAAAGAGTGCGGCAAGGCTTACAAGCGGCCAGTTAAAGGTCGTAAAGCTCAGAAGCATAACGAGAAAAAGTATAAATAGTAACGTACTGAGTGCGATGCTGTGCTTTGGGCCTGCACGGCCAACAACATATGCGGCGACAAACGCAACTGGTATACGAAGTAAAAATATCCAACTGAACAGCCAAAATATAGACTGCAACTCTACACCTCTCTCATAGAGGTAAATTGGAATGAATATACCGACGATACTGAACCCAAGACTGCGCAAACTCATACTGGTGTATATTTCTGCAAGCTCGTCGAACTGCATATGTCGCCACGGATGACGGCGGTAGGCTATTTTGCGAATAAGTTTCTGTAACATAAGCGTGTTTCATTCTACTGTAAACCGTTTCATGATTCCTGTAAACCCCGTAGGAAACGGTGTTATTCTGCCCCTACTTAAAGCTGGACGGGGTGTTTCTGACGGGGTAAACTGTTAGCTATGCATGTATATTTTTCGGGCATCGGCGGAGCAGGTATAGGACCACTGGCACTTATCGCAAAAAAAGCTGGATATGAAGTGTCTGGCTCAGACAAGAAGGATAGTGGCTACATAGCGAACCTTCGCTCAAAAGGAATTGACTCAATTCACATCGGTCAAGATGCCGAAACAATTGCAAAGGTGCACGAACAACATCCCATTGACTGGTTTGTATACTCTTCCGCACTACCCCGCGAAAACCCAAATCATCCTGAACTCAAATTCGTAGCTGAACACAATATTCGAAGCACAAAGCGCGATGAGTTTCTGCAGTATCTCTTGACCAGTTCTGGTCAAAAACTTATTGCTATAGCTGGTACTCACGGAAAAACAACGACCACCGCCATGGTTATCTGGCTCTTTCATGAGCTGGGACTAACCCTCAGCTACTCTGTCGGAGGCAAACTAAGTTTTGGCGGTATTGGAGAATTCGACCAGGATGCAAAGTATTTTGTATACGAGGCTGATGAGTATGATCGCAATTTCTTGAGCTTTCGCCCACACATGAGCCTTGTTTCAGGTATTGACTATGACCACCCGGACATCTATCCAACTAGA
>JAGQNQ010000029.1 GCA_020428015.1 Candidatus Saccharimonadota bacterium | reverse complement strand
CTTTATCAAGAAGTTCTTTCGCTTCGGGAGACAGTTGGGCGAACTGCTTTACCTGACGATTGTTCATGCGACCGTTACGTGCTGTTTCTGAATCAAAACGTTTCTGTTGTCGGACAATGGTATCGCCTACTCTTTTACGAATGCTTCTACTCTGTTCACTGGTACTATCCGGCTGGTTCTTAAGAAGAGTGCGATGGTCTACAGAGTCTACAGTTACATGCAGATCAATTCTATCCAGCAGGGGACCAGATAGCTTTTTTTGATAGCGATCTATCTCGAGAGGCGTACAAATACAGGGCTTACTACTTCCGTAATAGCCGCACGGACAGGGGTTTTTGGTTGCGATAAGTATAAAATCAGCAGGGTAGGTCATTCTATCCTGAGCTCTTGAGACAGTCACAGACCTATCCTCAAGGGGTTGGCGTAGGCTTTCTATGGCGCTACGCTTGAATTCAGGGAGTTCGTCCAGGAATAGAACACCGGTGTGGCTGAGGGATACTTCACCTGGTTTTGGCTTCTGGCCGCCGCCAATAAGTGCAATATCACTCGTACTATGGTGAGGAGACCTCAGAGGACGCTCCGTTATAAGCGTTCCTGCATCGTTGCCAACCAAACTATGTAAATGTGTTACGGTGATGATCTCTTCTCTTGATAAGGGAGGCAAGATGCCGATAAGTGCCTTTGCGAGCATGCTTTTGCCGACACCAGGAGGGCCACTCAAAAGAACATTGTGCTGTCCAGCTGCTGCTATCTGAAGGGCACGCTTTGCTTCTTCCTGTCCCATAACCTCTGAGAAATCAACTGAAGCCTGAGAATGATCCTGCTTTTGCTCCAGAGGAGCGCCTTCGTTTGTATCTATGAACGTCAAATCGTTCCCAGTAATTTTGGTATATAGTTCTTTTAATGATGCTACCGGTGCAAGGTGTATATCTGGAATAAGGTGGGCTTGTTTCAGATTGCCAACAGGGATAACAAAATGGTCAAACCCTTGCTTTTTAGCTTGCAGGATCTTTGCTAGCGTGCCTCTAACGGGTTTTATCGCACCGTCGAGTCCCAGTTCCCCCAGGAAAATTACATTATCCTCAATGTTTTTGATCTGACCAGATTCAAGCAGGATAGACATAGCAATGCCAACGTCATAATGAGCGCCATTCTTCGGGACATCGGAGGGGGAGATGTTGCAAGTTATTTTCTTTCGTGGCATATCGAGGCCACTGTGAGAAAAAGCACTCCTGATTCGTTCTTTTGATTCGTCTAAGCTTTTTCCAACAACTCCAATAAGCTGCAGGGTCGGTAGCCCATTTGCAAGGTTCGTTTGGATTTCTACGATGGCTCCATCTGAAGATCCATCGTGGACGGAATGAACGCTCCTCATAGGTAGTACTGTAGATGATTTGATAGAACAAATGCAACGGTAAAACTTTGATAGTAAAAAAGAACAACGACCTGCGAGAAGTCGTTGTTACAGAGGCGTTTTTGTTTTTGAGCACTTTTTTTATTCAAAGTGCTGAGTACATCCTACCGTCCCAAAAAGCTAATGTCAATAGTTTTTTACTAGTTTTTAACGGGTGTTTTTGAGCGCAAGATTAACCACATGTGAATTAGAAAGATTGCTCTCACTCTTAGCCGCAATTGGTTACTTGAAGCAGCTATATAAAATAAGTTTGTTTTATATACGAATTAAAAACGAATCTCTGATGTTTAAAAGGTGACTATACTAAGTCAAATTTCTGTAGCTGATACCGTTCAACGCTGACACTATTTGCCTTCTGCAACTGCGACCAATGTACAAACTAAAAGGTCAATGCTCCAATTGAAATCAGGGTATTTAAGCGTCATCTAAAACAGGCGAAAGAAGGATTTTGTTCAGAAAAAAAGAATTTTCCAAAAATATATTGTTGTAATAAATAAATAGTATATTTAGTGAACAGCTTAAATATGTATTTATAATTAAACTGTAAATAATTTTAATTACAACAATAAAAAAACAAAAATATAATTGACATATTAATTTCTATGTGCTAATATCTACACATATTCAGCAACAACAAAAATCTGAATAAACAAAAATGTCGCTTACATAAGCCTAAAGCTTGTGTTAAGCGGTCAGTCAAAGCCAACGGACGATAAGCGCCTCATAAGTCATATTTTTTAGGGCGGATTTATCGTCCATGGCTCCTCTTAAAACCAAAGATCTAGTTTCTAAGAATCGCACTTGGAGAGGTGCGATTCTTGCTTTTTTGCGGTAAAATATACTAACTAGAAACTATGAAAAAAATTATAAAATCACACACTATAAAGCGATTTTTGTATCCGTTATTCTTTATAGGTACTACCTGTATACTTTTTTTGTTTCTATTCATAATTGGCCCGTCGGATACGTCACTCTTCGTGACATTCATACCTTTAATACTCGTATGGTTAATCGTGTTTAGTTTCATCATGTCTATATTGGCAGTAAGGGGTAGGGGGTTTTCGACACTCGGAAGGTCAATCGCTATTAGTGCGGCATCAACTTGTATGCTGGGATTAATGTTCTCGGCACTCGGTAGTCTTGCACCATTCGATATCTTCCTATTATTACTGCTTTCGTGCTCTGGAGTTTTTTATTTTCAACGAACATGGCCAAAATAAGAAGTTATTGTTATAATTTCTAATAGAAAAATGGACACAAACGATTCTTCCGCTCACCAGCTACCAAGTGTAGACGATAATCAAGTCGTCGATGATGCTCAATTGCAGGCGTCAATGCCAGCAGCTCAACAAGACCTCTCGCAGTATCCGATGGCGCAGCAGGGCTCTGATCCAACGCTCCCGATGGAGGCAGGGGACGTCGATTTGATAGAAAAAGCCTGGGTTGAGAAGGCTAAAGCGATCGTTCGAAGCACGCACGGAGATCCGTATACTCAGAATAAAGAGATAAACAAGGTAAAGGCCGACTATATAAGGAAGCGCTACAACAGAGAAGTTAAGGTGATTGAGTAACCATGCCTACAATTCTCGTTGCACTACTTGTCATACTTTCGCTCATTTCAGCGGGTGCCGCATTCGCGTATCTTCATACGCGTAAACTGTGGCGTGAGCAGAAGAACTTTGAGCGCGGACTCAAGATGGTTCCTCTACTTATCCATTTGCCGCCTTCTAGTTCAGACACTGAAGTAGGTGCTCGTGACGCCCGCGACGTTATCGATGAGACTATATCCAAGGCTGAAACACTGTACGACATCATATCGAGTACTGCAGAGAAAGGGTTTAAGAGCAAATTCTATGGTCAAAGACACTTTGCATTCGAGATCGTAGGTGTTAAGGGCTTCGTGCATTTCTATGCGGCCGTTCCCGTTGCTCTTGTTGAAGTCGTTCAGCAGGCAATAGTTAGCGCATATCCATCCGCACGACTTGAAGAGGTTGCCGAACACAATATATTCAGTCCGGTAGGAAGAACGAGCGGTACGATGGGTGGAGAACTGGTGCTGAAAGAAAACACGTCCTATCCTATCGCAACGTTCCAAGAGCTGAAACGTGACACGATGCAATCCATACTAAACGCGCTTTCCACACTTGATAAAGAGGATGGGGCAGGGATTCAGATACTTTTGCGTCCTGCAAACAAGGAGTGGCGCAAAAATTCTATTGGTATAGCCCAGAAAAAACGCAAGAATGAATCCGAGAGCGGCAAGGGAAAAATTGTCTTTGGTTGGTTTGGGCAGCTTCTATATGCACCAATAAGACCACCTGAAAGTAAGGATGAGAAAAAGAAAGACGAAAAGCCTCTCAGTGGCATAGATCAATCATTAATAGAGGGAATAGAAGAGAAGACAAGACATGCTGGGTACGAGGTATGTATACGGATAGTGTCTTCATCTAACGTATCGCAAAAGGCACAATCAGTACTCAAAAGCCTTGTTGCTACGTTTGCGTTGTTTGATTCACCAGGGAAGAACGGGTTTAAGTTCGTACCCGCTAAGGACATAGACAGCTTCATTACCTCATATATACTACGCTTTTTCCCACCTGAAAATAATGGGATGATTCTCAATTCAATAGAACTTGCAACACTGTTCCATTTCCCGGATCAGAGCAGCATCCCAACTACTCAGCTCGAGCGACAAGCTTCAAAACAAGTCGACGGACCTCGAAATATACCCGAGGAGGGCTTACTACTGGGCTATAACGTATTTCGTGGGGTTAAAAAGAAGATTAATCTAGAGTTGAACGACCGACGACGGCACGTATACGCAGTTGGTCAAACAGGAACAGGTAAGTCTACGTTCCTTGAGAATATGGCGTTGCAAGATATGTTGAATGGCGATGGATTTGCCTTCATTGATCCGCACGGTGACACTGCAGAGAAACTTCTGTCAATGGTCCCAAAGGAGCGTACTGAAGACGTTATCTATTTCTGTCCGGCGGACATGGACTATCCGCTCGGCTTGAACTTATTTGAGTTCGATCATCCAGACCAACAGGATTTTTTGATTCAGGAGGCCATCAACATGCTGTATAAGCTGTATGACCCACAGCACCAGGGAATCATTGGTCCGCGCTATGAACACTGGTTCCGTATGGCCGCTCGTACTATCATGGCCGACCCAGCAGGAGCAACATTCATTGACATTCCAAAAGTTTTCACCGACAACCAGTATGCGAAGGAAAAGCTCGCGCATGTAAAAGACAAGGTGGTGCTTGACTTCTGGAACAAAGAAATGGCCCAAACAAGTGACTACCACAAGAGTGAGGTGCTCGGTTGGTTTGTGAGTAAATTCGGTGCTTTCATGGCAAACGAGATGATGCGAAACATCATTGGACAAGTGAAGAGTTCTTTTGATCTGCGAGAAATTATGGATAATAAGAAAATCCTTCTCGTAAACCTGAGCAAAGGTCGAACTGGAGAGCTCAACTCAAAGCTGCTCGGTATGATATTCGTCATGAAGTTCCAGGCAGCGGCTATGAGCCGTGCTAGTATCCCAGAAGACGAACGAAAAGACTTTGCACTGTATGTTGACGAGTTCCAGAACTTTTCAACAGATTCGTTCGCGAGCATTTTGTCTGAAGCCCGAAAATACCGATTAAATCTCATCGTCGCCAACCAGTTTACGACTCAGCTAAGTGATGAGATTAGAGACGCCGTATTTGGAAACGTGGGTACAATTGTGAGCTTCCGTGTTGGTACAGCTGATGCTGAATTCTTGGTAAAACAATTTACACCGCTATTTGATACAGATGACTTACAGCGTGTGCCAAACTATAATGCAATTGTACGTATGCTTATCGGAGGTATACCAACGCAACCGTTCAGTATGGCAGGCCTACCACCACTGGGAAATCCAAGCAAAGAGCTTGGTGATGCACTGAAGCAACTGTCGGCTGTTAAACATGGTCGACCTCGAGCTGTTATTGAAAAAGAGATATTTGATCGCCTGCAGACGCTGGAGCCAATTGACACACCGGCAAATAAGCCAGTTGCTGGGCGGATGGGTGGCGGAGCTCCGCAGCAACCGCAGCGTCCGTCAACAGGGTCATCTTTCCTTGATGACTGGATGCATAAAAAAGCTACGAATAGTTTTAGAGCGCCAAGTTCACCATTCAACAAACAGCAGCCACCTGCTCAAGGCCAACCACAACAATCTATGCCTCCCCAGGGTGACCCAGGAGCCTTCCAGCAGCCGATAACCACTCCAAGCGCAAATGTACCGCAGGCGCCACAAATACAAGCCCAGGAAGCGGTAAATCAGCCCCAGGCCCAACAGCAGCCCGCACCAGGTCAGATAACCGAACCAGCTGCTACGAGTCAGCAAGAGGGATTGATAGACCATAAGAATTCATCTGATGATGAGACAACGATTAGCATACGCTAGCTAGATTTGCGTTTTCGAAACATTTTTGCCGTTGCTTCGATAAGCAATCCGAGAATCATGCCTCCGAAGAAGAGCATAATAACTACGAGGTAGTTATACTCGTAGCCGTTTCGCTTTGTCAGCCAAAGAAGGATAGTTGCACCAACTGCGGAGGCAAGTGCTCCACCAAGGACACCAGAAGGACGTGCAATAGTCTTTTCTGCAATCTCCGAGGGCCTTTCTAGCAAACGACTATGCATTGCTCTGCTCAGAGTTCTAGAGGGAAAAGAGAGGTGTTTGCGAACCCGAGTCATAGCACGTGAGTAGGCCATATCCTTCAACTGCTTATTTACCAGGACAGGATGATGACGCTTTTCGGATGAATTATGTGGCGCCATCTCCTTACCGCTAATAGCATGCTGTTCTACTTTTTTACTCAGTGCTTCGATGTTCTCTCCATGGCCTTTATGTTTCTCAGCACGGTTCTCGAGCTCTTTGCGTATTGCATCAAGCTGTTCTGACGAATTCTCAGGAGTACGATTCTGTTCGGGGGATGGTTGGTGTAGTCGTTCGCTCATTACATACCTCCTGTTCTTGCATAATCAGTGCGGACAAGGCCAAGTTCTTTCACAAGCAATCTATTGCGCGCAAAGAAGTAGCCAACAAGCGTTGTTATGAGAGTTAGCATCACCATACTCGAGCCAGGCCCGGTATTTGGCAGCGTTTCTATACCCTTTACGAGAGGGCAATTAACATTAATCGTGATTTCATTACCGTATTCATTGCTAATCTTGCAATCAAACCCGGTCGCAACGGTTGATGGGCGGTTTGTGGCGGGAATAGGATCCTTAATTTTAACTCTGAAGCTGTGAAGAACCTGTCCGTTTGCGGGAATAGTAATATCTGTCCAGACAATCTTTTTTGTCTTTTCGTCGTACGTACCACCTTGTTCTTTAAGGAAAGCGGTATCAAGCGATGCATAGTCGAGGATATCACCGATGTAGTCGCTCACATCAATACCTACTCGTTCGTAGTTCTGTGAGTTTGATGTGGTTAGGGTGTACTCTAGGACATCGTTTGGACGCAGACTTGTCTTCTCAGCGGCCTCACCCGTCTTGTCCTGGGTGATGTTTTTAACCACTTTTGACTGTCCAACTGGTTTGTCCTCTTCAAAGCTGATTGGCGCTGAACAGTCAACCTGCTGCTTGCCATCTAGACCCTGGGCTCCGTAGGATATCGTAACTCTTGTCGTGTAATCGCCAGGCTGATAGGTGTGCATAGTCTCATGGGTGAAGCCCGTCACTTCAAATGCCTGCACAGGTGTGTCATCGCCAAAATCGTAGTTGTAACCAAAAACTTGGGTAGTTGTAGGGTTCGTAGATTCGACCACTGTTCGGAAGGTAACTTTTCTGGTTGTGAGGTTAACGGCAGCGTCTACAAGGCTACAAACAACTTTTGGTTCGCTACAGTTTGGGTTATTTATGTCTGGTACTGAGTTGTCATATGGACACGGTGTTATGACGCCAATGCATACGTTCTGGCTGTCTTTTGCGCCGGCGTTACTCGCAGTCATCCTACTCGCATTACAAACAGTAGAGCCGGAGCTAATCTGGTCTTTAAGTCGCACCGTTATGCGTACCTCCCTATAACTTGTGCTGTAGGCGAGGTTGCCAGCCTCTAACTTTAGAAAGCCGTTAGATACTTTGGCTTCTGCTGGGCTGACTTTGACGACGTCAAAATTCTTTGTATCGAGTTCGTCGGTTATGACGACGTTTTCTGCTAAGGATGCATTCACTGTGTTGCGATATTGAATGAGATACGTGTATTCATCGCCTGGTTTATACGAAGTCTTTTTGTCCAGAATGGTTTTCTTTACTTCTAGGTTTGGGCTTGGTGGAGGTGGAACCTCACGACTTATGGGCACTTCGCAGCTACTGCTATGTTGCAGCCATTGGCCAAGATCTCTGTCCAATAGACGTACGACTAAATATTTATCGAGGCTTTTTACCTGGACATTTATGGTGACATCGAAGCTTGCACTATGGGCGCTAGATACGAAATAACGTCGGTATATCGCCTGGTCATAGTCCCATTTGAATTCGTAGTAGGTGAGACCGCTTGTGCCGCTTTTAAGCGGAATGAAGTTGGATTGTTTGTCTGGTGGGGTGAGTGGTTCTTTGTTAAGGATGCTCGGGTCGTGGGCATTCCAGGTGCTTGGGGAGCCTTTCGTTGTGACGCCTAGGTGAAGTCCTTTGCCTCCGTTGCCGTCAGTTGTCGTACTGCCGCTCGGCACAGACTTGCCAGCAGGGAGCGTGATTTTAACAGGCACCTTTACCTCGGTATCATCTTTACCAATAACGATTGGGCCGCTCAGGCTACAAATAGCCGATAACGGATTTTTTGGTGGCGGCGGCGGAGGAGGGGGTGGTGGGGTGTACTTTCCAATCTTCGTGAAGTTGCCACAATCCACAAGAATCCAAAATGTCTCACCGGTCTTCTTTATCGTTCCCTTAAAGGCTTTGTAGTAGTTACCTGATTTATTAACGATGTCCCACGCTCGCAGTTGACGATGATAGATGAAGCGATCATCACTTGTTGAACTTGTATTTAGGCCGGCATATTGAATTGCTATCTGGGTATTCTTGTATTTTTGATCTACGTTTGAATATCCTGTGAGTGACGTACGACCAATCGTCCACCAGTCGTTACCGTCGCCAGAGAATACCGTAGTATTAGGGTTTTGCGGTAAGGATGCCACATCATCTCTGGTTAATCCAAAAACTCCGTAAATAGCAGGAATGTCGCTGCCAGCCGCATCCCAGGCTCGCAAAATATCATCGCGGGTCTTTAGTCCATTAATAATATGGTTATTGGACGCGGCGAGTGACCGCTCTGGTGGAACAAACACAGCGAAAGTCTGAACAAACATACTGGCAATAATAAAAAAGAAGCCAAGCGAACGAATGGCGCGTTCTTTACGGAGACGATCCGCATAGAAACCAAGCTGCGTAATTAGGCTTGGATTGAAGGGTAAATTGGCTACTAGTTTTCTGAACACTGCTTTTTCCTTTTTGCTATCTATTGTGCTAATGCTATTCAACCACATTTTTATGTGTTCAATCAATAGGCATATGGTTGTCAGAGTCTGCGTTTTTCATTTATAATGGTATGGATTCGACAAATAAAGTCTGAAAAAGAAGAGGGTACGAGTTTGAGTAAACAAAAAGCTTATGATTCAAGTTCTATTCAAGTGCTTGAAGGTCTGGAGCCTGTTCGAAAGCGTCCAGGTATGTACATCGGCAGCACGGGCATCGACGGCCTGCACCACATGATCAAAGAAATTGCTGACAACGGCATCGACGAAGCAATTGCGGGTTTTGCAAACGAGGTTACCGTAACGCTTCTTGCGGATGGTGGGGTTCGTGTCAGTGATAACGGCCGCGGTATTCCGGTAGAAAAACACCCAAAAACTGGCGTGAGTACTCTCGAGACTATTTTGACCGTGCTGCATGCTGGTGGTAAGTTCGGCGACGGCGGCTATAAAGTATCAAGTGGTCTGCACGGTGTTGGTTCAAGTGTAGTAAACGCCTTGTCTGAGAAGCTTGTTGCAGAAGTACACCGTGACGGTGGGCAGTTTATCCAGGAGTTTGCAAAAGGCGCCCCAGTTGGCAGTATCAAAAAAGTAGGCCCAAGTGACTGGAACGGTACCATTATCACTTTCTGGCCGGATACTTCTATCATGGCGAAAGAGCCGTTTGAGTACCAGTGGGTGGTTGACTATCTCCGCCACCAAGCCTATTTGACGAAGGGCGTGAAGACAACGGTTACTGACGAGCGCACCCAAGAGGTTTGTTCATTCTATTTTGAGGGCGGAATCCAGAGCTACGTAAAGCACCTTAATATAGGCAAGGATCCGATTGATGATGTGTTCTATATTGATAAGCCGGTGGAAGATTGCCAGGTTGAGATCGCTGTTCAGTATACAGAGACCTTTAATGAGACAGTGAAATCGTTTGCTAACAACGTCATCAACCCGGAGGGCGGAACGCATCTGACTGGTTTCCGTACCGCTTTGACTCGCGTCGTTAATGATTACGCGCGCAAAAACGGGTTGTTAAAAGAAAAAGAAGAAAACCTGTCAGGTGAGGATACCCGCGAAGGGTTGACTGCCATCATCCTCGTGAAATTACCTGATCCGCAGTTCGAGGGTCAGACTAAGAACAAACTTGGTAACCCGGAAATGCGTGGCTATGTTGAAGGTGTATTCGCTGAATGGTTTGGCTACTATCTAGAAGAGCATCCAGCAACTGCCAAGAAAATTATAGGCAAGGCTATCTTGGCAGCTCGTGCTCGCAAGGCAGCGCGTGCGGCCCGTGAGAACATTATCCGAAAAGGCGTTCTTGAAGGTGCCAGCATGCCAGGTAAGCTTGCCGACTGTTCTAACAAAGATCCAAAAGACTCAGAAATTTACTTGGTAGAGGGTGACTCGGCTGGAGGCTCTGCGAAGTCTGGGCGTGACAGCAAGTCACAGGCCATTTTGCCACTTCGAGGAAAGGTGTTGAACGTTGAGCGTGCACGCCTCGACAAGATGCTTGCAAACAACGAGATTGTAAGTCTGATTAAGGCACTCGGTGTTGGTATCGAAGATTCTTTTGATGTCAGCGGACTTCGTTACGACCGCATTATTATCATGACCGATGCTGACGTTGACGGTAGCCATATTAGTACACTCCTCATGACATTCTTTTTCCGATTTATGCGGCCAATTGTCGACGGTGGGCACTTGTATCTGGCAAAACCGCCGCTGTTTGAGCTCGTGAAATCCGGTAAAAAAGAGAATACCTTTATTTATGACGAAGCAGAGCTAGAGACGTTCCTTGATGCTGAAATAGAAAAGCGCAAAAAAGAAGGCGCAAACATAGATTCGACGAGCGATAGATTCCGACAGGCTGGCTTTGTCGAGCAGAAGCGCTATAAGGGTCTTGGTGAAATGGATGCTGAACAGCTGTTTGAAACAACGATGAATCCTGAAAAGCGAGTACTCGTACAGGTTCGTGTTGAAGACGCTGAAAAAGCGGACAGTATTTTCACAAAGTTGATGGGTTCAGAGGTCGAACCGCGCAAAAACTTCATCACGACACATGCAAAATTTGTGAAAGATTTGGATATTTAATATGAATGACGAAGACATGAAACCAGCAGAAGAAAACACAGATGATGCAGTTGTTGCGGAGGTTTTAGAGCGACCACCACAGACACACTCACGCCTCGTAGAGGATCGCACTGTTGAAGACGTCATGCAGGATAGCTATTTACGCTATTCGATGAGCGTCATCATTGATCGTGCGTTGCCTGATGTGCGCGATGGTATGAAGCCAGTGCATCGACGAATTATGTATGTCATGAATGAGACGGGACTTCGTAGTACGTCACGTCACAAGAAAAGTGCAACAGTCGTTGGTGACGTGATGGGTAAATATCACCCACACGGTGATAGTTCCATTTATGAATCTATGGTTCGTTTGGCACAGCCGTGGGCCACACGCTATCTGCTCGTAAACGGGCAGGGAAACTTTGGTTCAATGGACGGCGATCCACCAGCTGCGATGCGGTATACGGAAGCGAAGATGCACCGCGTGGCCGATGAACTCCTTGCTGATATAGATAAGGACACCGTTGATTTTCGTGATAACTACGATGGTACGACCAAAGAGCCATCGGTGTTGCCGGCAAAACTGCCGAACCTGCTGCTTAACGGTCAGTTAGGTATCGCTGTCGGTATGGCGACGAATATTCCGCCACATAACCTCGGCGAATTAATGGATGCGACGATTCACCAGATTGATAATCCAGATGCGACCGTTGACGATCTGTTGCAATTTGTGAAGGGTCCTGACTTTCCGACAGGGGGTATTATCTATGGCAAAGAGAGCTTGCGGGCAGCCTATGCGACCGGCCGAGGTGGTGTCATGGTGCGTGGTGTTGCCGAAATTGTTGAAAACGCGAAGGGCAAACAACAGATTGTTATCTCTGAAATCCCATACGGTCTAAACAAGGCGTCACTTCTTGAGAAGATTGCAGATCTTCACAAAGAGAAGAAAATTACAGGCATTGCTGACCTGCGCGACGAAAGCGCTCGTGGCGAGGTAAAGATTGTGGTTGATCTCAAGCGTGACGCATTTCCGAAGAAGTTGCTCAATCAACTCTTCAAATTGACGCCACTGCAAGGTTCGTTCAACTTCAATATGATGGCGTTGATTGATGGTATACAGCCACGTGTTCTTGGCCTGCAAGACATTATTCAGGAGCATATCAAACATCGACAAGTCGTCGTCAGAAGACGAACAGAATACGAACTGCGTAAGGCGAAAGATCGTGCGCATATCTTAGAAGGTTTGAAGGTCGCACTTGATCACATTGATGAGGTGATTGCGACAATTCGTTCAAGCGAAACGACTGATGAAGCACAAGAAAATTTGATGAAGAAGTTCAAACTGTCTGAACTGCAGGCGAAGGCAATCTTGGCGATGCAGCTGCGAACATTGGCAGGCTTAGAGCGAAAGAAAATTGAGGATGAACTCGCTGAACTTATGAAGCTGATCGGTGAGCTCGAAGCAATTTTGGCTGACGAAAAGGAAATCTTGAAGGTTATTAAGAACGAATTCCTAGAACTTAAGAAATCATATGCAGACGAGCGCCGAACCAAGATTATCCCGCATGAACTTGGCAAGATGAGTGAAGAGGACTTGATTCCGAACGAACAAGTGGTCGTTACTATGACTAGCGCGAGTTATATCAAGCGGAGCAACGCGCTTGAATATCGCCGTCAGAACCGAGGTGGTAAGGGTAAACGGGGCATGGCAACGCGTGAAGAAGATATTGTGAAGCACTTGGTGCTCGCTGAAACTCACGACTTCTTGCTGTTCTTTACCGACAAAGGTCGTGTATTCCGTCTCAAAACATACGAAATACCGGCAGCTGGACTGACGGCGAAAGGCGTCGCGGTTGTAAACCTGCTGCAACTGCAACCAGATGAGATTGTCACATCTATCATTCGCACCGACGCAAAGTCTGCTGATGGATTCTTGTTCATGTGTACGACTAACGGCGTCGTGAAAAAGACCGCCACCGAAGCCTACAAGAATGTGCGCAGCAGCGGTATGATTGCCATCAACCTTGATGCAGGTGATGAGTTGAAATGGGTGAAGCAAACCAACGGCAAGGATGAAGTCATTATCTCTACCCAACAGGGTCAGGCTATCCGATTCCATGAGGACAATGTTCGGGCTATGGGCCGTGTGTCACGTGGAGTGCGCGGTATTCGATTGCGCAAAGAGGACCGAGTCATTGGTATGGATGTTGTTGATGAGGACGCAAGCATCTTTGTTTTGAGTGAGAACGGCTACGGCAAGCGAACCAAGGTCTCTCAGTTCACGCCACACGCACGAGGTGGTGTCGGTATTCGCTCAGCTGTTGTGAATGCGAAAACAGGCAAGCTCATCGGAGTCGCATCACTCAATAACAGCGGTAGTGAGGAAGTGATCATCATTAGCAAAGCTGGTCAGACAATACGACTTGGCCTCACTGATATCTCAGAAATTAGTCGTGCAACCCAAGGCGTCCGCGTCATGCGTTTGAACGACGATGACACTGTTGCCTCTATCGGATTGGTTGAAGCTGCTGACGTTGAAGAAGACGAGGCTGATGACAAATCCACAACGAACTCTGCAAAATAAAGCCAAGAATACTCTTGAAAAAGAAATAAAAGTACGATAGAATAGCTTCTACGCATTTGAGAACCGTACCGAATCGAAACTTGTGATAGATTCGGATTAACTTAAAAGCACGTTAAAATTTGAATAGTGTAAATCAACGTCAATTTTTCTTTAACAATTTTGTTAATAACAAACGTTAGAGTTTTTTCTGAGATGTTTTAAAACAATCAGATTCTTTTTATGGAGAGTTTGATCCTGGCTCAGGATGAACGCTGGCGGCGTGCCTAATACATGCAAGTCGAGCGGTAAGGCCCCTTCGGGGGTACACGAGCG
>JAGQNQ010000028.1 GCA_020428015.1 Candidatus Saccharimonadota bacterium | reverse complement strand
CTTGTATGTGTGTGTTGACGGACCAACTGTTGCGAGGATTTTTGTCCGTTTAAAATCCGAAATAGGCACATTTGGTGCCTTTTGTGTGACATTTTTCATAGTTACCCTCATTTTATCAGGGTTATGCTTCGAATACCAGCGCCGATACTGTTAGTATGTAACTCGTAATGAAATGCACCCTAGCAGCTGCGATTAGCCAAGATTGCTTCATGACAAAAGGCGACGATGGGTCCGTCAGCTCTTGGACTTCGCCAGAAGAACAGCAATTCTTTGCCGAACTACGAGCTCAACATACCTTGTTTGTATTTGGCAGAAAAACATACGAGGCGGTTCTCCCTCCGTTTGTACCTGGAGTACTAAAAGTTGTCCTGACGACAAATCCTAATGAGTTTTCTTCATCTCAAAAAAAAGGCTTACTCGAATTCCATAATTTAAGCGCTAAAGAATTCGTTAAAAAATACGAAAACAAATATGACACTTGTTTAATCCTTGGGGGTTCACGCGTCAACTCAGACTTTCTCGAAGCAGGATTAGTAGATGAGATATACCTGACAGTTGAACCTGTTACCCACGGTAGCGGCGTGCCGCTCTTGGCTCGAGGGTCACTGAATGATTACGACTTGCCAGAACCAGAGGTTACGGCGCTAAACTCTCAGGGAACTCAGTTGCTGCATTATATCTTGAAAAAGTAGTTTACCTCTGTTAAAATATCCTCTTGTAGCCTTAAGAATCGTGCAATATTGTGAATTTCAGCGCTAGCAAAAATTTACAAAATTGAGAGGAGACGGTTCGGTTGGTTTGCGTAGAGTGCCAAGAAACTTGTTTTATTGGCAGTCAGGCAAAACAACCGTCACACGTCGACGAGGCCCCATCTTCTAACGGTTAGGAAATCGGGTTTTCATCCCGGCAATAGGAGTTCGATTCTCCTTGGGGTCACCAATAAAAATCACTCTGCTTATGCAGGGTGTTTTTTTATTCTGTCTTCCCAAGAAAATCAAACCTTCTTATTGCCGATAGTGGCTGAAGGCCGACGGCATGGAGTTCGCTAATCCCCCGCGAGATTTATCTCGCAAACGGGCGGATTATACCTAAGTATTCTCCTTGGGGTCACCAGTGTTAGAGCCTCACATTTATGTGGGGCTTTTACACTGGTGGTTTCTGCAAGAAACCGAACCCGAAAGAGTTCGCTATTGCCTGGAAAGCTTGAATGCATACGACACGATATTTCTTTGAATTACCATAAAATGCTATATACTTATGTTAATTATGAGGAGTATGTGTTAATGGAAGATCACAACTTAGAAGTCGCTGCTTTACCAAAAAATTCTAATAGATTTATCCGTGGCCTGAAATCATTTTTTAAGAAAATAGTTCATAAACCAATCTATCTCTTTGCGATTGTATTTGGTCTTATCGGAGTGGGAGTTATGACCTATACTCTTGCAGCTAGCGAATCTATCACGGGGAGATTGGATAGTAAGCATCCGGTTGGCCTACATTCAGTTCAGATTGCTGCTGATGGACAGCTTAAGGCAACTCTCAAAGATAATGGCAGACGTTGGTCAGATTCGGTTAGATACAAACTAAGACTCCTTGATTCTAGCAAGAACGAATTAGTTAGCTACAAAGCCACCCGAAAAGGTGAGCCGGTAAAAATCACTTACGAAGTTTCTCCTGGAAAATATTATCTTGAAGTTAGTGCGGGAGATTCGTTAACAAGAAGAGGCACCAGATACAATATTGACGTTGAATATCCAGATCCAGTCGCACCAGCGCCAACTGACACCGAAGCCCCGAGCGTTTCAATCAATAACCCAGCAGAAGGTGAATCATTGCAAGGTGAAGCTACAATTAGTGGTCAAGCTAGTGACAACGTTTCTGTTAGCAGTGTCGAGTATAGATTCGCTGGTGATAGCTGGCAAGTTGCTACAGGCACGACCAATTGGACTGGGCTAGTTGATACAACTTCTCGTAAGAATGGTGCGGCTACAATTGAAGTACGTGCAGTAGACTCGTCGGGCAATAAGATATCGACCACAAGGGGTGTTACTATCAACAACACGACCGAGACAACACCGAACGATGGAGAGGGAAGTGGTTCTGGTAGTGGCAGCGGGGACACAGGAGGGGGCTCCTCTTCTGGAGGTGGTACGGGCACGGATACTAGCTCGGCAGATTGCGGTACGACAAAAGTTTGGCAATCATTGGAATCATGTGGATGGCCAGGTGCGTCAAACACGGGTCCGTCAGGCAGCCTAGTTTCTTACCCGAACGGCCTATCAATTAACTCACCTGGTGTATACAGTAACCTCGATGTAAAAGGGTATCTAAATATTAATGCAAGCAATGTTACTATTCGAAATTTCAAATTAAGTGAAATAAACCCTGGCTATACGGCAATGAGAGTTGATCCTTCAGTAACAAATGTGGTCATTGAGGACTGCGAAATTAACCCCAACTTTGTTACGCAGTTTGCGATTTGGGGTTATGATGGCATCACCGTAAGAAGATGTGAAATATACAGAAATGGTGGCGCAATTCAAGCTAGGCAAGATTTGGTATTTGAAGACAATTACTGCCATGATATCGATGATGTGGCAAACGACGGCGATGATTGGCATACAAACTGTGTAATTGCAGTAAATGATAGCAGGGGTGTATCGAACTGGAGGATATATCATAATTCAATGCGGCTAGGAACACCAGGTGGCCTAAAATACTTGAGTGGTGTGATAAACACACTGCTTGCAGCAAATAATAATATCGAAAAAAATCTAATTGCAAATGGAGCATACTCCATGTATCTATTTGATACTAGATCGGCTAATGTAACACCGACAAATACAACGGTAAAAGATAATAGGTTCTCGGTTGTAGATAGTAGTAAGGTAGGTATATACGGCATTTGGTATCCAGGTCAAGGCTGGAGCTCGTATAGTAACCACGTGACTTTCTCGGGGAACAAAGTACTAGAAACAGGTGTAGAGGTTAATGGTGTCGAACCGTAAGTTTTTAGCTGTTGCAATACGTTCCATTCTACGTCCGCAGTAGCTCACGAGTTTTCATAACTGGTTCTGATATCAATCGTTTGCCACTAGATAAGCTCCGTACGGACGGATACGGTTTCCATTCGATACGCGATAGGCCACCACTAAGTGCGAAATACGGCGGCTGCCGGAGGGCGGAGTTCGAAGACGAGTGAAGTGAAGAAAAAGCACGAAGTATTTTTTCTGAACGAACGAAGGCGCATCAGCTAAGCTTATATTCTTGTTGGGAATAAGCTAGGCGTGCTTCTCGGCGTCGCTTTCATCTTCAATTTCGTGGCCAATAATTTCCTCAACAAGATCCTCAACCGTAACGATGCCAATTATTTTTTTATCTCGTTCTACGATCATGATATGTTTTTTGGCGGCTATAAATTTACGGAACATCGTATCAAGTGCCGTCATAGATCCGACTGTTTTAGCTTCATGCGTCTTCAGCTCATCAAGAGTGTACGACCGTTCGTCAAAATCAATATCTACGAGATCCTTCAATACAAGAAAACGCCGACATTTTGTAAGTTTTTTGTCGAAGATAGGTATTCTCGAATAGTTATATTCTTTCAATTCATCAACTTTTTGAGCATCGATAATATCCCCCTCAAACAAGTAGTAGGTGTGCTTTATCGGGGTCATAATTTCGTGTACTCGTTTTTCGCTGAGCTGGAGCGCGCCTTGTACGATTTCCACCTCATCATCATCAAGCTCACTGTTTTTGCCTAAATGTTCAGATATTAATAGCCCGAGTTCGTGACGGGAATGTAGCGTTGCTGCAGTTTTTCCAACAATTGCATTTAGCAAAAACTCTAGCGGCTTTGTTATGGGATATGCTGCATATGATACAAATCTAATGAGGGGCGAAAAGAAGGATATCGCATGCTTCGCTCTACTAACAGCGATGGCCTGAGGTGTAATTTCAGCTAAAGTAACAAGCAGTAAAGTGCTGATGATAACAGCCCAAACTCCGCTCAAAGCATCGCCAAGGACCACAGATGTGGCAGAAGCAAACGTAACATTAGTCAGCAGGATACCTGATAAGTAGAAATGTACATTTCTTCTGATAGCTAATGCGCGCTTGGCCTGCATATCTCCTAGCTTTGTTTTTCTACGAAGGTCTTGTAGGTCAAGTGATAATAAAGCAACATTGAGACCGGAACACACCGCAGACCCTGTAATCAACAGCGTAGAAGTGCTAATTAATGTAATGATGTTCATAAACAATATTTTTAGTATAACTTACTCTTGAGTTCTTAGGATAAAAAACGGATAATAAGCGTAAGCGAAATAAGACGCTTGTATTGTTATATATGGGATTATTTTCAAAAAAAACTTCGGGTGGGACCGCAAGCGCGTTCCAAAATGAAAAGCAAAAAGCCGACATCATTATCAATAGTATTGATGACGGCGTAATTTTAATTGACTCTATAAATGTTATTCATGTTTTCAATCCGAGCGCAAGCACCATGACTGGATGGCCAGCAAACGAAGCCCTGGGCCTCGATTATCGGTCTATTGTAAAGTTTGTCGACGACAAAGGTACTAGTATCGAGGACTCGCAGCACCCATTCCACAGGGTACTGGTGAGTGGTAAAGCGCTACGCGACAATACTTCTGTACTCTTACAAAAAGATCGGCACCAGCTGTCCGTAGATGTAAGTGTTTCGCCACTTGTCGGAGAGGATAACAAAGTAACAGGCGCCGTGGCAATCTTACGTAATGTTGAAGAGCAGAGAAAGCAAGATAAGCAGCGTGCCGACTTCATTAGTACCGCTAGTCACGAGATGCGCACGCCCGTTGCAGCCATTGAAGGCTATCTTGCACTTGCACTCAACGACAAGGTGACAAACATCGACGCCAAGGCTCGAGGTTACCTTGAGAAAGCCCATTCAAGCACACAACACCTCGGCAAGTTGTTCCAAGACCTTCTGACTAGCGCAAAAGCGGAAGATGGCCGCCTTACAAACCATCCTGTTGTTGTTGAGATGGGAGAGTTTGTCGAAAAGCTTGTTGATGACCTACGATTTTCTGCTGAAAAAAAAGGCCTACAGCTGGAGTTCCTAACCGGGGCTGCCCAGAACGACGCAGCAAAGAACATAGATGCAACGAAAAAAACTATCAAGCCATTGCTCTATACACATGCCGATCCTGACCGAGTTAGAGAAGTTATCACGAACCTCTTTGACAATGCAGTGAAATACACTGAAACTGGCAAGGTTTCTATAGGCATCACTGGCGATAACGAAGTGGTCCAGTTCAGAATATCCGATACCGGACCTGGTATACCAAAAACTGACTTACCGCACCTATTTCAGAAATTTTACCGTGTCGACAACTCCGCAACACGCACGATTGGCGGTACGGGTCTAGGTCTCTATATCTGCCGAAAGATTGTCGAGCTCTACAACGGACGTATATGGGTTGAGAGCGAAGTGGAAAAAGGCAGCACCTTCTATATTAACTTACCTCGATTAGACGGAGAGAGGGCGCGAAAAATGCAGACTGAAGAAGCAAGTGCTCAGCCAGAAATTCAAAATGCAAAATTGTAAATAGGATGATACAATTGAATTTAAAGATGCATAAGCGTTTAATTCAGGAAGGGTAAACAAGCGACTATGGCAAAAATTCTGCTCGTTGAAGACGATAACAACCTACGGGAAATTTATGAAGCCCGGCTGATGGCCGAAGGGTATGAGATTGTGAGTGCTCGAGACGGTGAAGAAGCCCTAAGCGTCGCGATGAAAGAAAAGCCCGATCTAGTCATCTCAGACGTGATGATGCCAAAAATTAGCGGTTTTGATATGCTCGACATCCTTCGTACGACCGAAGAGACAAAGAATGTTAAAGTCATCATGATGACCGCATTATCACAAGCAGAAGACAAGACCCGAGCCGAGAAACTTGGTGCAGATCGCTACCTTGTTAAGTCTCAAGTTACCCTGGAGGATGTCGCCAAAGTTGCGAAAGAAGTACTTGAAGGAAAACCTGCCGGATCTCCTGCAGCTGAAGCACCTGCAACCGTTACTCCTGCTGCTACTCCAGATCCTGCACCTGTTGCAGCACCTGCTCCTGAACCCGCGGCTGATCCGTCGCCGGCTGCTCAACCTGCGGAACCAGCAGCAACTCCTGCACCTGTAACGAATGATAATGTAACAACGGAACAAACTCTCGTGAAAGAAGAGGAGGTTATTGCTCAACAACTTGAGGGTATGATGGGAAGTTCGGTCTCTCCTGCACCTGCAACCGTTGCTCCTGCTACTACTCCTGATCCTGCACCTGTTGCAACACCTCCGGCTCCAGCGACCCCAACGCCTATTCCTGCAACTGACAGTACGGTCGTAGAAAACACTCCTGCAACAAAGCCTGGAAAAAAGGTTATTGAGCCTATCAACGATTTAAACGCAGACACAAAACCAAAGCTTGATGAACTCGTTGCAAAGGAAGAAGCAAAAGGACAAGCAGCGGCAGCACCTGTTCCGGATAGCCACGTTGCGATTGAACCGCCTGCACCAGATTCTAAAATAGATCCTAATTCCATTGCACTATAAACTGTAAAGTCTGATACACTAGACGCTAATGAGACTGAACCGCTTTATTGCGAGCTACAGTAACTTGTCCCGCCGCAAGGCAGACGAACTCATAGCCGCAGGGAAGATAGTAGTAAATCGCCAGGTCGCTAACCCCGGCACTAACGTTAGTGAAAAAGACACGGTTGTTGTTAATGGTAAAAAGCTCGTAGCGACACCTCGCTCGCACCGCATTGTCCTACTACACAAGCCTATAGGGTACGTATGTAGTAAGGACGGACAGGGCAGTCCAACCGTGTATGAGCTTCTACAGAAGAGCATGCAAAACCTAAATATCGCAGGACGACTTGATAAGGATTCGAGTGGTTTGGTTGTGCTTACTGATGACGGACTGCTTATGCAGGAACTCACGCACCCAAGCAACGACAAAGAAAAAGTCTATACGGTAACACTCAATAAGCCGCTTGCTGACGGTGCCATCGCTCAGTTCGCGCGAGGCGTCAACATCGGTGACGCGCGAGTAAGTAAACTGGAGGTGCTGCCTTTAGAAGCCGGCAAAACATACCAGGTTCGTATTCACGAAGGGCGCAATCGCCAAATTCGTCGAAGCTTCGAGTCTCTCGGCTACCGCGTGGAGACACTGCACCGAACACAACTTGGCCCGTACAAGCTTGAGCCCCTTGCTCCAAAACAGTTCAAAACGCTATAGACTTTTATATGATATTATGCTATAATATATAATCTATGTTCGACTTATCATTAGCTCCGGCTTATGGCCAAGCGCACCCTGAAATGTACAAAGAGGCCTTTGGCTCGGATAAAAGGTTTGAAATCAACGAAATCGTGGAACGAGCTGTTGATTTTGTCGACAGAACCATACCATTTTATAGTGAAGCTCCTGCATGCCCGAAAAAGGCTGAGGAAATACTCGAGGGCTGCTGCATCGCAAGAGCATGCACACTTCACACACTATTCGCTCCTTTTGGGCATCTTGATCCCTTTATTGAACTGCGTACCGACAGCAACCAGCATGCATCAAATATTGTTGCAGAAAATCAGGGCACAGCAACTGTTGACGTCGATAATAACTGGGATTCCTTGCCGAGCACTATGGAAAATCCGAGCTTAGCAGAAAAACTTCGACTCTACACTACAATCCACGGGGAAGTGCCAGAAGGAATTGGAACTTTGAGTATTGTGCGTAGCCCTGTGCAAATAGCCGACCTGAAATCACGACAAAGACGAGAAGAAGTACATGCTAAGATTCGCGATGCCGAAAATGCGCGGGGTGGAACATTGACTCCGTTTCCAGAAGTCGATGTACGTTTTTGGAATCAAAGAATCGACAGAGATACTGGCAGCGTAATTATCGTTGAGCAACGGCATTTAATTCTGCCACGTTTGGCTGCCAACTTCCTTGTTGACGCATTGTCAAAAAGTGAAAGGTCACCAGCACATAAGCAAACCGTGCTTGGTCTGAACTTATTAATGGGGCAGGCATGACAAATCAAGTAATTCTAGGACCTGAATCTCATCCACCACTTAGCGCGGAAGAGCTTCCAATGAATCTCAGAGAAGCTTTCAAAGCTCATCTAGGCGATAAACAGCTCGTATCCCGAGCTATCGTACTTGCAGCACTCGACACTGTAGAAGATTTTATCCCGATTGCAGACCACGAAGGAAAGACGAGCGATCCACTCACGGCAATTCAAACGGGTAAGGGTAACTGCCGAGCACGAATAAAAACCGCGCGAGCACTGCTTTTGCCCTATACACAATACCGTCATGGTGTCGTCGTGGAGAAACTAGCAAGCGCGTCACATGTTAGCGGTGTGGTTGTCGATCCAAGCCTACATATGGTGGTGTTTTTTGACCCGAGCCTTCGAAGTGTAGATAAGCACATTAGCATTAAACTTCCTGTCATTAATGAGCAAGCATCAAAATTGCTGTACGAGGAACCTGACCAAGTTACCGTTACTTATGCAAAAAGTGTTGAGATAGACGGAGCTGAGATCATAAGGATCGTTGATTATCGCTCTTACACCGAACAACAAGTTTTGGAAGGCACTCATCACGTCGCAGGATTTGATGTCTCTCGTTTAGTGGTTTTTGGCGGGCTAGCCGAAATGGCTCTGGGCCAAAAAGGCTTTACTACAAGGCTATTAACACCACCAGGCGCTTAGTATATTTTTTAATTATATCATAATTTGTCAAGAGTTGCAATATTCTACCTCTGTTGGTATACTGTAGTGAATGAGTAAAACGAAAGTACACACGGTTTTCCATCAGGATGCAGCACAAGGCGACAGCGAGAAGCGCAACGAGCCGTATGCAAATACGGTGAAGCGAGCATCACAGCTAGTCAACACAGTGATGCGCCGGAAACACACTCAGAGCAGACGCCTCTGGCGGCTGGCAGGAGTGTGTGATGGGTAAGCGTGTGCCGATTGTTGCGATTGTCGGGCGAGCCAATGTCGGCAAGTCTAGCCTGTTCAATGCGCTCCTTGGCCGCAGAGAGGCCATTGTAGCCAATGAGCCAGGTACGACTCGTGACAGCATCACAGCGAAGGCAGAGCTAGAATCTGGCAAGCAATTTTGGCTGGTAGACACTGCTGGGCTTAAAGACGCTGCAGACGCGTTTGAGCTTACCATTCAGGACCAGATTACAGAGGCTGCCAACAGCGCAGACATTATCCTTGTAACGGTCGATGGTACGACGATGATAACTGACGAAGATCGCCGCGTCGCTAAAATGGCGTTTAAGAGCGGAAAAAAGCTTATTCTGCTCGTAAACAAGGCAGATAAAGCGAAAAAAGAGCAGGTGCAGGCGTTCGAAAAACTCGGTATTAAACCACTGATTGCCACGTCCGCGACCCAGAAAAAAGGTTTTGACGTGCTTGAGGAAGCGCTTGAGGAAGTATTACCATCGGCAAGCATCGTTGAGGCAGATGACCGCATACGAATCGCACTCCTCGGACGGCCAAATGTTGGCAAAAGCAGCCTCTATAACGCACTCGCGAAAAAACAGCAGGCCATTGTTGCTGATAGGGCAGGTACCACAAGAGACGTCAACCATACGATTATCAAATACATGGGACGTGAACTTGAGCTATTGGATACCGCTGGTATCAGACGAAGTGGCAAGATAGAGAAGGGGATTGAGCACTTCAGCGTTCTGCGAAGTTTACAGGCTATCGAACAGGCGGATGTATGTCTGTTACTGGTTGACGCTAACGAGCTATCAGTAGCACTTGACCAGAAAATCGCTGGACTTATCAAGGAAGCGGGCAAGGGCCTCGTTCTCGTTGTTTCGAAGTGGGATATCAAGGAGAAAGACGCCTTCACCCGTGACGACATCGCTCCAGGTATCGCTAACGACTTTAACTTCATCCCTTGGGCACCTCTTGTGTTTACTAGCTCTGAAACCGGCAAAAATGTTTCCAAAATCTTTGACCTGGCTTTAGATATTATGGAGAAGCGAGCACAGGTGAGAACTACGCGTGAACTTAACAATTGGTTGAAGAAGATTACTGATAGACACCCTCCTGCAGGGCTCAAAAACCGTCAGCCGAAACTGCGCTACATGGTGCAAGAGGACTGGAACCCAATCCCATCGTTTAAGATTTTTGGTGCGCACACGAAGTATCTACACTGGAGCTACAAACGACACATGGAAAAAATGCTGCGAGAAGAGTGGGACTACTCTGGTACGCCTGTGCAGCTGTGGTTTATCGATCGAGATGTCGAAAAACAACGTGACGAAAAATTTGGAGGTCGGAAGTTCAAAAACAACGGCAACCGCGACAGAACTAGTAATAAATAATTTGCAACTACAGATGAGTGAAGTACTAGACCCTTACAAAACAGAGAGCATGCTATCCGAAGACGAAGTTCATGTTCGTTCTATTCGACTCGCAAACGATCCCAACTTTCATTTATCTTTATTGACTATTTCCGTGTCTGGAGATTTTCAGCAGTTTGTAGGTGAGAATCAACAACCAAATGCGCAAACTGCATTCATAAATTCAGCATCGGCGAGCTGCGTTCCAATACTCATGTCAGATGGTAAGGGTCGAGCTGCACCACACATAGCTGGTGAGGTTTGTAGAATCGTAAAAGATACGGTCGAAAATGCCGAAATATCACAAATACCTGAACTTGCTGAGTTCGTGAGATTAATTAGGGAGCTTAAAAATCCAGGAAATACATGGCGTTTTGAAGACATAGATTTTGTCTTTCCTACAATTGATGGTGGTCCAGCAAAGCCGAGTAGTGTTTTGTCTGGCGAACCTGGTTTCGTAGATCAAATTGATAGTCTGCATTATGATTGGTTAAGACAGTTCCACAATAAACAACTACCAACTTGTACCAGCCTACAGCGGCTACATCCTCCCATTATACTAAAAAGCGGGAGGCATGTATTAGAAAGCGTGACGCCGTATTACATCCGAAGACAACAAACCATAAAACAATAGTACAAAAAATATTTTATAACAACCCGTACTTACTACCCTAAATATTACTCAATGAATACACTATACAGTTGTCTAGCAGCTAGAACACCCTAGTCGACACGAAAAAGGAAATCAAAATAATTTATACTGACGAATAAGAATCTAGTACAAAATAGTGCATAGCATATACATTATGGTGCGGTTCGATTTGGTAATCAAAGCTATAAGCTGGATATCCTCTTGAGTCTTCACTACGATCAACCCTCACTAAAGTTTTGCCAAGAGTCGCAGTTAATGGTGTATAAAGGGACCTTCTCTGAAGCAATACGTCAGCCTGGTATAGATCTCCGTTATATAGAAAATGCGGATCTTCTCGTAAGGATACATCATAATGACCTCTGTGTACCGACACGCCCCATTCATCGATAGGTTTTAGAAGTGCTATCTTTTGACTCGAATCACGGGCAGAATATGAGTGTTGATCCCAGCCAGAATCCCAAGAGTCTTCTGCGTTACCATGCCATAGATCAGCTCGCAAAATTAACGCTTTATCTCGTGTCGGATCAGCGATGACACCTAACTCAGGCCTTACTCTAGTGATGTCATTACAACCAAGCTCGCCAAGACCTACAAAAGCAACACCTAATCCTTCAAGAGTAAAGCCTCCCCATAATAATTCACGTTTTTTAGCTCTTTCTTCACTGAAGAAATCTTTAAAGCGTTCTTCGTATTGATCATACTTACTAATATCCCCACCTATCTCTATGCCAGAGATAGACGTAGGTATATCTTGGCCCTCTTCAGTAAAGGTTTTTGGACTTAATATCAAGCCTAACAAATCCATAAAAGCTCTGACTCTTGATGCGTCAATTTCTACAAGTACTCTTTTCTCTTCTTCCGAAAGTTCTCTATGTCCAAAACTTTCACCTTCAATTTTTGCCATAAAATTATTTATAACATTTTAATAACTTTTTACAAAATCATTATTTAAGTCTTGCTACTTAATGCTCGGTACTTCATAATTCTTGTGAGTATGGGACTTTTTGATAGAAAAAAAGAAAATTATTCAGACTCTATACCGCTGTACACGCTAGGGAATAGCCAGAACTTGTTGGTGGTGGGTTTAGGTAATATTGGCGCAAAATACGCTAAAACGCGCCACAACGCCGGATTTATGGCCCTAGACAGGTATAAAGATTCTCACGAGTTCAGCAATTGGATAGAGAAGAAGGATTTGAAGTGCCTGATAGCAACCGGAAATGTCGGGAGTACCCGTGTCATATTGGTAAAGCCGACAACCATGATGAACATTAGCGGGGAAGCCGTAGGTGCCGTACAGAGATTTTATAAGATTCAGAATGCCGATACTGTTGTTGTATATGACGAGCTCGACATAGATTTCGGTACAATTCGTGCCCGCATTGGCGGATCAAGTGGCGGGCATAACGGAGTTAAATCGCTCATATCCATTATAGGAGACCAACCGGATGGTGGATTTGGCAGAATTCGTATCGGCATCGGCCCTAAACCATCGACGGGTGGACAATCAAAAATCGACTCGGCAGATTTTGTATTGCAGAATTTTTCAGACGACGAGCAAGTTATTTTGCCAAAAATTATCAAAGAAGTTTGCGCTTTAATTGATGAACGAACCACCGGCCCACTCCAAGAAGCAACAATTAAAATCTAGTCGTCAGACCAGTCTTCTTGGTAGACAAATTTTGGTTGACCAGTAGGAGGGTTTTTTCTAACTCCGGGCGACCTGTCAAATATGATATGACCCTCTAGGCCAAAATCAACGGTCATGGCTTCGCTCAGTCTAATATATTGTGGTAGCCCACCAAAAACTGGTGCCTCATGTTCAAGAAAGTAGCCATATCTATATGGCTTGTTAACTCCAATCTTAAACCAGACATCATTATGACGGAGTTCTGCTAGAGCTTCAGCCTCTAGCGTCCTGACTCTTTCTCTCGTGATACCAATTGTCTCGGCTTGACCACTGGTCAAGTTAGTTATGCATTTTCCAATGGCCTCAAGTGTTCTTGCGACCCCGTCATCTAGCCCAAAGCGCAAATTTATAACCCGTTCTTTCCTATCACTTAAATCACCCAATGCTTTATCTAAAGCGGCGAATACCATTACCGCTTGCTCCACGTCATCAAACGCATCTTGAGATTCAGGATCGTATACAGTTTCTGCCGGTCCTACTACGTCTTCATCGCAACCGTCCGAAAACCCGTCTCTTTGATATGCTTCTAATATTCGCTCAAGCGATATTGCTTGGTGTCTATATATATTAACGGCAGCAGCCTCTATACTAACTCTATCCGTTTCAAGTTCTTGAGTCGAATCATCTAAATTTGGTATTGTACCAGCATTTTCATGAGCTTTTTGCAGAGATACAACTCTACGCATAATTTTTTGAGCATGAGTAGGAATTCTAACCCCATAATCGTGAGATGCGTCGTTTGTAGCTTTAATAATGCCTCCCTCCATGTACCACAAAGCAATAGTCATTAGATCGCCTTTTTCAGCATCATGGGCTAATACCGCATTCATGAAACCTAAGGTCGCCTCCTGAAATCTGTCTGCAAAATCGAGGGGCATGCCAGCAAAATCTCTCAAGTAAACTCCTGGAAGTATTTTGGATCTTGTTGGTTTTTTTCCAGATTTCAGATCTTTTTGTTTATGAAAGCCCATAGTTTCACGCACAAACCAGCCTATGAACCGGATATTACCACTGACGATTTTATCCATATCATCACTATAGTCTAAACCCTGCGCCCTTTTTTCCTGTATGTCTTTGCACAAAGCCGATCGCTCGTAACTTGACATCGACTGGCACTGACGTCGATTAAGCATATCTAAATATTCGTTATCAGTACGAAATGAAAAGTCGTACTCAGGGACCTCAAAGTCTAGAGGGTCAAATAAACCATCAGCATTAATATTGCCCATCTGATAATCGATATAATCATCTCCTAACAGGTCTTGGTACGGATTATCAGGAGAAAGATCTCTAAAATTTTCACTCATACTTTATTATATTATACTATATTTTTATATATATTACAACCATGTCTTCCCGTGCATCCATATTGGTGCGAGCATTTACCTAGCGAAGCTGTTCAATATGTCCGTTTTTGGATAT
>JAGQNQ010000027.1 GCA_020428015.1 Candidatus Saccharimonadota bacterium | reverse complement strand
GGAAGTCGCTCAAGAATACGCTCAAGAGCTCTGTGGCACAGAACACATTGTTTACAGTATCTTAAGTCAAAAAAATGCCAGTGCGACTATTCTACTTCGCAATATGAACGTACGTGTCGAAGATATGCTCAGCGAGCTGGAACAATTGCTCAATAAACAAAGCTATGATTCAACTGATGAAGTTGGTACGACACGTCGAAAAAAAGGTAAAAAAACATTACTCGATCAATTCAGTACTGATCTAACAGCACAAGCAAAATTGGGTAAACTGGATCCCGTTATTGGTCGTGAAATGCAGATTCGCAGACTTGTTACAATTTTGAACCGTCGAACCAAGAACAATCCAGTCCTCATTGGGGAACCTGGGGTCGGTAAAACCGCGATTGTCGAAGGGGTGGCGCAGCGTATTGTCGCTGATGATGTACCCGACGCACTCATTGACAAACGAATCGTTATTCTTGATCTAGCGGCAATGATTGCGGGCACCAAATATCGAGGCGAGTTTGAAGACAGACTCAAAAAAGTCATGAAAGAGCTTGAAAACGACTCGCGAACCATTGTGTTTATTGACGAAATCCACCAGCTGGTTGGGGCAGGGTCGGCAGAAGGCTCTATGGATGCGGGTAATATCTTGAAGCCAGCGCTTGCTCGTGGCAAGATTCAGATGATAGGAGCAACGACGACCGCTGAGTATACAAAACATATTGAGAAGGACGCAGCGCTTGAGCGCCGACTGCAGCCGATTCAAGTTCCTGAAACAACCGAACAAGAAACACTTGCAATCCTACGAGGCTTAAAGAAACACTATGAGGATTTTCATGCAGTCACAATTGATGACGAAGTTTTGATTGATACGGTTAATCTTGCCGCCCGCTATATTCAAGATCGATTTATGCCGGATAAGGCAATCGACTTGCTTGACGAGGCAGCTGCTCATTTGCGTGTTGAAAAGGGCAAGACGCCGCCCCGAGTACGAGAACTCCAGAAAGAAATGAAGCTTGTACAACTGAAAATTGATGACGCAGTCGACGCAGAGAACTACGAGCTAGCAGCAAAAGAGAAACAACGTCTAAGTCAACTAGAGGCCGAAATGCTAAAGCTCGAGAAAAACAACAAGGGCGCAAAACGTATTAAACTGACGAGTGATGACATTGCAGATGTGGTATCCCGAATGACGGGCGTGCCCGTCAGTAAGGTTATTAGATCTGAAATAAGCTACCTGATGAACCTAGAAAAGAATCTAAGCAAGCATATAATCGGACAGTCGGAGGCGGTCGAGGCCGTATCACGCGCTCTTCGACGGAGTCGTAGCGGTGTTTCGAGCAGTAAAAGACCAATTGGCTCATTTATATTCATGGGACCAACTGGTGTTGGTAAGACTGAGCTCGCGCGCAAACTCTCTAGTGAGTTCTTTGGCAACAAAGACGCGTTGGTAAAAATCGACATGAGTGAGTTTTCGGAACGTCACACAAGTGCCCGACTAGTTGGCGCACCTGCTGGGTATGTTGGCTATGATGAAGGTGGACAATTAACTGATAAGATTCGCAGACAGCCGTATAGTGTCGTTTTATTCGACGAAATAGAGAAAGCACACCCTGATGTATTTAACATGTTACTTCAGGTGCTTGAGGATGGAACATTGACCGATGCTAAGGGTCGCAAGATTAACTTTAGCAACACCATTATTATCATGACCAGCAATGTTGGTGCTGATAAAATGCAAAAAGAAGCTGGACTTGGGTTTCAGGCAGAAGACAAGCAAGATCTCAAGGATCTCGACGCTCTGCATCAGAAAGTAAAAGACGAAGTAAAGTCAGAACTAAAGAAACTGATGCGCCCCGAGTTACTAAACAGAATAGATAAAGTCGTCGTATTTCGTGCCTTGACGAAGCAAGATGCGCTATCAATTGTCGATCTTTTAATTAATGAGTTGCGCGATAGGCTCGTTCGCAAGGGCGTAGGGATAGAGTTGTCACTCGCAGCAAAGGAATATATTGTTGAACAGGGATATGATGATAAAAACGGCGCTCGTCCTTTGCGGCGTCTTATTCAGGATCAAATCGAAGATTACATTGCTGACAAACTCATCAGCGGTGATTTAGATAAAGGTGACATCCTAAAGATTGGCTGCAAAAAAAATGCACTTACATTTACGCTGACCAGAGAATCAGCAACGAACTAAGTGCCCTCTAGTAAAGTTGTTTCTGCTACACTAATGCTATGCATAAGCTAAAAAAAATCCTTGCGCTCGTCGTTTTAGCTGGAAGCGGAGTCTCTCTATTTGTATCAGTCACACATATACAGGACATATTAGACTGGTGGCGTCTGCGCGATTACACTCCGAGCGCAGAAATTTCGCAGCTCGCCGAATCTACTCGGATGAACAATCTCGGGCAAAAGCTTTTTTATGTTCATGACCCAGAGATACTGGATAAGTCCGAATTTCAGACGAGTTGTACGGTGGGTGAAGAAACAATCGTCCTTGGCTGCTACGAATCGCATAGGCGTATCTATCTATACAATGTGACCGACGAGCGTTTAGCGGGTGTTGAGGAAGTAACTGCTGCTCACGAGATGCTACATGCTGCCTATGACCGACTTTCTGCAAAAGAAAAAGTTGAAGTAAACTCACTTCTGCAGGAAGCCTATGATCGTATAAAAAACGACAGAATTCGTAAAAATATTGCAAGTTATAAAGAACGTGATCCAAATATCGTCATGAACGAGCTACATTCTATTTTGGGCACAGAAGTTCGAGATTTGCCGAAGGATCTTGAAGAATACTATACAAGGTATTTCTCAGACAGGTCTGCCGTTGTAACGCTTTCCGAAGCTTATTCCGCTGAGTTTGAAAAGCGCGAAAAACAAATTGCTGCTTATGATGCGCAACTCACTAACTTGAACGGTGAAATAACCCGTATGCATGCTGATTTAGAACTCCAAACCCAGGCACTTAATCAAGAAAAAACATTGCTTGAAAGTATGCGCGGTAATCCGGATGCATTTAACGAAGGCGTCGGGAGCTACAATGCCAAGGTTAACGAATATAATGCTGATGTCGCCAAGTTGAAAATATTTATTGATCAATACAATACTATTGTCACAAAAAGAAACGAAATAGCAGTTGAAGAGCGCCAGTTAGTCGACGCTATCGACACTCGCGCCGAACAACTGTAAACTAGTACGTATATGGGAAAAAAGAACGGTGTGAGTTATGTCTGTCAGTCATGTGGTCATTCGCAGGGTTCGTGGGCAGGAAAGTGTCCTTCATGCGGTGAGTGGAGTACTCTACAAGAAAATCTTGAGGTGAATTCGCAGGTCATTCAGTCTGGTAGATCGCTAAAAGTACAGGCAGTTGCTGAAGTAGCGAAAAATGAATCAAAACCGAGAATATCTAGTAAAGATGATCAGCTGGATACGGTATTGGGTGGTGGATTTGTACAGGGCAGCGTCGTGTTGCTTGCGGGACAGCCGGGAATTGGAAAAAGTACCATACTGCTACAAATTGCTCATGATGTAGCAGCACAAACCCCAACGCTTTATGTGAGCGGTGAAGAGTCGTCGCATCAAGTTGCATCGAGAGCAGAAAGACTTGGCAAGCTAACCTCTGAACTCAAGCTGGCATCGAGCACAAGTACGGACGATATAGCAAAGACGATAGCGAGCGGCGAGTACAAGGTTGTTATTGTTGATTCGATTCAAACAGTCGCTTGTTCGAGTATACCCTCAGCACCAGGCTCAATTAGTCAAATTACCAATAGTACAAATATGCTTACGCAGGCAGCAAAAACTCACGACACGACACTCATACTTGTCGGTCATGTAACGAAAGAAGGTAATATCGCAGGGCCAAAGCTTTTGGAGCATAGCGTTGATACCGTATTGCAGCTTGACGGCGACAGGTATGGAGGGTTCAAAGTACTCAGGTCAGTCAAAAATCGCTTTGGCTCAACGAATGAAGCTGCAATTTACGATATGAAAGAAGGGGGCCTTGTGCCTGTAGACAATCCGTCAGCCGCACTTCTCGAAGAAAGACAGGTCACTGACGGGTCGGTTGTATTAGCAACTATGGAAGGGTCTCGCCCATTATTAGTAGAAATCCAGGCCCTTGTAAATACAACATCCTATGGCTATCCGAAGCGGGCTGCTAGTGGATTTGATCTGAACCGACTTAATTTGTTGGTAGCCATGCTCGAGCGCCGAACTAAGTTACGTTTAAGTGACAAGGATATTTACATCAATGTTGTTGGTGGCATAGGGGTCAATGAGCCCGCAGCAGATCTCGCTATCTGCATGTCAATTGCAAGTGCTGCGAAGGGGATGCAACTAAAGAAAAATGCCGTTATGTTTGGAGAATTGGGTCTAAGCGGTGAGGTTCGGCACGTACCTCATATTCAGAAGCGGGTAGCGGAGGCCAAAAAACTCGGGTTTGATGCTGCCATCGGTCCTCGTACAAAAACAGGCGAAAAACAATCATTTTTGACCAGTGTACGCGACATACGTGAAGCATTAAATACTTTTTTGGAGAAGGATTGATGGTAGATAAAATATCACTAGTGTTGTGCGTTGTGATTCTCTATGTACTCATAGATTTGAAAAAAGCTAAACCATCATGGGCTAAGACAGCACACAGTGTCGTTATGGACACAAGCGCGTTAATCGACGGGCGAGTGGTGGACGTCGTAAAAAGTGGTTTTTTACAAAGGAAGATTATCGTACCAAAAGTAGTATTGAGAGAGCTGCAACTGCTTGCAGACGGACGAGATCCACATAAGCGTGAACGAGCTAGGCTTGGACTCGATATGGTGAAGGAGCTGCAGTCTGTCAAAGGTGTTACGGTAGCCGTAGACTCCTACAGGCAGAACTCAACACAGGCAACTGATGAAATTCTTATACAGCTCGCAAAATCGCGTAAAGCGGTTCTGTGCACAACCGATTTTAATTTAAACAAGGTTGCAGATAGCGAAGGGATTACAGTGTTGAACGTCAATGAGCTCGCTCAGGTTATGCGTCCAAAAATTTTACCAGGAGAACTAATAGAAGTGAAGGTTATCCAAAAGGGTGAGGGTAGGGGCCAAGGAGTGGGATACTTAGAGGATGGAACTATGGTGGTAATAGAGAATACCACGCCAAAGATGCGAAACACAAAGGTTACTGCTACAGTCGAGCGTATGATACAGACAAAGGCTGGCAAGATGGTGTTTGCTCGTTTTGAGCCACCAAAGAAGACCAAGAGCTAAACAGTAGTATAGGTGATATTTGTACGAGCAACTACTGGCTGGTTGCTAAAGGTTCTGAAGAAGGTAGTTGCTGGCGGTGGAGTCGTTTCAAAATCAACGTCTATTGATGCCTGGGCTTCGTACAACACACTATCAGTCACCGTCGCTGTCACCGTCGCGTTAGAATTAAGTGTCGAAGTATAGCTAAACTGGTATATGCCAGGAGCCCCTATGTCTTTGGCACCGTTGGCGATGACATTGCCATCGATGCTAACTGTCAGTCGTCCTGCAAACTTATCGGATGAGATAGGGTGTGTTCCAGCAGAGACCGATACATCAAATGTGTAGCTACCCCCACCATTATCTATTGCAGTTAGCGAAACCGCAGGTTTCACATCTTCACACTTGTGAACATCGTCCTTATCCTCGCTGTTAGTATTCGAATTATAGAATGGGTCACTTGAGTATTGTGCGGCATCACCTTGGGACACCTCCTCAACTGCTAATGGCGGTGTACACTCTGTCGCTCGCTTCTGCGATACTTTGTCTTTCTTGATTTTCTCGTCGGAGCTTCCGCCACCAGGTTTTTTATACCATGATGGGAATAGGTCTGTGCTTGGACTTGGCTCGATGGAGCTCACGCCCACATGATTCCTGACAACGTATGCTGGCAACGTTTGAACGCCGGCTGGTCGCGGTCGTGCAATTGGTTCAATATTGTCGTGCGCACGCTGCATGAAATTAGTCCAAATAGGTTGTGTCATCGTTTCCATGAATCCACTGAGTTTCACCTGATTCGTGTGATGTCCGACCCATACGCCAGCTGCATATTTGGTTGAGAAGCCCATCAGCCAGCCGTCTTTTCCGTCGTTGGTAGTCCCAGTCTTAAGAGAAAAGTCCCAGCCCTTGTAATCGTGTGATTTCCTACTCATGTAACTAGCTCGTGGATCTGACATGATGTCTGCAACAATATAGGCGCTGTCTGGTCGGACAACCTGTTCACCAGCGCTTGGTTCCCACTCATATAATTTTTTGCCTCGAGAATCTTCAGCGCGCAAGATATACGTTTGCGGAATTTTATTGCCATTTCTGGATATCGTTGAATAAGCGTGCACGTGCTTATCTAGATGTACATATGCACCGTCACCGATAGCTGACGAACCATAGCAAGGGCCTTCGATTCGTTCCTCGAAGTTGTCATAACATTTATAGCCACCGGTTTGTCTTGCATCGTCGTACAGACCAAGTTTATTTGCCGTCTCAATAGTTTTATCAACGCCGACAATGAGCATTGCCTTTACAGCCGGTACGTTGCGTGAACCACCAAGAGAGTAACGTAGCGTCAGCGCACCTGGGTACCGGAAGTCGTAGTCTTGTAAACAGTTTCCACCTTTGTTTATGCCAAGTGTTTTGATGGTACAAGGATAACCATCTAGCGGTCCTTGCGTGTCGTATAGTACAGAACCAGCACCAGCATTCTCGGTATGCTCAATTAACGATAAATAGTCATACGGTTTGAAACTTGACCCAGGAGGTAGCGGCAGCTGTGCGAAGTTGTTTTTGCCATATTCTTCATTGTTAAAATCAGCACCGCCGACAAGTGCAACAACTTGGCCGTTGGTAACATCTTCAGCAACAAAGGCAGCTGAGTCGCCTCGTTGTCGCTGGACTTGTGCGATACCGCTCGAGACTTCTTCTTCAGCTATTTTTTGTAGGTTCAAGTCAACAGTCGTGATTACTTTCCAGCCGCCTCGTTTGTATGAAGCTTCGGTCAGATCCGACTCTAGTTGTGCCTTCGCGGCCAGCACGAAATAAGGAGCGATGATACCGGTGTATTTTGTTGGCGTTCGTGGCTGCACCTTTGCAACAGTGTCAATCTTTTTGGCTTCGTCTCGCTCTTCATTCGTTATGTAGCCTTCTTCTGCCATAACATCGAGTGTATATCCTTGACGTCCGAGCAGCTCTTCCTTGTCAAAAGCTGGTCCATATGGCGAGTACACTGGAGGTGATTTTGGAATGCTGGCAAGGAGAGCAGCTTCATCAATTGTCAAATCTTTTGCACTTTTATGGAAATAGGTACGAGCCGCGATTTCGGCGCCATACTCAATTGGACCGTAGGGGGCTGAGTTTAGGTAGCCAGCGAGTATTTCGTCTTTTGAGTAGCTTCGTTCGAATTCGACGGCGAGAATGAGTTCCTTTATCTTACGAGTGATTGTTTTATCGGTCGAAAAACCTTCAGTTGTGAGCTTAACTAACTGCTGTGTAATGGTTGAGCCACCTTGAGTGCTTCCTCCGAAGGCGTTGTTCCATGCAGCACGCGAAATGCCCTTAACGTTAAAGCCGTTATGTTTGTAAAAATCTCGATCTTCTACAGCTATGGTTGCATTTTTAAGATTATCAGAAATATTTTCTGATTCGACAGGTACACGTTTAACTTGGTCATAATCTTCCCAGAGCAACACCTTTTCAGTACGGTCATAGTAACGGATGCTTCCGCCAATGTTATTGCCTGATATATCGCGCAGATTTGGTAAATCTTTTCGAAAGTATGCAAAAAGACCCGCCAAGAATAAGAAACCAACAGCAAATCCGATACCAGTTAACTTAAGAGCCATGTAGGCGCCGTCTCGGCTAAACCAGTACTTATATAGTTGTTTTGGATGCATGCGGAAGAGAATACGTTTAAAACGTCCCTTTGGCATGCCCTTTAGTCTTTCAGCCTTTCGTAGCGCCTTTGCATCACGTCGAGCCTTGCTTTTCTCCGACAAAGTTCGATTGAGCTTAATTGTTTTTCCCGATTTTGTAACAAACTTATTGCCCTTGACGCGTCGCTTGACTGAGCGGCGTTTTCCGCTTAAGTCAGGGTCTTTTTTAGAGGTAGCCATATACTTTCTGGTTCAACTCCATTAATCACTACCTAGTATAGCAAAAGTTATGCTTATAAAACGCTGAAATTACTTCTATTTTTCGGTATACTGTGGTGTAGCATGAGTAATATGACATTAGCAGAAGAGCTGACGTGGCGCGGCTTTGTAAATCAAACCACATACAAAGACATAACGTATTTAAATGATAATAAAGTTGTTTTTTATTGGGGGGTAGATCCGAGCGCAAACTCAATGACTATTGGAAATCTTGCGGCAGCTATGATGGCACGTGTGTTTATGAAACACGGACACCAAGCTGTGTTGCTCGTCGGAGGTGCGACAGGCATGATTGGTGACCCAGATGGTAAGGCTCAAGAACGAGACCTGTTGACTCTAGAACAAATAGCGGCTAACAAAAAGGCAATTAGCGCTCAGTACAATCAGGTTTTTGGCAAGATGCAGTTCAAGGTTGTCGACAACTATGACTGGTTTAAAGATATTGGATATCTTGAATTCTTGCGAGCGGTGGGCAAACACGTTCCGATGCGTACCATGCTTGGTCGTGAGTTTGTCCAATCACGCCTAGGGGAGGACGGCGCAGGTATCAGCTACGCGGAGTTCAGCTATTCTCTCATACAAGGTTACGATTTTCTGCATCTCTACAAAGAGCACGGAGTAACACTTCAACTGTGTGGCGCAGACCAGTGGGGAAACAGCATCGCCGGTGTCGACTTAATACGACGTATCGCTGGAGGAGAGGCTCATGTTTGGAGCTCACCGCTTGTAATAAACCGTGCGACTGGTAAGAAGTTCGGAAAAACCGAAGACGGTGCTATTTGGCTTGACGAAAACCAGACAAGTGTCTTTAAGTTCTACCAATTCTGGATTAATGCGGATGATGAGGGTGTCGAAGAATATATGAAAATATATACCGATCTAGATAAAGAAACAATTGACGATATTATGCTGGCAAATAACGAAGCCCGTAGTAACCGCTTAGCACAAAAACACCTTGCATATGAAGCAACAAAGTTGGTTCATGGAGAAGAGAGAGCGGAGTCAGTACGTCGTATCAGTGAGGTGTTATTTGGTGAAGAGGAGTATTCAGGTCTAACAAGCGGTGACTTTAGCGAACTGAAGAACGAACTAAAAACCGTTACGACCTCTGTTGGTGCCGAGCTCGCCCAGGTACTCGTTGATACAGATTTGGCCAGCTCTAAAGGCGAAGCCAGAAGGTTCCTAGAAAGTAATGCGATATATATTAATGGATCACAAATTCCTTTAGAGAAACGTGAAATTGATACCCATGATGTATTAAATGGCTATGTTGTGTTACGGAGGGGCAAAAACGCAACAGCCTTGCTAGAAATCAAATAAAGCGCTACACTTACTCGCATTATGCCTACGAAATCTAAGAAGAAACTAAACAAAGCAGATCACTATAACGATCCCACCCACAACTATCTTCGTTACTGGGACGGACGAGAGTATGAGCACGCAGCTGAAGAACTTGCGATTGCGCGTTTATTAAAAGGTAAGACTTTTAAGAAGGCAGTGGATGTAGGTGGTGGCTACGGACGCCTGTCGGTATTCTTGCGCAATTTTGCGGATGAAGTAACGTTAGCGGAGCCATCACAACAACAGCTCGATATCGCGAAAGAATACTTAAAAGACAAGCCTAAGGTTATTTCTAAGCTTGCCCAAGCCGAAGATCTGCCGTTTAAGGATAGTGAAGTAGATCTGGTTCTGGTTGTACGAGTCCTCCATCACCTACCCGATCCAATGCCTGCTTTTGAGGAGATCAATCGAGTTTTGAAAAAGGACGGTTACTTTTTAATCGAATTTGCAAATAACGCCCACTTTAAAAACAGACTGAAATATGCAAGTAAACTACAAGGCGTGCCGGTTGACCCTGTAGATATCCGAAGTGCTGCAAATAGACGCGATGATGAAATTCCATTCGTAAACCACAATCCAAAAACGGTCAGAAAGCAGCTCGCGCAAGCTGGCTTTAAACTTGAAGCAACTCTTAGCGCCTCAAATTTCCGATCATCAACATTTAAGAAGTTTTTTGGAAAAAAAGCACTCTTGCGTCTTGAAAAACTCACCCAAAAGCCTCTTGCAAAAACCCATTTTGGGCCGAGTACCGTGTACCTCTTACGAAAAGTTGCATAAAGGAAAGCAGTTAGGGACGTGGCATACTAGAAGATATGTCCGAACTGTTAAAGATTAAGGGAATTGGAGAAAACACTGAAAAGCTTTTGGGTAAGCTCGGCCTGCGGACGCCTCTTGACCTTGTAGCTAATATACCGCGCGCGTTTGACGACTATTCCCATGTACAGGCTGTGCGTTCCATTAGACCTGGTCCCGTGACGGTAAAAGTCCGATTTAGTAATATCCGTGGTCGATATTCTAAAAAAGGACTACATATCACTGAGGCATTGGCGAGCGACGAGACGGGTAGCGTGAAAGTTATGTGGTTCAATCAACCATATCGAGCTCAGTCACTTAAAGCGGAAGAAGAATACTATGTCAGCGGGGATTTTGCCCAGAATTTCCGTTATCTCGTCATATCAAATCCAACCTGTGAACTTGTCAGTAGTTTTCCGTTGCACACTGCTCGTCTAGTGCCTATCTACAGGCTTACAAAAGGACTGAGTGCTCATCAGTTACGTAGATTCACAAAAGAAGCATTTAATCACGTTGACGTAACCGAAACACTACCCTCCTGGTTGAGAGAAGAAAAGGAACTCATGAACTTATCGGAAGCACTCATGACCATGCATTTTCCAGAAACACTTGATGATTTAGTTAAAGCGAAACGGCGTCTTGGCTTCGAGGAGCTGTTCACTATGAGTCTTGCAAGTGAGCTAAACAAGCATGATTTTGCGAAAGAAAAAGCACTTCATATACCGTTTAACGAAAAAATTGTTATAAATTTCGTGAAGAGTCTCCCATTTGAGCTAACATCTGATCAACGAAAAAGCGCCTGGCAGATATTGCAGGATATGACGAAGGGTAGCCCGATGAACCGGTTACTTGAGGGTGATGTTGGTTCTGGTAAGACTGCGGTGGCGGCAATCGCTATCGTCAATGCGGCTGCAAGCGGCTATCAGAGTGCCTTGATGGCGCCGACGGAAATACTTGCCTCACAACACGCCAAAACACTCTACAATCTATTGCCGCTTCGGGTGCGTGAAAAGATCGTTTTCCTAAGCGGTAGTTTGAGCCCTAGTCAAAAAAAGAATGCTCTATCCGCAATCTCTAGTGGAGATGCGAAGGTGGTAATAGGGACTCACGCAATCATTCAGGAGCATGTGGTTTTTGATAATCTTGGACTCGCGGTTATTGACGAACAGCATCGTTTCGGTGTTGAACAGCGAAAGGCTCTTCAAGGGAAAGCTCGCGAAATGCCGCACATTCTGAACATGACTGCCACGCCAATCCCGCGAAGCATCGCTCTCACACTGTACGGTGAAATGGACGTATCATTACTGCAGGAAAAGCCAAAGAATCGTCAAGTAGTTAGCACAAAGATCGTTCAGCCCGAGGAGCGTCAAAAGCTCTACGAAAGTCTGAGTGGCGTCATCAGCGAAAAACGTCAAGCATTTGTCGTGTGCCCGTTGATTGAAGATGATGAAAAGCCAGGACGAGGATTGAGTGTTGCTCATATTGCGCGCCAGATTGCGTCTTGGATTCCAAATGCGCGAGTTGAGATCCTGCACGGAAAGATGAAAGCTGACAAAAAAGAAGATCTAATGCAGAGGTTCGTGAATCGTGAAGTTGATATCCTGGTATCAACAACGGTCATTGAGGTTGGTGTTGATGTGCCGAACGCGACCCACATGATTATAGAGGGTGCGGATCGCTTTGGATTAGCGCAACTTCATCAGTTACGTGGGCGTGTTGGGCGTGGTGAGCTTTCTGGAAATTGTGTGCTCATACTGACAGACAATGGCACAACTTCGAGAAGACTGCAGTTTATCGAACAAGAAAGTGACGGATTTAAGTTAGCAGAGTACGATTTAGAGTTGCGCGGTCCGGGAGCTATCTATGGGACTATGCAGCATGGTGCTCTCGACCTCAGAGTTGCAAAAATAACAGATGTAAAACTGATTGCTGAAGCGAGGCAAGCTGCTCGGGACTATATTAAAAAAGGTGAAAATCTGCTACAATATCCTCAGTTGAAAACGAAAGTCGATCGACTTCGTACCGTAACAAACTTGAATTAAGAATTGAATTTTAAATGAAGAAGAGCCAGTAGGAGTAGGTATTTAGTACCTACAAAATTTTAATATGTGGTCTGGAACAACACTTACTAATTTTTCGGGATCTATTTTTGGTGCACATCAGAAAGTTGATCGTGTCTCACGCCGTTATTTGCGTGTGCTCGCGCCAAAAAACATTGATAAATTCCCAACGATCAGGGATATACTGCATTTTGAAGGAAAAAATGGTCCCGACGGGATTAAGAGTAAAAGTCCTGCAAAGGACGAGCCGTGGCATTTTTATGACCCGTTTGATCCTGGAGATACGAAGCTACTTGAGATTATCAAAGACCATTATGAAGAGCTCGTCTGGCAGTTGAAGAAAGGCTCTCCGGAACGGGCTGCCTTCGATGCAGCATGGTTGGCTCACGCAGTAGTTGATGGCCTAACGCCGGCCCATCATTTTCCGTATGAAGAAAAGTTGACTGAAATTCGCGGAGATGGCCTACACAGTCGCGACTCAATAAAAAATAAAGTTATCATGCCGGGTGATACGGTTGGAGAGAAGTTGAAAAGCAATTGGCAGATGTACGGATTTGGTGGGTTAATGAGCATGCATGGCTTTTTTGAAATTGGTGTTGGGTTTATTCTGGCGCCAATTCAAATGAAAACTGCTAAACCTACAAAAAAGGATCTAGAAGAATTAGCAGAGATTGGCTATGAAGAAGTATTTAAGCGTGCTGCCAGAGAAATTGCACTGCTTGATATGTATGACCGATTTCATGAAAAAGGCTGGTCAGTGAAGTTGTCCAGAGATGTTCGAAACCACTTAGGTCCCATCATGGCAAAAACGGTATGTCTCGTATGGTATAGCGCATTGAGAGAAGCAGGGTTGTTGCGTGGTAAGAAGTGACGTTCCGTCATTTCATGCTAGACACCGTTTCGCTCAAAGCCACATATTGTGACTTTGGCTGCACTTCGCTTATAGTGTCTAGCATGAAACAACCTCACTTTAACAGCAGGAGTAAGTAATGCGTGTCATAGCTGGTGAGTTCAAATCTCGAATACTGAAAGATCCGACGGGTAATAGAACGCATCCGATGTCAGAGAAAGTACGCGGTGCCTTATTTAATTCCCTCGGGGACATTACTGGTCTAGATGTACTGGATGCCTTTGCTGGAACGGGTGCCGTCGGTATTGAAGCACTGAGCCGTGGTGCTAAGCGGGTTTGGTCTGTTGAGCTTGATAATGATGCTTTTGACGTATTGCAGGAAAACCGCAACCGCATAACAGACGAAGATCGCATGACGGTTCATCGTGCGAATGTGAAATCCTGGCTGGCGAATCAGCCCGAACTCGACTTTGATCTCGTACTTGCCGATCCACCCTATGACGCAATTGGTATGAAAGCGATTGATGCATGTGCTGGAGTCGTGAAAAAAGGCGGTTTACTTGTCCTTTCTCTTCCGCCTGCCGAGCACATCGACTTCAAAGGCCTCAGAAAGATAGACGAAAAACGCTATGGAAACGCAAAATTAGTGTTTTATAAGAGGTAAAAATACGTTATAATACGTGGACATTCCGCGGATGTGGTGGAATTGGTAGACACGCTAGTCTTAGGAACTAGTGAGGTAACTCGTGAAGGTTCAAGTCCTTTCATCCGCACCAAAACAACCTGCCGACCTCTAGGTCGGCTTGTTGTTTTGTCGGAGAACGACTTGAACAGCAGGGGAGGAGTGCCAGTGGCACTCCGAGCAAGCCGCGCCACTTGAAAACTTGTTTTCAAAGAAAGCGACGATTCTCAAGTCCTGCACGTCCGCACCAAATTAAGGGGAGCCTTTATCTTGGCTCATTTTTATTTGATACCGGGGACTTGAACGATAGGAGAGAACTGCCGGTGGCAGTTTGAGGAATCTATTGAAGCGAAGCGGTGACAGGAGCATTACTGATAGGAAGATTGCTATAATTAACAAAGTGTGCTATAATAAGAAGATGAGCAATGTAATTACTAA
>JAGQNQ010000026.1 GCA_020428015.1 Candidatus Saccharimonadota bacterium | reverse complement strand
GAGCGCCTCCATGAGCTTGATACCACATATACTGATTTACTCGAAGCTACCATTAGGGGGGACATTTCAATTCAAAGGTACGAAGCTTGGCTTAGAAACGTGTACACAGAAGCGCTTGAAAAGGCGTTTAAGATTGTAGATATGGCTGATGCGCTCGTTCACAGAACAGTAGAGTTAGCACAAGTAGACACGAGTTATGATCAAGTCGAATTTGATGAAGATTTTCTTGCTGGGTGGTATGATAGCTCAGAATTTCGACGGGACCTCCAGGAAAAAATACACCGTGCAGGTCAGATTACCCCGATCACCTATGACGTAGATCAACTTATGTTCACTATTGCGCCAAAATATCCTGATATAGCAGAGAGGTACAAGCTAGGTCCACGGGAACGACGTATAGCACGTGAAGGCCCCAATGATTTTGAGATGAAAATTGCATGGTTAAGATCGAGGGCCGCAATGCAAGCCCGCTAATGCTCGTTAATGTTGCATCTTGACAACGCCCCACCGTAAGCTAAAATCACAAAGCCCTACAGAGGCAGGTTTTGTATAACTATGCCTAAAGCTCGTGCCCCCGTCAACCGGAATGTAGCCTTCTTGTAGTACTGACATAAGTCGTAATGCAATCTAAATATTATTTAAAGCGTGCGGAGGAAACTTTAAATATTGATACCATACCTACGAGCACTAGCTATCGCAAAGTCGCTAGCTGTTTTTAGGTTTTCGGGAGTGGCCTCTAATTCTATCTGGGTATCACAGCATGTTCTGCCCTGCTCTTGTTGTCGGGCAAAGTTAGGACACCCCTTACACGCTGCGAGTGCTTCAGCTGGTAGCACACCGCTTACTGCCGTAAAGCCCATCTTTGCATTCATTCTTAGACTTTTGGCGTTTGCAAATATTAGCATGCGCCAGCCTGGCCATCGCTCTCCTATTACTCGATATAGCTGTGGCTTGACGGCCCATGCCCATCCCCTCTTTTCTTTCACCTGTCCTTCGGCAGGTTCAGTGATGAGTCCTCCAATTTCTATAGCCCTATCGTCGTAGTACACATCTCTCACTGCATTGTAGCTTCTAAGAGTTTGCGCGCCAGCATCAGCACTATCACCCGCCTCAAAAACCATAATTCCTACCGCATGGGCATCAAGGTCGAGCGGTAGCATGGCCGGGATAACATCATCAGCTGTATTCGCTCTAGCTAACTCTTTATCATGATGAATCTGTCTCCAGCCAACTAATACTTCAGCACATTCTAAATGCATCGGATTTGAAGGATCAAAAATTTGATAGTGAACGGGTAAGCCTTCGCCTCTTGTCATAATCTGCTCTCCTATTGTACCTTTATGTAAGTAAATAATATATTACTTTTGACTAAAGTCAAACTTTATGAAACCATAGTAGCATGATAGATCACGTGCGCGCCGAACTAGACCCAACGCCTTCAGGCCGCATAGTGCCGATGCAGTTCAACGAATCCGATCCTCTTGTAGAGGTTGTTGTCGGAATAGCTGATAATATGGGTGACAATTTTCACCCTGGTTTTCATGCACAGCGCAATAATTTGAAGTCAACGGAAAATGAAGATCAGGGCGCCGAAGCCAAGAGGAAAACTATTGCAGAGCTAGATGGACTAACCAGGACACTAGAAAAGATGGGTGTTATCGTCCATAGGCCCTCACCACTTCCTCCAGAAAGTGGGAACCAAAATCAGGTTTATCCTAGGGATATCGGGTTCAGTTTAGGAGAACTCTTTATCGTTTCATCAATGGCACGTCGTTCTAGAATGAACGAATGGCGAGGGATTAACCACCTAATCGAACAGATGCCTGAAGATCGAGTTTTCTGGGCTCCTGAAAGTGCGGTTGTCGAGGGTGGTGATGTCGTTGTCGACAAAGATCACGTCTTTGTTGGTTTGAGCCAGCGGACAACCCAAGCGGGCTTTAATTTCATTGCTTCGCTAGCAGTCGAACAAGGCCTCACTCCAGTAGCGATTCCTCTGAAGGGCCTTAGCTCTGGTTTTGATGTTTTGCACTTGGACTGTACTTTTGTCCCTGTAGGCAATGAAGCGGCTCTCATTTTTGGTGATGGAATGGAGTATATTCCGCCAGAAATTCGAAGAAATTATCAGATGATTTCTATAACCCCTGAAGAGCAAAATACTCTAGATACGAATATGTTTACAGTTGATCCAAAAACAGTTATTACTAGAGACTCTGCACACAGAATTAACAATGAGCTAGTAAATGCTGGTATGAGAGTTATACCTATTTCATTTGACGAGCCAACAAAACAGGGCGGCAACCTACGATGTTCCACCCTACCTCTTGTGAGAAGCCGAGTTTAATTACACGAACTACTTGCTTTTGCGCATATAGTGCTGATTTGCAGTTCTCATTTGTTGCGTGTAGATTTCGATGAAACCAGCACTCGCGTTTACATTGAACACGACACCTTCGTCTTTATTAAACGACGTGAAGTCGAGTCCGTTTGGCGACTCCATGGCAGCGACGTGGACGGATCCCTTGAATAACTGTACGGTTACTGTTCCGTCGACCACTTTGTTAACTTCATCGTTCAAAGCATTGATTGCGCGCATAGCAGGGTCGTACCACTGCGCTCCGTAACATAGGTATGCCCACTTAATATCAAGTGTTTCTTTAATCTCGTTTAAAGCTCTTGTCGATACATATCTCTCAAGTGCTTTGTGTGCCTCGACGAGTATACGAGCCCCCGGCATTTCATAGATGCCACCGTTCTTTACGCCAACGACACGGTCTTCGATAAGATGGATAATGCCTACTCCGTGCTTGCCACCAAGGTCGTTTACAGTTTTAACGATGTCGTGTAGTGGTAATTTTTCTCCGTTTACCGCTACAGGTAATCCTTCTTCAAAAGTTATCTTAACGAGTTCTGGCTTTTCCGGAGCGTTTTTCGGCGAAGTATAGGCAGTCAAAAACTTGTCAGTTGGTGCGATGACCGCTGGATCTTCGATTTCACCACCTTCCCATGTCATGCCCCACATGTTGTCGTCAACAGAGTATGGGAAGTCAATGCTTGCAGGCACTTCGATGCCGTGATCTTTGGCGTATTGGATTTGTGCTCTTCGGTCCATATCCCACTCTCTTACTGGTGCAAGTATTTTGACCGAACGATCAATCGCTAGTCAGTAGCCCTCGATCCTTACCTGGTCGTTTCCTTTTCCGGTCGCGCCATGTGCAATTGCATCGGCACCAGTTTTGTGTGCTGCTTCAACGGCTTTTTCTGCAAGCATGACGCGTCCCATTGGAGTGGACAGATGATATCCGCCCTGGTAGCTCGCGTTTGCCTTGATGCCTTTTGCGAGCACTTTTTCTGCAAATTCTGCTTTTGCATCAACTACAATTGCCTCTACTGCTCCTAGGCGAAGTGCCTTTTTTCTTGCAGCCTCAAGGTCGTCTTTCTGCTGACCAATATCAATAGTCAGTGCAACTACTTCTGCGTTGTACTCTTCTTGAATCCACTTCAACATCATAGACGTGTCAAGACCGCCACTGTATAGAAGTACTACCTTCTTGACTTCTCCCTCATGCGCTTCGTACGAAGAGACTTTTGTGTATTTTTTTGGTGAATTATTCATTATGATCAATGTATCCTTATTACTGTTGTTTACTAAAATATCTAGGTTGAAAAATAAAAATTACACGCCGAAGCGCCGTCGACGGACATCAAGCTGGTACGTTGGGTCTTGCCACTCCTTGAGCACATTTTCTGTCAAATCTACATCAACCTGCATCTCATTTGCAGCTTTTTGAAACGCGTCAAAGGAAATAGTTCCATCCACGATGTCAGAAAATGCGACAGCTTTTTCTATGAGTTGTTTTGCATCTCTGAGGGCGATGCCTTTGTTTTGCACGATGAGTTCCATTAATCCAGTGCTGGTAACAAAATCTTTTGATGCAGCTGTTTTCATTGAGGCCTTGTTGACGTGCATTGTTGATACTATTGCAGAAAGAAATTCAGGGATGCGTGCTACTTCGTTCACAACATCTACAATTATTTTTTTGCTATATTGACTATCACGATTAAATCCAACATAGGCTGATTGCAGCAAGTTCTGCAAGGAGGAAGACAAGGACTGTACGAGTACGCTCTTTGCTTTCACGATCTCAAGAATATCGGGGTTTTTTTTCTGAGGCATGACAGAACTACCGGTAGTGTATGCATCATCTAGCGTAATAAAGCCGTAGGCTTGAGAAGAAAAGACGATAAGTGTTTGAGCGAGCATAGAGGCATGAGTTGCAAACATGGATAGCGCGTGTGCGAGGGAGCCTTCAAACTCGCCACGAGTAGTTATGACATCAATGCTGTTTTTGTATGACTCTGAAAAGTTAAGTTCTTTCGCTGCAATTCCTGGATCAACGGCCATCAAAGACTCATACCCGGTAGCAGCGCCGAGCGGCGAATAGTCAAAGAGGCTAATAACATCTTTAATTCTTTGAGCATCACGAGAAAACATAGTTGCGTAGGCTTCAAGGATTTCTCCAAAAGACGTTACGACGGCCTTTTGATAGTGAGTATAGCCTGGACATATCGTATTCTGATGTTGCCTAGATAGCGTTTCGAGAACACTCACAAGATCCAAAATTTGTTGTAGCATCTCATTTGCATGCTCTCTAGAGTATAGGAACATGTCCGTAGTAACCTGATCGTTTCTTGATCGCCCGGTATGTATTTTTTTGCCACTTTCTCCGATTGTTTCAGTTAACTTTGATTCTATTTGGGAGTGTATGTCCTCAAACGATGGATCAAATACAAATTGGCCACTTTCATGGCTTTCCTTGAGCTTACTGAGCTCTTTCTCAATTGCTTTGTGCTCTTCGCTGGTAAGTAAACCAGCTTGTCTTAATGCTTTTGCATGAGCGAGATTCGTGGCAATGTCATGTACGACGATTGCGTTTTCAGGGGCTTCTCTGTATGACACATCAGAACTAGACGCAAAAGCAACTGCGTCATCATCGGACGATGTGTGTGCTCCACCCCATAACCTGGACATGACAAATTCCTTTTAAATTTGCTTATTTTCTAAGTTCAATCAATCCAGGATAGCATTTTTTATCCTTCAAGTAAATGATCGAGGGTATTATTTATAGAGATAACTCAACACGAAATAATATTTTTCACTACTCTATTGATAAACGGTCAATATAATAGTAAAATCGCACTATGGCAGTTCAGGGACATGGAAGTAGTAATGCTATAGTTCAAGATCTCATACAAGAAGGTCGTGAAATTCTTTACGATGGACAGACTGGGCTTCACCCTATTTCAATGCATTTGCTCGATTTGCACGAGGACGTAGGTGCTGAGCTTCCGTATCGAGAAGCAGTTATCACTTCTCTGGGATCAAGGGCTGAATTGTACGCTTCAGGTGCAGGGGGCCTCGCAGTAAAGTTCATAGTAGGCCGTACCCAAGTAAATACCGAAGAAAATACTGTGCTAGTTCCGCACGGTCACTTTGTCTCGATGCAGCACACGCTGACGAGAACTCGTCGGGGCGGCGGAAGTAAATTATATAGACCGCCAGGTATAGTGATCGCCGGTGCAGAAGTTGTTGATGAACGCAGTCACGCAGCAATGAAAGAATACCTAGACCAATATATACCAGTTGCACGAATGATACGAGACTATCTAATTACACTAGTTTAAAAAATAACAAGGAGTATATATGCCAGCTAGCGGACGAATACAAAACCCAGAAGCGTTTCACGCGGAATCAGGTATGTGGCACGGCATAATTGTTCCTGAACTTCCCTCGCCCGAAATTCCTGTTAGGTTCATAGATCCAAACACGTTACCAAATGCTGACGAAGTTGGTATGGTGGGTATAAAAAATGTGCTAGGTGAGCTCGCAGCTTCGTATACTGAACAGCAATTTCCTGGTTCAAAAAGGCTGCCTGTTAATCGGCCTCCGGATAATGTGGCTAGTGATGCTCAGCTTGCGATTCCTGCGCATGCGATTGCGAAGCTGCATGGACAAGAAGCAGCTAAACAGATAGCAGGACAGCTTAGATCGAAGGGCACTCAGTACGTAAGAGAAGCGAGAGTTGATGGGTCGTTCATTAATGTTGAGCTTGATAGAAATGCCGTTGGGCGCAAAGTTCTACAGGACATATTAACGCTAGGTGATACATATGGTGCAAACAGAGATGGAGACGGCAAGCTGATTGTGATGGATGTTTCCAGTCCAAACATTGCGAAGGAAATGCATCTCGGGCATCTTCGTTCAACCGTTATCGGTGAGGCTCTTCGACGAATTATGATGTTCAATGGCTTCAATGTGATTAGAGATAATCACGTTGGAGACTGGGGTACGCAATTTGGTTTACTCGGACGTGCTGTTGAGCTATGGGGAGATGAAGTTAAAGATTACTTGACAAGCCCCGACCCGTCCAGACAAGTACAAGGACTACTCCAGCTCTACGTAAAGATTAACGTGCAAATCGCAAATGAGAAAGCCGTATCGCCTGACGGCAGGTCAGCGCTAGAAGACGCAGGTCGAGCATGGTTTGTGAAACTTGAGAACGGTGATGAGGACGCAGTGAAATTCTGGAGATGGGCGTCCCAGCTGAGTATGAAGGAATTTAACGAGATTTACGAACAGCTCGGAACTCAGTTCGAATATATTCTCGGAGAGTCTGTTTACGAGTCTTCAAATCAGTCTGTTATTGAAGCCTTCAAGCAAGCTGGGTTGACTTTTGTTGATGATAAAGGGGTTGTGAAAGTTAAGCCTAGTCGCAAAAAAGGCGATGCCCTTGGAATCCAGAAACCTGATGGTACATCTCTTTATGGCACCAGAGATCTCGCGACAATAGCAGCACGAATGTTATGGTTTGATCCGGACAGAATTGTGTATGTTGTCGGGGGTGATCAGAATGAGTATTTTGCAAACGTTTTTGATTCAATGGGTCAATACCTCGATGCGAAGGGTGTCGCGCACAAACCAGATTTACACCACGTATCGTTTGGTGCGGTAGAGCTACCCGAAGGTCCAATGTCAACGAGAAAAGGAAATGTAGTACCACTTCGTGATGTTGTTGAGATTCTGAAGGAAAACGTTCGCGAACGGGTATATAGAAACCTAGATCGCAGAGAAACGCAGCTCTCAACGCCAGAAGTCGAGGAAATAATCGGTAAGGTAGCGATAGGCTCGCTTATCTACTACGATCTAAAAGGCGCAACAAAACGAAAGATTGTATATGATCCCGATGAAGTGACGTCATTTGAGGGAAATAGCGGCGCGTCACTTCAATATACTGTTGCGAGAATAAATTCGATTCTGGAAAATGCTGGATTTAATTTGCAGGATGCCGCCCAAACATTTGAAGATACCACGGTGGCTATGGACGTAATGAGCAACGACGGTGTAGCGCGATTAGTTGATACGCTAGGTTACTTTAGCGAGTCTGTTAGAACTGCGGCTACCCGGTATGAGCCTTCAGTAATATCCGAGTACCTTGTTCAGGTTGCATCGCAGTTTAATGGATTGCTTGAGCAAATACGTATCATTGATAACCCAGATTCACGTATTAAGCAACAAATGCTTCTCGTAGCAGCAGCGACTCGTCAGGTTATGATGAATGGACTGAGTCTACTTAACATCCCTGTCGCTAACAGAATGTAATTGCAATTAATTCATATTAATTGTACTGTAATAGTATGAAAAGAGGAGATTTTCAGGAACTTGGACTGGTTTTTCCTTTTCCGGACAGCACTCAGTATGCAGTTGGGCCGGATTTAGCGAGTTCAGTGCAATTTATAGGTGCCGCAGTTTCTCATGCAGAAAGTGGGCAGACCGAAACTGTTTTGCAGCAGCTAGATAGTTTTCCTGATCGTGCTTTTGTTCGGAATGTTGCCATGTACCTATTTGGATCAACTCGAAAACTAGAGTACTTGGATTATGCGGAAGCAGCACCATATCCGAACGATACAGGTTCCAAGATGAGACCTCTATCTCGCAGTGCAATTCAGCATTATTTTGCAGGCGAAGTACAACTTCCTGATGATGGTGCGCATACTCCAACAGATGAAGATATACGGCAAGTTCGTGAGAACGTCTGGGGACACATGACAAGTATTCGGGTAGCATTGCAGGCTGCTGGGGGTCAAAGTGTTGCTGCACTGAAAGTCGACTACGATAACGAGACACGTGTATCAATCCAAAAGCTCGCTCAAGTGGGTGATTTTGAGGTTGCACGTGATTTAGCGACAGGATGTTTTACTCCATATGGAGGTTTGCGTGCTCGTGAGACTCACGACGAAGCCGTAGTTGGTGTAATAGGCAGAGCGAAAAGTCCGGCTGAGCTTTGGGGCCTAGAGGCCCTCACAAGAACTTGTTTCGAGACTTTTGGAAGTTTTGAGGCACGTCAAATCTATGATAAGACAGCACTTAAATTTGTTGGTAAATGCATAGCAACTGGCGATTTAGCAACCGCTGCAGAACTTCACCGAAGGATGCTGACAAGTAGCGGCAAATCTTTATCAGCAAGAATGCTACAAGCGTGTCAGGTTTAGTTTTCCTACGAGCTGTGACATACTAACCATATGCGGTTTGCGCGTGGTATTTTTCGTTGGCTTTCATCACTGTTTTTACACACCACATTGCTACTATTCATTCTGTCTTTTGCCTTTGTGCTGGTATTCGGTAATAAACAGGTGACAAAAGATGCTCTGATAGAGTCAGACGTCTATAATCAATTTGTTCCAGCACTCATCACTGATAACATCAAGGCAAGTGAGGGAAAGCGGAGTGCTCTACCTTTTGATGACCCTGAGATTCAGAAAATTGCAGTAGAATCTTTTGCACCGGTGGATCTGAAAGAGAAAACTGAGTCTTTTGTTGATCAGCTTTTCCGTTGGCTAGACGGTACGGATCAAAAGTTATCTTTTGTCCTAGACCTAGAACAACAAAGAAACGAGTTCATTGACAGAGTGAGCACCTATGCAGCAAACAGACTGGGGAGTTTGCCGAATTGTACGCAAGTTGATTTAGGAAATACGACAGTATTTGAACTTGAATGCCGTCCTGAGAATGTGCCGCTCAGCTTCGTAAAGGACAAAGTCAGAGAGGATTTGTTAGCGTCTGACTTCCTGAAAGAAGTGCGCTTTACAGAGGCTGATTTGCCCAAAGTTGAGAGCGGAAAACATATTCAGGACCAGTATGACTTCGCGCCGCAGCTGTACCAACTAGCTCAAAAGGGTATCTGGATAGCGTCTATTTTATTTGGTTCCGCACTCATGGTGTACGTGTTTTTACGGAGACCTATGCGTAAAGGCATGCGCAAACTTGGCCGTGATTTATTCTCAAGCGCTGCAGCTTTCCTACTGGCGACAATTGTGTTCGGCTTCATTCTTCCTAGGTACACGAATTCATTTACTATCCAGGGCGGAGAAACGACGAAGTTGCTCAACAATGTTTTTAATGTTTTCGTAAAACGATTTGATGTTATTTTGATAAATGTTTCACTGCAGATATTTGCCGCAGCACTTGTTATCGTTGTTATTGAAAAAATGAGTCGCCCAGCGTCACTGTACGCAGGAGTTGGTAAAAAAGCAGGTTTAAGCACAAGCCTTGGTACAAAAAAGACAAGCGGTTCAAAAAGTAAACTACCCCCTGTGCAAACCAGCGAAGTAACGAAAATACCAAAAAAAAGAAAAAAAGGTTCGGCAAAATACCGTAAAATGGGCTTATGATTCTCACTCATACTACATTTGAGAATAGTTTTTCTTTTCTCATCGAGAAGCGGATCGAGCCGTATAGCAAATTCGGTGATGCGAGCAACGTAGAAGAAAAAGGAAAACTAACTCAAAAAGCCTTTCGGCGCAGACAGCTTGTGTTGAATGGCAGGAAAGGCTGGTGTGTAGCGTGAAGATAGCGGTAATTGGATCAGGTGACGTTGGACAAGCCCTTGCTAAAGGACTGGTAGAAGTTGGCCACAGCGTCATGATAGGTACGAGAGACACGAGCAAAAAAGAATTAAAATGGACAAAAAAGCATGACAAGTCGAAGCTCTCCGTTGGGTCGTACGCAGAGGCGGCGGATTTCGGCGAAATGGCAATATTGGCGGTTGCTTGGCACGCTGCCGAGAATGTCCTGGGCATTATCAGGCCAGAGTTATCGGGCAAAATCGTCATAGATGTGACGAACCCACTCCAGTTTTCTGACGATGAGGGACCACAACTAGCCGTTGGTCATAATATGAGCGCTGGTGAGATGGTGCAGCAAACTCTGACTGACGCGCATGTCGTAAAGACGCTCAACACTATTAATTTCAAAAACATGGTCCAACCGCAGTTTAAAGACGGGACCCCAACTATGTTCATGTGCGGCAATAATGAATCGGCGAAGGCTCATGTTAAAGAACTGCTTACAGAACTTGGATGGCAAGATATTCAAGATATTGGTGATATAGAAAAATCTCGTTTGTTGGAACCGCTATGTCTACTTTGGATTGAGTACGGTGCACTGAACGACACTTGGGATCACGCAATTTCAATACTGAAAAAATAGTTGTCATTGCGATCCAATAAATCATTATTTACTTGTCGTAGTGAGACGAATCCCCGATGTTTCTGAGAAGAAAGACTATAGTTCCAATAAAAATGGCAACCGCGGCAAGCAGTAAGGGTCTTTCGAGGAGCATATGTAGTAAGTTGACAGTGTCGTCGTGATCCGCACCAGTCGTGTGACCTATAATTTGACGCATAGTCTTTATCTCCTTCTAGAACTATATGGTAGCACGCGAAATGTTAGTATAAGGGCTAATAATACGGCAAAACCACACATGATAGATGGGAGTGGACTATCCACTCCATGATAGGTGTCAAAGGTTGTGAAAGCAATTGAGGGCACAATAAATGCGAGATAGCCGACAACAAGACTCTGTAGGGCAATTTTCACGCGTTTGACCTGTTCGGTTTTGCTCATCATAAATGCAGTCGACATAGCAATTATGAGCAGTGAATCATAGTATAGGTAGTACCAGCCTTCATGAGGTTCTGGAATATGAAATATGACATAGTTGCCTTCACAAACGGCTCCTTTCATAAGCGTTCCAAAGACAAAAACACCAATCCATACCGCGGCGGCTATATAGGATAACCATACAAGCCAATCGACTTTCCTTCCTGCTATTGAATACACTAGATGTAATCCAAGCGGCGGTAGTAGTGTGATGGCAGTAAAGCCTAGTTTAGCCCAAACGACATCGTTAAGAGACCAGAACTCGCAGATGCCGTATTCCGCAGCCTGGAAAATAGCAAGGCACATAAGCATTGCTATGCCGAGCTTTATCGTTTTGTTCAGTTTGCGCGTAAATAATGTAAAGAAAACTAGAGCAATTTCAATAAAAAATGTCCCCAGCATAACTGCCGGTGAAAAACAATAAAATGTCGTTGCGCGCTTATGTTTACTCATTATATGTACAGATTAACATGTCTTTAGCCGAGAGGATACCCTTGGCGTAATAGTCGTGTAACTAAGAGCTCAATCGAAATGGTTGCTATTCAGTCATTACTATTTAGAAGCTTTGTGAATCTGGTCATGGTTTAAGCCGAAGAGATGTGCAACCTCATGCCAGAGTGTTTTGTAAATTTGTTTTTTCAGACTTGCGATATCGGGAAAAAGTTCAACCATTGGGTGTTTGAATATGGTAATTTTGTCAGGTGGAATTTGAAGGGTATATCCACCACGCTGGGGTAGCGGTACGCCCTCATACAAGCCGAACAGTGCGTCACAATGTCGTAGTCCTAATTTTTGACGCTGTTCCTGAGCTGGCATGTCTTCCACGATGATTGCGACATGCTTCATCTTTTCCTGATATTGTGCGGGTATGTGATCAATAGCCTCAGACACTAATTGTTCGAATTGCTCGTCCATATATAACAGTATACAGGCATAGCTTGCACGATATTTAAGTATTTGCTTAAATATTACAAGTGAATAAACTACTCACCCTAACTGCTGTATGCTTGTTAATCGTATTCGGATGGCTGGTATTTATTCGCTCAGATGTTAACGATGAAAATTCAAAGAGTGACATAGAATCCAACCAACTCGAAGACGAAACGGCAGATATCGAGCAAAACGCAGATTTTGAAAACAGGCCGGCACTCATTATTGGCAGTGCAGACGCGCCAGTTACTCTTGTAGAGTATGCTGACTTTAAATGCCCTTCATGCAATCAGTTTCATCACGGGGTTGGAGCACAACTGAGAGATGAATATATAGATAGCGGTCGAGTTCGTATAGAGTTTCGTAATTACCCGTTTATTGGTCCTGACTCTGGGCGTGCAGCAAGGGGCTCATACTGTGCATACGATCAAGGATTTTTCCCCGCCTACCACGACAAAATATACAACTATGTATGGGATAACTATTATTCAAAAGGCGATATGGCCGCGGAGTTCCGTGACATACTGACCGTCGATACGATTGTTCAGATTGTAGCGGACGACATTCGAGATATGTCAACTTTCTCTGCTTGCCTTGAAGATACAACTAAGAACAAGTTTATCGACGCTGATTTGCTTCTCGGCGCCGATGATGGAGTTACTGGAACACCAGGTTTTGTCATAGGAGGCCAGAAAATAACTGGGCCAAGTAACTACAACACTTTTAAGACTCTACTGGACATTCAGTTGCGATGAAAACGAGACTAGCAATATTGGTACTACGAATTCGTGTTGCGTGTGCTGGGGTCTGGTTCGTCGTACGTAAGCCCGCCTCACTCGCTGGTGTAATTATTGGTGCATTCGTTTCAAGCAGCTTCATTTTGTGGTCACTCAATCTGGATTTGGTGCGGTATATCGTCTTTGATGCACCGATATCATTTTTAGATAAAATACGCTTCTTTAGCGAAACGTATCGAGACATTTTTACGACCTACGATAGCCTCCAGGCTTTAGGAATCATAGTGTTCTCGCTGTTGTTTGGTCTGAATATCGTACTACTTGCATATGTTTTGAAGCATCAGGGGCTTAAGAACATTCCGAAAAAGAGCGGTATTGGCGGCATGTTAATGGCCGTTTTAGCAGGAGGCTGTGTTGCATGTGGAACGTCCCTGCTCGCGCCGCTGCTCGCAACTTTTGGGGCGACCTCTAGTGCTTTTTTGCGTGACTTATCTGTCTGGCTGAGCTGGGGTGGTAGCGTACTCATTATCTTTTCGATCTATAAACTAGGCCAAATAGCCGCTAGCTTGCGTGTCGCTCAAGAGAAGCACTAAGAGAGGATTCTTTAGGGCATCCGTCCTGTATACTAAAAAGCGTATGCGTGTTGTTGAGCCAAGACAATTTGAGGAGAATAATCGTGCCAAGAAAAAGTCACGAAGAATTGTTAAATTTTTTGCCATAATTCCGTTTTTGGTACTGGGCGTGTGGCTTTACCAAAGATCGCAAGATCCTGATGCGTTATCGACACCTCATAATCTCCGAAAGGAAGCGTGAATTCACCTCTTCCCAGGAATTGCTTATTCTGCCATCCTTCCACATCATTATAGACGGCCATCCTGGGAAAAAACTGAGCGATGGTGTACAGGTAATTGTCATCCTCCCGGAAATATTCATATCCGGAGCGCCCTCCGATCTCCATGCGGTCATTGACATTATACCACCACTTGACTCTGAAACTGAACTTTTCCCCCGGCATCAGGGGTTGGGGAGGGTCCACCCTCATCATGGTTTTGACTATGTGATAAGGTAAAGATTCACCATTGGCCGTTTGAACATATTCGAGTTTGAATCCTCCATCAAAATCCGGCTCCAGTTCCTTCAGCTCGCGGAGGCTCATACTGTCACTCATTTCACTGGTGTTGGTTTTGTAGGTATCCGAATCCTTGGCTCTTCTGTTCTGATCGAGCTGTACCCAGAGATAGTCCAGTGGGTCAGGGGAGTTGTTGTGATAGGTTATGACTTCCTCTCCATATATCCGTTGTTGCTCATCGTCAAGCTCAACGGAGATCTTATAGTCCGCTTTTTGTTGCCAGTACAAATGGCCGGGAGCTCCCGAAGCGGTCCGATAGACATTGGGAGTAGGCAACTCCTGATAAAGTTGCCGGAATTTATTCTTGTTGGTATGTTCTTCCTGCTGGGCAAACAGCAGCCCGGAAGAGGCCAGAAGAATAGTACAAAGTAGAAACAGTCGTTGCTTTTTTGACATGGCGATTGGATTTGGTGAAAAAAACAGGGAGTATAAAAATAAAAAAAGGGCAAGGGCTTAGCTATAACTCCGGAGAAAAGAAATTGTTTAGCAAAATGTTCCACGTGGAACAACAACTTTGGTCAGGCAAGATTATCCATTAACCACTTTTTAAACCCATTGAAATCATTCGACAAATGAATAGCCCTTTTCTCTCTTTCAGCAAGAATGGCCAGCCTTTCAGGCACTTCAATTTTCTCATTCAAAATAGATTCAACTTCATCCAGAAATTTCGCGGGGTGGGCAGTCTCCAGGATCACTCCTTTAGTATTGGAATA
>JAGQNQ010000025.1 GCA_020428015.1 Candidatus Saccharimonadota bacterium | reverse complement strand
TGGATAACGAAGAATATCAAAGGGTACAGTATTTAAAACAGAGAGCAATTCCAATCATGCCACCAACACCAACCGCAGAAAGCTGCCGAGTGGAGAAGGATGCGACTGACATTGTTCTATATGGTGACTGTAGACGCAGGGTACAAGGGTGCGCGGTGTGCAAATTATCTGGTTTGAGCTGCGACGGAGTAATTGCCATTGCACAAGGTTATGACAGCATGGGACCACTGCCATCCACGACGCGGAGTCTACGCGGTGACAGATCAGGTTCTGCTGGGTAACGGCAAGGATATAATTCTTACATGAATAAGCTATAATGAGTGTAACAATGAGTAAGCAAGTAGTCTTAACAGGTCTTCGAACAAATGCAGAGTACCATTTAGGTAATTACTTGGGTGCGTTGCTTCCAATGGTTGATATGGCTCAGAATCGCGCCGGCGACTATCAGGTGAACATTTTTGCGCCTGATCTACATAGCTTCACGACACCGATTGGTTTTTCGAAGTTTCACGAACAGACCATGCACAATCTGAAGCTGTTCGTAGCTTGCGGATTCCCGCTGGATCACGAAGACGTTTTCATGTATCGACAGAGTCACGTTCCTGCGCATTCTGAACTTGCATGGATATTATCGAACTTCACTGGATTCGGCGAAATGTCCCGCATGGTTGAGTTTAAGGATAAATCTGAACGAATTGGGAATGACAGAGTATCAGTTGGATTGTTTAGTTATCCAATCCTCATGGCGGCGGATATTCTGCTTTACGGGGCTACGTACATACCAGTAGGCGAAGATCAAAGGCAACACCTGGAGTTTACGCGTGATATTGCAATGCGCATGAATAACCAGTTCGGCGAGTTATTTGTCGTACCTGAAACACTTGAAAACCAGCAAAAGTTTGTAGAGCGGGAATCAGCTCCACGCATTCGTAGTTTGCGGGATCCAAGTAAGAAAATGAGTAAAAGTGTAGATGATCCTTCGGGGACAATACTTTTGAGCGACAATCCTGATGAGGCGCGTAAAAAAGTAATGCGTGCTGAGACAGACAATGTCGGCACTATTCATTTTAATTGGGATAACCAGCCAGGAATAACTAACTTGTTGCAAATGCTGGCGCTCCTGACGCATCGGCCACAATCAGAAATTATCGCGGAGTGGGAAGACAAAGAGCGTTACGGTGACCTTAAATCAGCCGTTGCCGATGCAGTCGTGGCTATATTAGAAGAAATTCAAGCAAACATGGCGAAGGTTTCTGATGAAGAGCTACTTGCGAAGCTAGAAAGCTCAGAAGCTGAGATGAATAAACAAGCAAACCAAACCCTACTCAAGATACAAAAAGCCGTAGGACTACGTTAAATGAGCGAGAAGGCAGCACCTTCACCAGAGTTAAAGAAACCACGATCACCATTAGCTCGTATTGCTAAGCTTATTGGCGACATATTATTGCTACCTTTTAGGCCTGCGAAAACATGAAGCAGACATACACAATCACCGAATCTGACGGGGTGGTACGAGTCGATAAGTTCCTAGCTGCAAAATATCCTGAATATTCACGAGCCGCAATTGCAAAGTTATTTACGCTTAACCTCATAAAGTTAGGAGGCGTACCCCTTCTTCCTGGCCACAAACTTCGTCCAGGAACTACTTTTGAATATGACTTGGGTCCTTTGAGCGAAAAACCAGAAGTGATTGAGCTGCCCGTGCTATACGAAGACGATGATGTAATCGTCGTAAACAAACCAGCAGGAATTATTTCTCATGCTCGTGGCCGTTTTTGGCAGGAAGCCAGTGTTGCAAGTTTTATTCGCGACCGAATTAGCGGCATGGACGGTGAAAGAGGGGGTATTGTCCATAGATTAGACCGAGCAACTTCTGGTGTTATGATTTGTGCTAAAAATGAAGCTTCCTTAAGCTTTCTGCAAAAACAGTTTAGTGAACGATCCGTTGAAAAAACCTATATTGCCGTTGTGTCAGGTTCTCCTGAGCATGATGAGGCGATTATTGACGCACCGATTGGACGAGATCTAAAGGCACCGAAGATGTTCAGAGTAGATCCAGATGGTAAGAGTGCCCAAACAACATATAAAGTATTAGAAAAATCTGCAAAACACTCACTTTTAGAGCTAAAACCGAAAACAGGTCGAACGCACCAACTGCGCGTACACCTCGCATACATAAAAACGCCGATTGTTGGAGACGAGCTTTATAAAGGAGAAGTGTTTGAGCGACTTTTGTTGCATGCAAAAAGCTTAAAGATAAAACTATCGGACGGAAAAGTGAGGACATTTACATCAGAGGTACCTACTCAGTTTAGGGAGATGCTGAAATGATTCTGAACCCAATCACAGAAAGAATGATCCAAGGCTACATAGACAGGCCACATAGCTCGCTGCTACTTGTCGGTGATGAAGATGACGGCGCATCGGATATCCTAAGTCACCTTTCTAAGATGCTTCTTTCAAATGAAAACAAAAACAACTCTATCATTCTAGAACCGCAGGATAATAAGGGTATCAGAGTTGAGCAAATTCGAGAATTCAAGAAATCGCTAATAAGCACGCTGGGAAGGGGTAGTGGAGTTGCTCGAGTAGCCATCATAAAAAATGCTGAGTCCTCCTCGCATGAGGCACAAAATGCACTTCTTAAACTTATTGAGGAACCTGTCGACAGGACGGCGTTAATTATCCAGGTAGCCGAACGTAGCAAGCTGCTGCCTACCATACAATCCCGGTGTCAAACTATTTCTGTATTACCAATCACAGAAGTACAGGCCGAAGAGTATGCAGCCCTACATTCCGTTCACAATAATAAGCAGATTGAACAGATGTTGCTATTGACCAAAGGAAAAGCCAAGCTTTTTGAGAATATGGTGACAAACGAAGACGCAGGTAAGTCAGTAGGAGATGCTAAACAGTTTCTCGGGCTACCAGTCTTCGAAAGAGTTGCTATGCAAAAACAATATGATAAGAAAGACACTCTGCTTGAGCTCTGTGATGAACTCGAAGTAATCGCCGAGGCAGCAATGCATATGGGTAACCCCAGGAGCACTAAGAGGTGGCACAAAGTTTTGAAACAAATTCGTGTAGTTCGAAGCCAACTAAAACGTAATGTCACCGTAAAGCTTGCATACTTGCGTTTATGCGTTAGTATCTAGAGATGTTATACTGAGTTCACAAATATGACAGCATTAGTATTACTTGTCTTTTTTGCAATCCTTGCGTTTTTTAGCAGCAAGCAACGTGATAGTGAGCTTTCACCAATTTCCCTGAAGGTAAGTGAAAAAATGAGCGGACTCTGGGAGATTGCCCATCATGGCATGAAAGAAAATCGTTTTGTTCGTGCCGAGAAAGCGTTGTTAACAATTCTTAATATTGATAAAAAAAATGCCGCGGCCTATAACCGACTCGGCATCCTATATGCAAAACAAAAAGAATTTAAAGATGCGATTGACTGTTTTGAGATTGCGAGCAGCATTGAACCTTCTGCATCCTCACTACACAACCTTGGTTTGATTTACTACGAGACAGAAAATTACGAGAAAGCAGCCACAGCTTTTGAACAAGCACTTAAACTAGATGAGGACATGGCGGCACGCCACATTGCTTTTGCAAAAGTACAGGAAAAGCTAGGGCATATTGGGCGCGTTATTAATTCTTTGGAGCGTGCTGTGGAGCTGGAGCCAAGCAAAGAATCGCTTAGTTTGCTCTACCAAGCGTACATAACCGCCGGTAGAGAAGATGACGCTAAAAAGCTAGAACGAAGGCTGAATTATCACCAAGAAAAAGCAAGTCCAAAAACAAAAGTATCTCGACCAGCACGCCGCGTTATTGTCTAGCAATTAAGCGCCTCTTACGCTATAATACCTCGAGTAAATTTGATTTGCCGTTTAAGCAGGGTTAGTGAAGCGGTCAAACACGGCAGACTGTAAATCTGCTGGCTTATGCCTTCGTAGGTTCGAATCCTACTCCCAGCACCAGATTTGAATAAGCTCCAACCCTGACAGCTATTCGACAATCCAGTGGTCAAACACCTGTCACGGTTTCGCACTTTTCAAATCTCCGCCCCACAAAGCTAGCTATGCGGGGACCCCAAATGATAAAATTTACGTTAAGCCACCTTAGCTCAGCTGGTTAGAGCATCTGTTTTGTAAACAGAGGGTCGTCGGTTCGAATCCGACAGGTGGCTCCATTTTATTTCTGATTACCAAGTGCCCTGGTAGCTCAGTGGTAGAGCGCATCCATGGTAAGGATGAGGTCTCGAGTTCAATCCTCGATCAGGGCTCCACGAACTTACTTGAAAAGTTAATCCTAATCTGTTACTATTATTTGAATTATGGCAAAGAAATCTGAAAAACGAAAGATCATTGGCTTAGTATGTGAGCAGTGTAATTCACGCAATTACTATACGAAGAAGAACACTATGAATACTCCAGATAAGCTTGCTCTTAAGAAATTTTGTAATCGATGTCGCGTAGTCACGATGCATACCGAAACTAAGAAAAATCTCGGACGCAACGAAGTAAAACCACGTAAGGGCTAGGATGGCTGCTGCACCAAACGAAACTGTAATACCTGCTGATAACTTCAGAGAAAAGTTGGATGATGCAGTGGATGTTACGACAGTAGTGATGGTAGGAGGCTCTGCATTGACTCTCTTGGGCATAGAAGCAGGAAGCAATAGCCTATATGGAATTGGACTAGTTGTTACGGGAGCAACAGGCACACTGAATTTAGTAGCAAGAGCAGCACGTAGAGTGCATAATTATTTTTCTTTAGCGTCTAAACCTTCAGTTGAGAGCTAATATTCCGTTGATAAGTTCTGCATGACTCCAAGCAAGTGGAGTGACGCCGACGATATTCGAGTTATCTGGGTTTATCTGCTCGCTTAGCACGCCACTGGTCAAACCTTTTGATAGAGACCAGTCAATATAGTGTTGCGCCTTATCTTTTTGGCCTGTCTCTGCGTAGTACTGGGCGAGCCACAATGTCGTAACAAACCAAGGGTTGCCTCTGTACGCCGGCTTACAGCGAAAATAGCCGTCATCTTCATACCGTGGACTTCCTCCAGATGGGGATGCGTCCAATAAATTTTTTTCAATAAACGAAAGCGTAGCGCCAATTTGTTCTTCGGATGAGTATCCAAAGCGCCATGCGCCGTAAAAAGAAGATACATCGACAATATTGTCTACATTGGTTCCTCCTCCAGTCAACAAGAAACCCTTGCATAGCGCACCACGCTCATGAGAAAAGAATTTATCCTTGTGAGTCCGAAGCATAGAGGCCGCATGACTCCAACGATCTGCGTCCTCGATTTGATCAAATGTTTTTGCGAAAACTACGGCTTTATTTAGCGCTGCATACGTCACGGCCGTGGTATAAGTGCTAGTGATAAACTTTTCCTCCCATAAGTCATAGCTTGCGTGAGGCAAACCAGTCTGCTCATCAATAAATCTACTCAAGAAATTACACGCAGGCCGTACAAAAGATTCGTATAGTCCACGAACAAACTCTACATCGGCCGCGTGCTCAGCGTATTCTGAAAGCATATAGATTACAATTGCCGTTTCATCTTCTTGTATCGCGAGTTCTCTACGTCGACCATGAACGAGCGGATGCCATGTACTCCCAATTGCTTTATCAGGCTGATATTTATGCATAAGATACCCATCGGGGTGCATGATACTTTGGCAAAAGTTAAAGAATGCTTTCGGTTCCTGGGAATAACCTAGTTTTATCAGTGGCCATATAACATAGGCTCCGTCTCGAGGCCACACGTAACTATAATAATCTCTTCCGTAGTTATATATAGATGAATCACAAGATGCAATAATACCTCCATGCTTGTCAGTATGTGCCTTAATGACCATGAGTGATTTTTTAACTGCCCGAGCATGTCGTATATCATAGTTCTGCAATTTAACTTCACTTAATGCAAGCCAGTCGTGCCAGTGTTGATATGTTGCGTGTAAACGATTATTAAACCCGAATCCTAGCATCTGCTCATGCATATCTTCTAATCGACCTTGTGTGTCTGCCACGGCAAGCCAGTAATGTACCGCACGACTAGTATCTGCATGGAGTTTTAATGTAACACGAATGGTTGAATCTACTCCTCCATGTTCTACGGCAGACATAGAGAGCTCACCATCTTCGGCATCACGGAACGTGCCTTCTTTGTCTTCAATACCGGCATTACCAGCCGCATACTGATCAAATGGTTCACCATCTTCTGTTTCTGCATACGCTAAGATGCTACATCTACCCTTGTAATCCAGCATGTAGTTGCCATCTGGTACATACATAGCTGTGTCTGCACGCCCTTGGGCGCTAATCTGGAATACTTGATGGAAAAATACACGAACTTCACGATCATTGCCCGAAAGATCCTTAAATATGAGCTTACGAGCAAAAATATCTTGATGTGAGTCAACAAAGTCTTTTAGATGTATCTCAAGCTGTAGTGACTCTGAACGAAGCCTGATATCACTTATAAGTGCTGATTCCTCGAAATCAACGTGCCTTTTCCATGTGTCACTATCTAACCAGCTAAATGCACCGTCAACCCAAACGCCTATATGGTGCGGTTGCATTCGTGAAGTGGTGAGATTTTCTAGACCAACATATGGATAATAAAAATCATGGACTAAACCTTTTTCGTCTAAGCCCACAGTCAAGCCATTATTGCCTAGCATTACTGCTCTAGCCATTAATATCCACCCCCTTATCAAGCAACCGAACTTGCATATCTCGCCACGCATTCATAAAGTATCTGAATGCATCATATGGTGAGCTGTATGGACTAAAATAAGCATGGACATCGCCATCGCTAAACCATTTCGTACACATATAATACAGGTGATCACTTGTCTGCAGTTTACGCCAGTCGTTAATGAGGTCAGCATCCTGAGTATCAATAATTTGTCGTTCGACCCTATACAATGCACGAACGGCGTCATGTTGCATCGGATTACCAAGCCACGCGGTTAAGTCACGTTCTGTATCGGCCCAAGTAATTGTCTGTGGAACATCAATAAAATCTATAGCTTCATATGAATCAACGGCTTCGGTAATTGTCTTGAAATCATGACCTTCGGTCTTCAACCACTCAGCAGGGAATGCACGTAGGAAGTCAAATATACCCGTATCGGCCCATTGATGTTCGCCGAATGTCTCATAATCCATGAATAGGTTAATAACGTCACCCGCACCGTCCGACTCACTAAGCCAGTGACAGTATTTTTCAGTTGTCAGTGGCCATTCTGACCAGTTCCTATCCGAGAATCTAAAAGCAACATCGTCGCTGAGACGGTAATTTTTCATCAGCAGCCGAATATTTTCAGTATGACTTGGTCGATAGACATAATTTGGGCTTCGCCAACCCAATACAGGATCCCATCCTTCGGTAATTATTGCCTTATATCCTGCCTCATCAGCCCAGTACGCAAGATCATTATTGTAACTGAGCTCTGTGTTGCGGAAAGCAGTTGGCATAACTCCAAATACATCTTGGATTTTTTGAGCATGTTTAGATACTTGCTTTACAAATTCTGCTCTTGAGTAGAAAAATGCCAAACTGTGATAGTAGGTCTCGGCAACAATTTCAACTTTTCCTGTTGCTACGATATCTTTGAAACTCTGTAAAACATCAGGCCTCCACACTTCAAGCTGCTCTATAAGGGTACCGGTAATTGATAGGCTGACCTTAAAGTTCGGATACTGCAAGAGCAAGTCTTTCAGTACAGCATTAGTAGGTAGGTAGGACTTTTCAGATACCTTATCAATGATGAATCTGTTATTTGTCTCAGTATCAGGAGATTCGTCATTAAAATATACATGGTCAGTAACAGCATCGAACACACTATACGGCTTTACCCTCCACGGCTGGTGGGCATGCAAGTAGAGTACGATTGACTTACTCATAATCCCGCTCCTATAGCGTGGTGGTAGCGGTGCTTCATGACACTAACTGATTTTTTCCAGCTTTGTGACTGGTATTCTATGTAGCTTTCTTCCCACATAGAGCGCGCCAAACCTTCATTCTCGCACACTGATAAAATCATATCTGCCATTTGGTTAGTGTCCCAGAAATCCACTTTGAAGCAGTTTTTTAGTACCTCTCCAACCCCTGATTGTTTGGATACAATAACCGGCGCACCATAGCCAATTGCCTCTAGGGCAGCCAGGCCGAAGGGCTCTGAAACACTCGGCATAACAAATACGTCAGCAATCCTAAATGTGTCGCGCCACGGTTTTCCAGTGCCATTCATCCAACCTTCGAAAATAACATTTTCCGAGATTCCATAGTGAGCGGCTAGCTCAGTCAGTTCGTCGTGTTGCTCACCACCGCCTGCGAGCAGAAACAAAACCTTGGGATTTTTCTGAATTACCTTAGCTGCTGACTCGAGTAGGTGGGCGAGGCCCTTTTGAATTGTCTTTCGCCCAGCGTTTACAACAACTTTGTAACCTCTCGTTTTCATGGTTTCTAGATATCGGTGAAGGTTATAGCTCTCGTCGATGTCCGATCCGACTTCCATGGAGTTGTGTACAACATGGATTTTGTCCGCTGGAACACCATATTCACGAACAATAACGTTTTTTGTATGTTGACTGACTGTAAATACTTGATCTGCCATCATAAGGGCTGCGTATTCAATTTCACGAACCTCAGGGTTGCCTGAACCACCGGCCGACTGATCAAATTGTGTTGCATGTACGTGTGCGATCATTGGCTTACCGCTCACAGCCTTAGCAAGCATTGCAGCTTTAAAAGTCAACCAGTCATGCGCATGGATGACATCAAACTCCTTGCTTTCAACCAATTTAGCGACGTTGTGCGCGTACAAATCGTGTTGTTGACTTAAGTCAAGTCTGCCAACAACGGTATTAAACCGTTTACGTCCAAAATCTTTGCTGTCATATACACCGCCTGCAAACCGTACCTCATCGACAGTTTGATGATGTGCTGGTGAAATTTTCATAAAAGTGATATCGAAATTTGCAGCGTAAGGGAGTATAAACTCTATATCTACACCCTGGGCACTAAGGCCTTTACACATTTGATAACAGGCAATGCCCATACCTCCTGCATGATGCGGGGGAAGCTCCCATCCGAGCATCAGAACTTTCATATGTTCACGCCACTTTCCTTGTTTTTGGTAGTCATGAAGTCGCATTCTTTCATACACAATAAAACCAGCGATTTGTCACCCCTGTTATTCATACACTTTAAGTATAGTGCTTATGAATTAGTACCACAAGCGTTTTTAAAGTGTTTTTTCTCGAGAAATGTGCTACAATAGCACTAGATATGATCTGGGTCACATTAGGCCCAGTTTTTTAATCAGAAAATAGGAATATGCAAGACAAAATTCGCAACATCGCAATTATCGCACACGTTGACCATGGCAAGACGACACTAGTTGATGGGCTACTTAAACAATCCAATACATTTCGTGACAATCAAGCTGAGATGGCTCAAGAGCTCATCATGGACTCAGGGGATCAAGAAAAAGAACGCGGAATCACTATCACTGCCAAAATCACAGCTGTTGACTACGAAGGATACAGAATAAACATCATAGATACGCCAGGACACGCGGACTTTTCTGGTGAAGTAGAGCGAACGCTACGAATGGCTGATGGAGTTGTACTTGTCGTCGATGCGCAGGAAGGTCCAATGCCGCAAACAAAGTTCGTACTAAGCAAAGCGCTGCAACTTGAATTGAAACCAATTGTCGTCATTAACAAAATTGACAAGCCAGCGAGCCGCATTCATGAAGTTGAGGATGAACTAGCCGACTTATTCTTAGAGTTAGCAATTCATGAAGATCAACTTCACTATCCGGTACATTATGCCATTGGGCGTGAAGCAAAAGCATGGCCTAAGGTCCCCGATGATACTTCAGCGGATGCTGATTTGAGCGATATTTTTAACGCGATTATCAACGAAGTACCAGCACCAAACGTATCATGTGACGGTAGTTTACAGCTACTAGTCAGCTCTCTTCGATATGATTCATTTCAGGGTAAATATGCAGTAGGACGCATAGAGCGCGGAAAGCTCAAAAAAGGCGATCAAATCATGCTCTGTCATGAGGACGCGCAGACTAAGGCAAAAATTGACCGAGTGTACCGTACTATCGGACTTACTTATTTTGAGATTGACGATGCTGTTGCTGGTGACATCGTATCTGTGACCGGTATTGCTGATGCTAAAATTGGCGATACGATAACAAGCGTGGATAATCCTGAGGTGTTACCAACCATTGAGGTAGAGGCCCCAACTCTAAAAATATATCTCGGACCAAATACAAGCCCGCTCAAAGGCAAAGAAGGTGAGTTCAACACCAGCCGACAAATCGGCGATAGATTACGACAAGAGCTTGAGACAAATGTTGGCTTGCAGGTCGAAGAACAGGGAATCGGCTTCTTAGTTGCAGGACGCGGTGAACTACACTTAAGTGTCCTGATCGAAACCATGCGCCGAGAAGGCTATGAGTTCGAGGTTGGCCGTCCGCAAGTAGTTACACATATCGAAAATGGTGTTGAAGTAGAGCCTATCGAGGAAGTTATCATCGAGGTTCCAGCAGAACATGTCGGTGCCGTACAGATGGAAATTGGCCGGCGTAAAGCACAACTTGTAGACCAGTTTAGCAGCAACAAAGGCGTTACAAAGCTTGTGTACAAAATGCCAACTCGTAACCTACTTGGGGCTCGCAATCTACTGTTGACCGCAACGAAGGGAACGATTATCATGAACACTCTTTTGGACAGCTACGCTCCACTCGGAGCGCCGTTAAATCAGATTCGTAATGGTGTCCTTGTCGCGTGGGAAGCGGGCACGAGCACGCCGTATGCGCTTGAAAGTGCAGAAGAACGCGGTGAACTCTACGTCGGTCCAGGGCAAACAATCTATGCCGGTCAAATTGTTGGACTGAACCAACGTCAAGATGACCTGGAAGTTAACATCTGTAAAGAAAAGCACCTAACCAACATGCGCAGCAAAAGCAGCGATGGGGTCGTACAGCTCACCCCTCACACGCAGTTTAGCTTAGAGCAGTGTCTTGATTTCATTGAAAACGATGAATTACTGGAGGTGACCCCTCAAAACCTACGTCTCCGCAAGCGCGAACTCGACCACAACAAGCGCAAACGCGCAGCTAAACAAGCTTAGTTATAGTCGCCGGCTTCTACGCCGTAGTACTGATCCATTGTTTTGCCGCTATTTTTGATTGCAGTGGCTACGTCCACGCCAACATACCGAACATGCCAAGGCTCCCAGATGTAGCCTGTTTCACTTTCCAGTCCTTCAGGATACCTAATAATAAATCCATATTCATGCGCATGAGCGGCCAACCATTTGCCAGCAGCGCCCGTGCCAAAGCACGCAAGTAGTCTGCACGATCCATCAGGGTTTCCTAGATCAGCTGCAAGACCTGTTTGGTGTTCTGAGTGACCCGGACGTGCGCTCTCGCGGTCGGCTTGGGCTTGACCTTGCGTATCAACCCAGTATTGATAGGTGCTTACTTGTGTCTGGTATGAGCGATATGAACTAACTATTATCATTGGATTGCCAGCTGAGCTTGCCGCATCAAGAAGCTGCTGCATGGGTCCTGCGGCTTCAGGTCGCATTTGTCCACCTGCTACCGATTGTAAACTCGGTGCAAACGAGCTCGCTAAACGATGTTTTTTGTTAACAACAACGGTTAGGCTAGCTGCCTCGTCGTTTGCGTATGTCACCGGCCATACAGGTTCTGGCTCTTCCGGAGGTGGCGTTTGAACGGTATCTGGCTCCTCAACGGCTATCTCGTTTTGTTCGTCGGTCTGTGTTTCATTGCTTGGAAGTTCTTGAGTAGACTCAGCACTCTCAATTACATTCTCTGCAGGCGCAGGCTCTGGTCTAAATTTCCAAGCAATACCGAGTATAGCTAAGACGAATGCAACAGCTATAATCGTTTTTATCCATTGTTTTTTGGAATATTTCATGGGTACCATTATACCCGTGTGTTAAGCTACACTAAAATTATGGCTAGATACTCTGATAAAAGTTTAGTCAATAAATTAGGTCTTAAAACAGACATGACCACTATGTTTCTGCATGCACCTGATGAGTACTATGAGGCTCTTGGAATACCCGTGCAGTTATCAGATGTCAAACAATACGAATTCATGCACGCTTTCTTTACTGACAAGTCGCGAATGGCCAAGGAAGCACCTATCTTAGTTCGTAATCTAGCAGATAAGGGCATGCTTTGGATAAGCTGGCCTAAAAAGTCTGCTCAGAAAATTGTACCAAGCGACATAACAGAACAGGATTTGAGAGATATATTTTTACCTCTCGGTGTCGTTGACATCAAAGTTTGTGCCGTCACTGATGTTTGGTCGGGTCTAAAGTTCACCTGGCGAAAAAAATAATCACATATCGCGCACGGCACCGAAGGCTATACGGTCAAGAATCTCTTTTTGCATGTCCATCATTGCTGCTGGTGTGACGACAAACTCACCATAGCGATTATTGATGGTATCTACAGCATCAGATACCCGTTTGCGCGCCCCTACGCCCCGAATATCTGTAGAAACTGTTTGAATGCGTTCATTTTTGTGTTCTATGGTGTCAGGCATATCAAAAATGGTTAGCTGTTCTGGGTTCCATGGCTGCAAGTCAAACACGTGTACCGACATAATGCGCACTCTATCTGCTATCTCTGCCTGGTGAAGGAGTTTTTTAGCGGCTTCGTAAATGTCTGAGGTTGAATAGAGGCGATGATAGACCTTCTCGCCATGGTGCCAACTTTTTAGTTTGTGCATGTGCTCAAAGCTTGCTGGATCATCAAAAAAAGTAGTGACAAACCCTAAATAGAGATGAATGCCGCTCGCGTAGTAGTTGTTTTTTCGCAAGCGACGACCTGTTTTTTCGCATAATTTTAATAATAGCCGTTCTAGCTTCTCTATATTTGCTGTCTTGTCGGGCAGGGCATACTGGTGGCCGATGCTTTTGCGGCTAAATTCAACCGCATCCGCTTCATAGCCGCGTAATCGTCGGTACCAATGATAGCCGTTAATACTCTTGAAAACCTGCTTTTTGAGCGTGTTCATATCCGCTGACAAGAATTCAAGTGGTGTATAGATTCCAGCAGCTCTCAACCGTGCTCGGTAGCGCACGTTAATACCAGGTAGGTCGATTAGATTCATATTTTCATACTTACTCTCGAGATTCGTATGATCTATCAGCGTCATACCATCTGGTTTATCAAACCCGGCGGCGTATTTAGCGAGGAACCGATTGGTGCCGATGCCAACATTGACCGTTACCCATTCACCAAGCCGCTCTTTGATAGCTGACTTCATATGCATACCGATATCTAGCATCGCGTCATTGTGACTCATACCAGCGTTTATACGAGCACGCAAGGCAGGTGAGGCACGCATGTCCAACACAAACTCGTCTATAGATTTTGGGCTAACGTTTGGCGTATATTCCAGCATCAATTCTTTAAAGCGCTTGTGAGCTTCACGATACTTGGCCGGATCAGGCGTCAGAATGATCATGCCAGGACACATAGCGCGGGCCTGTTCGTTATTCACGCCAAGTTTCACGCCTTTAGCTTTTGCCTCGTAACTCGCAGCTAGCACGAAGCCTCGCGGCGTATCGTAGGCACTGACACCCACTGGCTTACCCCTAAGCAAACGATTCGCTTGCTGCTCAATTACGGCAAAACACGAATTCAAGTCGATGTGCATGATGTACGAAAAGCCTTTATTTAATAAGAGGCTTTTCGTATTTGGCGTTTTACATTTATCATTTTTCATAGATTTGACCTTTAGTATTTATCAATGCTTGCTGGATGAAGATTATATTTGTATAATGATACGAATATGTTATAATATGCTTTATGTTAGAGATTATTCCTCCAAGCGGAGTTGCGGAAGCTATTTCGCATGAACGAGAGGTACGAGAGTTTCGTCCTACGGCTATGATATTAGCGCACACGGTATTAGACCCTGAAACAGGCCTTGTTAGCTTTGCGACCATTGTTTCTGCTGAGAATGAGAGAAGAGGTGAGCCTAGAAATTTATGGCTTCCGCAAGGTGGATTAGATGATGAAATTCCTGAAGTTGCCGCTTCAAGAGAGCTAAGAGAAGAAATAAAAAAGGGTATTAAGCCCGTGTCGCCAGAAGCTTTTACTATCCTCGGAGCCATAAGAGACTCTAGTAGTAAACCGCGAGATGGATATAAGGCTAAGGGTAAAGGTGGAAAGCTGCTCATAGCTTGTAGTGCGCAAGTTGAGAACACAGGTGCACTGAAGCCAAATCGTAGAGAGAACATAGCCAGGGCTTCTTGGTTAGAAGCAAGTGTCTTGCAGGCAATCCTGGCAGGTAACATGCTGGCTAATCCGCGCAAAGAGCTAAAAGCGCGTTTTTCCATAGCCATGATAGATTTGGTACTAAAAAATCTAGCTAAATAGGCTAGTCTGGATTTGATGTTGTATATTGACATTTTGAAATTTGCATTAGTCTAAA
>JAGQNQ010000024.1 GCA_020428015.1 Candidatus Saccharimonadota bacterium | reverse complement strand
CGCAATGTTAACGGACACACTTTTTTTGCTACCTATTATTGGGTTTGTGTTCGTAATGGAGGCGGGCACAAGCTTACTTCAAATCATGTCTAAAAGGCTACGGGGTGGAAAACGCATTTTCATCGCAGCACCGATTCACCACCATTTCGAAGCAATCGGCTGGTCAAAAGAAAAAGTCACCATGCGTTTTTGGGTTTTAGGAATTATGTTTGCTTTCTTGGGGGTACTTGTTGCACTTGTAGGTGGGTACTAAAGAAAAGCTGGTCAGAAAAGCAAAAATACGCTATAATGACCCCTGTTACACATTATGCGGATTGGCAATCACGTTTATTATTCCTGCCTATCCAAAGGCGACGCGGGTGAGAAATGCCATAAGCGCATCTCGCAAGGAAAACTTCTTCTGGCAACTTGTTACCAAGAACGAAGTTTCGGGGTCGCCGGAGGTGACAGACGCAGTCTAACCCGCTATAATTCTGTAACATTACACATCATGCGGGTGTGGTATAACGTTTATTATTCCTGCCTTCCAAGCAGGCGACGCGGGTTAGACTCCCGCCACCCGCACCAGTACGCCCCCGTAGCTCAGTGGATTAGAGCGATGGGCTTCTATCCCACAGGTCGGGGGTTCGAATCCCTCCGGGGGTACCAATGTGTACGGCGATCGTAGTTCAACGGTTAGAACGTCGGGTTGTGGTTCCGAAAACGAGGGTTCGATTCCCTTCGATCGCCCCATAATTAAATTACCCCTCTTAAGGGGTTATCTTTAATTATGATGACATTGAATGAATGCCGCTAAACATGTTTTCGGTTAAGAAAACGAGGGTGAGGAAGTCCTGTGGACTTACGCAAGGAAATCTTCTTCTGACAACTTGTTGTCATGAATGAAGTTTCAGGGTCGCCAAAGGTGACCGATTCCCTTCGATCGCCCCAAAAAAACGACTGGTCTTTTTGCCAGTCTTTTTTTAGTTGCGCTTTCCAATTCATTTTGTAATACTTATGCTAATGAGCAGCGAAGAACTTGATATACTATTGAAGGTGACGGTTTCCATTTGTCTCGGAGGTCTTATTGGCATCGAGCGTGAGCTTTCACATAAGCCAGCAGGGATTCGTACCCATATGTTTGTTGCTGGTGCGGCCACTCTCGTTATAATGCTCAGCACTCTTCTTATCGACCAATTTACGCAATCATATGATAATGTATCCGCTGATCCAGTTCGTGTTCTTGAGGCAATCATTGTTGGCATAAGCTTCATAGGCGCAGGAACAGTCCTGAAGAGTGAAAAGGATCATAACGTCTACTACCTCACCACAGCGGCATCAATCTTATTCGCAGCCGGCATTGGTATCACTGTAGCACTAGAGCGTTATGGATTAGCAGGTGCGTTGACTCTATTGGTCATACTCGTCAATGCAGGCGTCGGAGGCGTGGAACAAAAGTTCCTTGGCAAAGGCAAGAAGCATACTGATAATGTTGATCCTGGTAATTAGTCTGCAATCAGACTACTGCATTAAGTAGCAGGGTCGCGAGCAGTGGTATCGCGACGTTATCAAAACCAAAAGGAATTATGTTCTCAAGTACTGTTGCAGTAAGCGGAAGTATCAAAAATCCGATTAGAAGATAGTCTTTCAGCGTGCTCCAGCCACCTAGTAGCGAACCTAGACCAACACACAAAACTGCCAAAACAAAAAATGTTGCTGTTCCAAGAATGCTCTTCCGAAGCGCCTTGACTCCAAATGTGTGATACTCACTTTTCGCACCCCAAAATCTACCCGTAACTGCGGCTCCACCATCAGCAACGGCAAGCAACAGAATTGACACCGTGAAAATCCACGGCTCAACGCCTAGATATGCACACACCATGAGCGCGACTAAATACAACAAGTCGCCGTACGTCTTTCGTTTTACGGAGTAGATCGCATGAAATAGCCTCGTCACTCGTGAGTACAGTGCTAAGACGAGAGCCATGGAGCTCAAGACAAAGATCCCGTCAAACGGCAGATAAAACGGCCAAAACGCCATCCAGACACCGGCCAGTATGTGAATAAACTTTCGCGCGCGCTCGCCACGAATGATTTTTTTACGCCAGAGTATTTCGGAGCTGATGAGTATCAGGCCAACCGGCAGGAGTGCAACAAGCGCTTTTAAAAACATTTACGAATGTACCGTACCAGTTAGCATGCATTTATAGTATCAATTTAGGCCAAGCATTTCATCGCTCAAATCGTTTTCAAGCTGTGTCGCTTCGTTTTCAAGGTCGTTGACCTCAGATTCAAGATTTGTTGCCTCCTGCTCAAGCGCGATTGGCTCCAAGAAATCCTGTTCCGTCAGCGTCGTATCACTTACAGGTTCTACGTTGGCAACCACCTGCTCACCCGTATCTCGTGACACCTCAGGACTTGGCGTGTGCGCTGAGCGGACGTTCGGCAAGACAAACAGTGCAAGTAGCCCAAAGGTTGCAGCCGCAGCGATACCAACGCCAGCCGGAAATTGCCAGATTGATGCCCATTTTCTGAGTCGGCTTTTAGCAAGTGGCTGATCAGGTAACGCCGTCATGACCGCATCAACAAACCTTTCCCGCTTGGTAAGTTTCGGATTTCTCGCCCGCAGCTTGTCTTCAAGATCATTCATACCGGTTGTAACTCCTTTTCAAGTTGTTGTTTTGCACGCCTCATCCACACTTTCACCGTGTTCAGGGGGGTATCAAGCAGCTCAGCAATTTCCTCGTACGATTTCTGCTCCCAATAATAGAGGTGCAGGATCTGCCGCCATTCTGCGCGTAAACCTGCCATTGCTGTGTGCAATTCTTCACCTAGGTGTTTCATGATTGTGCTTTCATGTACATCTTGTTCTGATACATCTTCTGTTTCTGTAATCTCTTGACGTCGATTTAGTTGCTTCAACTCACGGTAGGCATCGTTTCGTGCGATGCGATACAACCATGTTGAAAACGCATATTTTGGTTTGTACGATCGTAGGTTGTTATAGGCGTTAATGAACGCTTGTTGCGCAACATCATGCGCGGCATCTTCATCCAACAGTATGCTGAAGCAGTAGCGAACAAGACCGGTATGGTAGCGTTCGACGAGATATCGATATGATTCCTTGTCTCCCGCGAGCACCTGCTCGATCGCTAGTGCGTCGTTCATAAACTTTGTTGTTACTCACTCTCTGTTGATTCTTCTTCATTCGACGTATCCACGATTTGACTCTTGAGCTCGCGTAGACCAGAAATCACGGTTTCACGGATAAAGCGATGGACGTCTTTTGAAGCTTCTCGCACTGCTTTTAGCTGTGTCCGTGCTTCTTGTAAAATTACCTGCAGTTGATCGGGGCCTTCGTCGCTGTCACAATCGACATCCGTGGCTTCGGCTAATTTGCTGTTGAGCAACGCCGCTTGGACAGCATAGAGCTGCACCTTTTCATTGAGTATTTCTACATCTTCTTGTAGTTTTGTAGTATCAAGACCTTGGTCGTTTGCCTTCGCGATGACTGATTCAAGGCGCGCCACAATTCGTTCGTATTTTTCTTGCTTTTCCGTCTGCGCCTTGGCGAGCGACTCAGCTTTCTTGGCAATACGATTCTGAACCGCGACACAGTTTTTATCAGTAATTTTCCAATCTTTTATACCCAGAACGCCACCCTTTTGTCGCCATAAGCTTCTTGCTTTGCTCCAGCGACTGTATTGAAACCGCCGTCCTGATTCTGTTTCGTTTTCGTGTGCGCTTACCGTTACCGCAGATAGGCTAATAACGGGGAGAATGAGCAGACTTGCTAGTGCTATCTTTTTCATCGTGAACCCTCTTTTAATACCTAGTATAGTCTCTTGGCTTAGCAAAAGTTACACTTCGCTAACTGTACTGGAAATAATTCTTTCTTTAAGCTATAATCTGACCAGTATTCGCTAATCCTTGTAGCCTACTCGCTCAAAGAGGGGATTCTTTGAGCGAAAAATAACCGTAGACTTTTTATGGTTGCGAACTTTGTCCAGCAAACTTGTTTTGTGGGCAAAGACGTAACCATAGAATTACCCAACGATTCTCGGGGTGTAGCTCAGTTGGCTAGAGTGCGCGGTTTGGGACCGTGAGGTCGTAGGTTCAAGTCCTATCACCCCGACCAATGTAAAACCCACCGAAACGGTGGGTTTTACATTGGTTGTTGTTAAGCCTTGAGCACTAACCTCTCGGAGTGGGTTGTAGGTGAGAAAGTCCGGTGGACTTTCGCAAGGAAACCTTCTTCTGGCAACTTGTTGCCAAGAATGAAGTTTCGGGCTCGCCAAAGGTGACAAAGTCCTATCTTCCCAAAGTAGTTTGAGTAGTATTAGCGGCTCAAAGACTTCTTAAGCTTCTCGACCTTGTCGAACGGCCCATGTGCACGCAATGCACTCAATATGACTGTCACATCGACAAGCTCTTGGATTGCAGCACCATAGACTGGTTTAAATCGCCCCGTTGCGAATACAAACATCAGTCCGATACTCATACCAATACCCGCTAAGATACTTTGCTTGGTAATTTTAAAAGTATTTTTAGCAATCTCTCTCGCTTCGGCGACTTTATACACATCGTCTAGCATAATAACTACATCCGCTGATTCACTTGCTGCTGCCGAACCGCGTTTACCAAGTGCAATCCCAACATCAGCGGCAACAAGTACGGGCGCATCGTTTACACCGTCACCAACAAATGCGATAGGCTTATAGTTTTTATCAATATCCTTAATCGCCTTTACTTTATCCGCTGGCAAACAATTCGCAACATACTCGGTTATACCAAGTCCGTCAGCTATATTTTTAGCGACCGATTCATTGTCACCAGTAAGCATCAGGATGTGCTTAATACGTGTCTTCCGTAAGGCATCAAGCATCTTTTTACTATTATTGCGAACATTATCTTTAAAAGTGATCGATCCGATCAGCTCACCGTCTACACCGACGTAGGTGGTCATTGAGCTTGCAGTCGCTGCAGTAAAGCCCGAAGGCGCATTGACATTCTCTAGCAAATAGTCGAGACGTCCGATAAGTACTTCTTTACCGTTCATCTTTCCAATAATGCCCCTACCTGGTTGTTCATTTTGTTGCGAAACTTTCGCAATCTTAATGTTCTCATCTGAAGCCTTCTTTACGATTGCTGCCGCTAATATGTGTGAGCTGTTTTGCTCTAAGCTAACTGCTGTCTGTAGTACTTCCGCACGACTATATTTTCCGTAGGTAATAACTTGATCAATTTCCGGCTGACCATAGGTGAGCGTGCCCGTTTTGTCGAAAGCAAATGTATGAGCTTGTGCCAGTTTTTCAAGTGACGCACCATTTTTTAGAATGATGCCGTGTTTTGCAGCTCGGCTCATGCCGCTAATCATACCGATTGGCGCACCAAGTAATAATGGACAAGGCGTTGCAACGACGAGTACCTCAAGAAATCGTATTGCATCACCTGTATATATCCAAACCCCAATCGCAAGCGCGAACGAAAAAAACGTAAAGGGGATACTATATCGATCCGCCAGACGCACAAATGGTGCTTGAGAATTTGCCGCACTCTTCACAAGCTTAAGTATTTGCTCAAATTGACTGTCCTTTGCTTTTCTGAGAACTTTTGCCGTTATGACACCTTCGAGGTTCAATGATCCACTAAGCAACTCGTCGCCTTCGGTTTTATCAACCGGCAGACTTTCCCCGGTGAGCGAAGATTCGTCGAAACTAGACCGTCCTTCAAATATCTGACAGTCTACGGGCACGAGGTCACCTGGCTGTATGACAATTTTTTGGCCAATTGTTAGCTCTGAGATTGGAACAACTGTGGTTTTTCGACCACGTAATAATCGTGCTGTTTTCGGTGCTTTTTTTAGCAGGGCAGTTAATTCTGTCTTGGCACGATTTTCTGCATAGTCTTCAAGCGCTTCACCGCCGGTTAGCATCAAAACCGTAATCATTGCTGTCCAATATTCCCCAAGCAAAACCGAGGTAACAATTGCAGTTAAAGCCAGTAGGTCAATACCGTAGCTTCCATCCTGAATATCTTCATACATACCTTTCGCCAGGAAAAGCGACATGATAAGTGCTTCAGTAATAAGCAGAACATGAGCTGTGGTACGAAGCCCTGAATTTTTTGACCCAATGATGTCCAGAGCTAGCGCAATCAACCCAACGGCTAGGGCTGCGCCGAATTGTTTATATTCTGATACGAATTTCCTAAACTTTTTCATTGTCTCCTCTTTAGTTACAGTATAGCGTGTAACAGCACGTAAGGAGAAGAGAAGCGTGAGCTATAATGGATGAATCAGGGTATAGCTTAGTTGGTAAAGCGCACGGCTGGGGGTCGTGAGATCGCAAGTTCAAGTCTTGTTACCCTGACCAGTTTTTGATTTACTCTTCTGTTGGTGCCCCGCCCGCGTCCTGTTGTTGATCCGCAGATTGTGACTGGATGTCAGATGTGTTGATTATCGGCGCTATATTAATAATTTTCTTTTCTTCTTTTCTATAAATTATCGCTCGCTGAGGGTATAACACCAGGTAATCACCCGTTTGTACATTCTTGTAGAAATCCTGGTTAGCTTTCTTTAGTACGTCAGGGTTTTCTACACGTGCAACGGTTGGCTTAGCATCACCCTCGATGAGAAGTTGTGCTGAAAGCGATGCAACAACCTCTTGAGTTTCTTGCTGGTTTCGAGCTGCAACTCCTTCAGGAGTTTGCTGCTTAGCCTCACGTGCATCATTCCAGAAAAATCCTGCTGCTCCTATTGCGCAGAGTAGCAGCAACGCCATGACAAGCATCTTCCAGCTAAATTTTGGAAGCTTGAGTTTTCTTTTTCCTTTTTCAGTTGAATCTGTGCCTGAATTTTCTGCAACAATCTGCTCAGCAGATTCATTACTAGCCCGGTCGACGTTATCTGTAACTTCTGTATTAGATACGTTTTGCGAGTTGTCGCTTGCCTGGACAACATCATCACTCGTCTTATTGGCCATGATTTTATCTCCTCTTTCCCTCTTTTTTAGCGATTTGTCAGCTTAAGCACTATTGTATCACTGGTTACCTTGCGTCAACAATGCTTGCCAAGAGAAAATGACATCATTATCTTGGACTTTTTCTAATTCTATTCTAAAGCCGTTCAAACCGCTGTTAGTTTGTCTGTACGTACCATTCATAAAGCTGTTTGGCGATACTATTATAGTTGGCGCCTTGCTAAGTGGCGGCGCGAACGATATTTCTACTGATGTCTGTCCTGCGGGGATCGTTACACTTCCCGCTGAATTGTTAGAGAAGATGACTTCTGAACCGAATTGTACACTTCCATTAAATACAACATCGCTAATAAAAGTAACCGTTCCGTCGTCCAGAACAAACTGATTTAATATGTTGTTGAGAGCAATACCCTGATCATTCTCAAGCGTACCAAGCCTAGAAGCAATATCGTCAATTTTTCCTTGTTGGATTGTGAAACCGCGCAGGATTTCATCGACAGCTGCCTGATCAAGTGAGTTAAACTGCGTACCAAGTACCTGACTTAATGCAAGGTCGTCTGCTGTCTGTGATAGGTTCGCTGCCGCTTGCTCACCAAAGATACTACTAAGATTTATACTAATTGGTGCCTGCCAATAACCATTTTCAATAAATACCATAACCGTACCGTTGCCGTCATAGTCTGTTAGCGCACGTCCGATGACCCTACCCGAGCGCGTAGCCTTCATACCAATACCGGGTTCGGACGAAGCAGTAATATAGTCACCAGCTTTTATTTCACCATTCTCCTCAGATACTTTTGCAGGGACACGACCCTTTAGACCTACAATTACTGGACGGCCGAACCCATCTGCCTCTCCGAGAACTTGGCCAGGACGAGTTGATATGACCCCAAGCGCGTTTGTATCATATGCGCCATTTGTTTTTTGTACCTGGGATACGCCATTACCGGCTAAGCTGACTATATCCCCAGGCGCGATAGTATAGTCTTCACTAAAATAAAACTCAGCTAAGTCAGCACCCCGAATTTTGACTGCGTTCAGATAACTACCATCAAAAACAGTGGTGTTTACCGCAGCAGCAACATTTTGCGCCCATTGTAACTGCACAGTTCCAGCAGTTCCTGCGGTCGTGATCACGCCGAAAATACGAGCTGATTCATCTGTCGCACTATCAGTAATCGTTGTCATATTAGTATTACACGGTGTATTGTCCTGACCACCTGCACCTTCGTCGGAATCAAGGATTGAAAATACACAGGTTGCCCCAGCCGGACCGTCAACTTGGAAACGCATATCTTGAGCCGTAGGTGACTGGTACGTAACACTGAATTCGACAATCCATGTTTCGTTTGCACCAATACTAAAGAATAATTCGTCGTCGTCCTGAGGCGTTTTAGTGTTGTTTACAAGTTCATTTGCAGTTTTGAGTACAGCAACCGTATCCTCACCTCGCTGATCTCCAACTACCGTCCAGGCACTGCCATTCCAGATATACTGTCTGCTCTGACCTGCTTCGAGTCGCTGTCCAGATATGGTGAATCCGACGGTACCCACGCTGTTGACATACGCAATTCGACCAGCTGTTGTCGTTGTTGGGCTCGGCAGTGAAATCGTTTGATTCGCTGTTGTCTGGTTAACATTAAATGTCGTTGCGATGTCTACAGTAGAAGCTGCTGTGCCAATAGCACCACCCGTTGCAAGGTTACTAATTGTCATCGCACTAAGTAATGTAGATCCGCTATTAGTTAGAGAAGTGAAGCTTGCATCTCCCGCGCCTGAAATACTCCACTGTGCATCTGTCAGCGACACATTGGCATTTGAGTCACCGATGGTTACAGTGTCAGCACCGGTACCAGTACCGATATTCGTCGTGTTTGCATCTGAATCAGTTGCAATATTAATTGCACCTGTTCCGTTGTCAACACCGATAGTTTGATCTGACAAGATACTGCCGATCGTTACTACACCAGTATCAAGAATCTGGAAAATGGTATTGCCACCGAATTGTATCGCATAATCTCCTGTACTGTTTAGATTTGTGGTGAGATTATTTGCACCGAGCGAAATAGTCGTTGCTGCATCCAAACTAAGTGCATCGGCAAATTGAGTAAAATTAAGACCGTCGTCAGTAATCTGGATATCGTTGGCATTTACAGTTATCCCCGTACCGGCACCGATGTCCAATGTCACAGAACCACCGAGTGACACCGAGCCGCCGTTCGCAAGACCATTTCCAGATACGACAGTCACGGCGCTATTAGTAAGGTCGCCATTTGCAACACTACCGTCTTGGATATCTGCTCCTGTAAGTGAACCATCAATGACGCTTACACCATCGACACTTGAACTGTCGATGGTGCCGTCAAAGCCAACCACAAACTCATCGGCTGCACCTGCTTGTAACTGAATTAAATTACCGCTACCACCTGTTTTGTTCACAAATATTGTACTGTTTGTTGAGCTATCCGTTTGTGAGCTTGCTCTGCCCAGCTCAATAAAGACGTTACCCGCAACATCTGCGGCTGTAATTGTACCGTTAACGATCTCTGAGCTATCTATATCTGTTCCCAGCGTACTGCTTAGAACTACCGTACCGCCCAAAGAGACACTGCCTCCACCGGAAAGACCCGTACTTGCCGTAACCGTAACACTTGAGTTTGTGAGATCTCCATTCGCGATAGAGCCATCCTGCACGTCAGTACCGGTAATTGATCCGTCTTGGATATCTGTTCCTGTAAGAGATCCATCCACAACACTCGTAGCGTCAACGCTCGAACTATCGATTGTCCCATCAAAGCCAACCACAAACTCATCTCCACCGCTAACCTGAAGCTGAACAAGATTTCCTGAAGCCCCAGTCTTGTTTATGAATACCGTACTATTGGTTGAAGTATCGGTCTGAGCACTTGAGCGTGCAACCTCAACGAAAGTGTTGTTTGCGACATCGACAGCCGTGATGGTGTTGTTCACGATTTCGCTCGAATCAATATCCGTGCCAAGCGTCGAACTAATCACCGTACCCGCAAAACTAATGCCCGTACCGGCAGAATACGTGGTGTCATTATCTGTACCACAAGACCAGGCACTACCCGCCCACTCAATCACTTCACCGCTATTACACGAATTCTGTGCAATGTCAGCAAAGGTAATTGTACCGTCAGTAATCTCACTCGAGTCTATGCTCGCACCAAGAACACTGGCAATCGTGATAGTATCGGTCGAACCATCGCCCGTAATGGTGATGCCTGAGCCATCGGCAAACGACAAAGTATCAGTCGTACTGTCTGATACGGGACTTGTCCCATTTGGCGTCGCAATCGTCTCGAACAAGTTTTGTAACTCGTTTGTCGCGCTAGCGTCGGCGTCGTCAACTTCATCATTGGCGCAAGTCCAAGCGCTGCCGTTCCACTTGAAAATCTGGCCACCCGTACAGCCGTTCTGGTTTAGATCGGCAAGTAAAATTGTTCCGTTCACAATCTCACTACTATCAATATCAGTTCCTAGCGTTGCTGCAATTGCAATAGAATCGGTCAAGCCATCACCTGTGATACTTATACCACTGCCATTAGTAAATGTCAGTGTATCTGCGTTGCTATCAACTTGTGGGTTACTGCCAGCTGGCGTTGAAATAATCGTAAAGATATCTTGTAGCTCATTCGTCGCACTAGCATCAGCATCGTTTACATCATCATCCGCACACCCGCACGCAACCCCGCTCCACTCTAGGCCCTGTCCAGTACCGCAATCCGTCCTGAGGCCGAGCGTAAACGGTGATCCACCCGTACCTGAGCCTGCACGCTCTAGCCCGCCACCAGCTGTTGCATCTAGCACTTCATTACCAATAACCCCATCTGATTCAGTAAAGCTTGCTGCGATAGTAATTGTGTCAGTCGAGCTGTCACCCGTTATTGTCACGTTGCTACCTGCGACTAGACTTAGCGTGTCGCTCGTACTGTCAGCTACTGGTGACGTGCCGCTACTCGTAGAAAATGTTCCAAACAAATTCTGAAGTTCGTTTGTCGAGCTAGCATCAGCATCGTCAACCTCGTCATTCGCGCATGTCCATATACTACCGTTCCACTTCATAATTTGGGTGCCGAGACAACTATTTTGGTTTATATCCGCGAATGTAATTGTGCCATCGATAATCTCTGAGCTATCAATACTACTTCCGAGGTCTGCGCTGATAACGGTGCCAGCAAAAGAGATGCCCGTACCCGCACTATATGTTGTATCACTGTCAGTGCCACATGCCCATGCACTGCCGTTCCACTGGATAATGTCGCTAGAGTTACAGCCGTTTTGGGCAATATCGGCAAAACTAATCGTACCGTCGGTAATCTCACTCGATTCAATACTTGCACCAAGTACACTAGCGATCGTAATAGTATCGGTCGAACCATCGCCCGTAATGGTAATGCCGCTGCCGTTAGCAAGTGTCAGCGTGTCGGTGTTGCCGTCCGCTATGACGTCCGTACCCGCAGGAGAACTGATAGTACTAAATAAATCTTGGAGTTCGTTAGTTGCACTCGCATCACCGTCTGTAAAATCATCCGTCCCGCATACCCACGCACTGCCATTCCACTCTATGACTTCACCGCTATTGCAACCATTTTGCTCGAAATCGGCAAATAAGATCGTCCCGTCAACGATTTCTGATGAAGAAATGTCCGTACCTAAACTGGAAGATAAGGCCACTGTGCCACCAAGTGAGATCGTTCCGCCACCGGAAAGCCCCGTACCAGCGGTTACGGTCACTTGGCTGTTGGCTAAGTCGGCATTAGATACTGTTCCGTCTTGGATATCAGTTCCTGTAATCGTTCCGTCGACAATCTCCGAGCTATCAATGTCCGTTCCTAATGTAGTACTAATTACTGTTCCAGCAATGTTTATGCCAGTACCGGCAGAATAACTTGTGCCGTTGTCGCTTGCGCACACCCAGGACGTTGAGCCATTATCATACTTTAAAATCTGCGTATCTAGACAAGTCATGAGTCCAAGTGTGTAAGGATCTCCAACCGTCCCGGTACCGGAACGTACTAAACCTTGTGAGGTTGTCGCGTTCAGGACCTCATTACCAATCACTCCATCAGACTCTGAGGTTATGTATGCAACGTTTGAACCACTTAGCACGCGACCCTTGCTGTCAACTGAAACGTTGTTATATGACCCTGCTAATACACCGCTGTCGGCGAGACTGAAAACCGTTCCACTTAAATCAAGTCCTGTTCCAGCAGAATACGTCGTATCTGTATCAACGTCTGCGGAGCATACCCACGCACTGCCATTCCACTTTGCAATCTGGTTCAATCCACAACTCAATGATGCCAAAACATCAGTGTTGTCGAGATATCCAGAGAGGTCAACCGAGCCACCCGCCACTAAGCTGAGCGTATTGCCGATCAAAGACAAATCTTGCGTATCAGTGTTATCAAGGTACGGGCTTAGGTCTATGCTAGTCGGTGAACCTAGGCCAGTTATCGTCAGTACATTCGCAGTGAGATTAAGATCTTGAAGCTCGTTTACTGTTGACCCATCCACTTCACTTGTTAAATAGCCGTTGTTTGCAACATAGGCGTCGACTTGCGCTTCGTTCAGAACCGTGTCATCGAGATAAGCCGAGAGATCAACCGTCCCTGCATCTCCTGTAATTGACAAGGTGTTGCCGGCCAGACTAATCGCCTGTGAATCCGTGTTGTCGAGGAAGCTACTAAGATCGACATTGGTGCCGTCGTTCGTGAGAACAAGTAGGTTTCCTGATAACGATAAATCCTGCGCGTCTGTATCAACGTCTACCGAACACACCCAGGCACTGCCATTCCATTTTGGAATCTGGTTAAGGCCACACGATAGGCCTGCGAGCGCATCGGTGTTATCTAGATATGGAGTCAAATCAACCGAACCACCATCGACAAGACTTAAGGAGTTCCCAACTAAGCTCAAGTCTTGTGTGTCAGTATTATCGAGATAACCAGATAAGTCGACTGTGCTGACATTTCCCGAAATGCTGAGAATATTTGAAGCAACACTAATGCTCTGGCTGTCTGTGTTATCAAGAAAGCTACTCAGGTCTACATTTGTTCCGTCTCCCGTAAGTACCAGGTTGTTGCCGGAAAGCGACAGGTCCTGTGCGTCGGTATTGTCAAGATAGGCACTCAGGTCAAACGAAACACCGCTACTTGTGAGTCCTAGCACGTTTCCAGCAAAGGTTAAATCTTGCAGTTCGTTGCTTGTACTGCCGTCTACTTCACTTGTTAAGTAACCGTTGTTTGCAACATAGGCATCAACTTGGGCTTCGTTTAATACCGTATCGTCTAGATAAGCACTTAAATCAACTGTCGTACCATCACCAGTAAGACTGAGCGTGTTTCCTATCAAATTTAGATCTTGCGCGTCGGTATTATCTAGATATGGAGTCAAATCAACCGAACCACCAGCGACTAATGAGAGCGTATTCCCAAGCAAGCTAAGTGCTTGCGCGTCGGTATTGTCTAGATAACCTGAAAGATCAATGGTGCTGGCACTACCTGACAAGCTTAATATATCAGCAGCAAAACTAAGATCTTGTAATTCGTTTGTCGCGCTTGCATCCGCATCATTCACCTCATCATTTGCGCACACCCACGCACTGCCGTTCCATTTCGCAATGTTGTTTGAAGAACAAGATAAAGACGCTAGGGTATCAGTATTGTCCAGATAGCCCGATAGGTCGACATTTGTTCCATCCCCCGTAAGTACGAGGCTATTACCAACTAAGCTCAAATCTTGCGAATCGGTATTATCCAGATAGGCACTGATATCTACTGTTGTATCGCTCCCTGTCCCGTTCCCAAGTGTCAAAATATTCCCTAGCAATGATATTGTTTGATTGTCAGTATTATCAAGCAAGCTTGAAAGTGACACTGAGTTACCGCTATCGATGGTCAGCGTTTGCGTGCCCGTTGTGTAGGTGAGTGTTTGGTCGTCAGTATCTACTGCAGCACTTGCACACACCCACACACTCCCGTTCCACTGCGCTACTTGACCATTCGAACAGCTGAGGGAAGCAAGAGTATCTGTATTGTCGAGGTAAGGTGTAAGATCGACGGTAGAGGCATTACCAGTTATTGATAAGGTATCCCCTGTCCGAGAAATGCTCTGAGCATCAGTGTTGTCCAATAGAGAATTGAGGCTTACCGAATTCCCGCCTCCGATAGTTAACAGCTGTGTTCCAGTGGCGTAGCTCAGCGTCTGGGAGTCGGTGTTATCCAAATAGCCCGAGAGATCTACCGAGTTTCCGTCAGCTATGGACAGAGTGTTTGCAATCAGTGTTAGCGTCTGGTCATCTGTATCAACGCCAGCTGACGCACATATCCAGGTGCTCCCATTCCACTGGGCAACCTGACCGTTCGAACAGCTGAGGGAAGCGAGCGTGTCAGTATTGTCTAGATAAGCGCTTAGGTCAAAGCTCACCCCTGAGCTGGTAAGTCCGATGACGTTGGAGGCGAAAGTGAGGTCCTGTAGTTCGTTAGACGTCGATCCATCAACTTCACTTGTTAAGTAACCATTGTTGGATGTGTATGCATCCACCTGTGCTTCGTTGAGCACGGTGTCAGTATCGACATCAGATGCACATGCCCAAGAGCTTCCGTTCCACTTTATTACTTCGTTCAGTGAACAACCGTTTTGGCCTAAATCGGCAAAAAGCACTGTTCCATCAGTAATCTCACCGGTTTCTATCGTTGGACCAAGTACAGTCGAGATTGAAACCGTGTCGGGACCAGATACGAGTATGTTTACGCCGCTGCCCGCAGAAAAATTGATAGTATCGTTATTTTTTTAACGATACGTCTACCACCCAGATCTACACTCATACCCACACCCCGCTCTTCCGATCTTATCAGATGCACATGCCCAAGAGCTTCCGTTCCACTTC
>JAGQNQ010000023.1 GCA_020428015.1 Candidatus Saccharimonadota bacterium | reverse complement strand
AAAGGTCGTGGGTCCAGAAATCAGTAGCTATGGAGTTGCGTCGGTTGAAAATTTTATAGATGACGTATCTGTAAAAATTAATGGTCTTGTAGAAAAACCAACGTTAGATGAAGCACCATCAGATTTAGCAATTGCGAGTGGTTATTTGTTGACACCCGATGTCCTATCAATATTAGAGCAAGAAAAAGTCGGACCAGACGGAGAGATCCGAATAAGTGATGCGGTTGATGAATTGTGTACTGTTCAAGATGTGTATGGAAGAATTATCGATGGTGACTATCACGACACGGGAACGCCAGAGAGATACATTCAGACTGTTATCGACATTGCGCTCGCAGACGATAAACTAGGACCGGATCTGCGTGAACATTTGCGAAATAAACTGTAACCTGCCACAATAGAAGTATGAATTCATTTGATATATTGGTTATTATTCTCGCGGTAGCTCTCTTTGTTTCGTTAATTGTGTGGATACTGGTAGGTCTACTATTCATGCAAGTCATGCGCAAAGTAAGAGAAGCGAGTGATGTTGCAAGAGTTGCTGCAGAAAATGTAGAAGAATTCACGGCAAGTTTGAGAAATGCAGGTAAGGCAACAGCCGTTGGATCAATAATCGCACAAGTAACAAGAGCTTTCAAAGGGAGGAAGTAACGATATGGACAAGCGCGAACGAAAAGGATTAGCTATTGGAGCTGCAATCGGCGCTGTTTTCGGGGTAATTGGTGGAATACTTTTTGCACCAAAAAGCGGCAAAGAGACACGCGCTGACATCAAGAATGCGGCTGTCTCAGCTGCAGGCAAAGTTCATGAAGAAGCTGACGAATTGCTTGCAAAAGCTAAGGATTTGAGAGGTAAGGCTAGTAGTGAGGCAAAGAAGTACGTGAATGAAGTGAAACATCACGCAGGCAATCTGAAAGAAGTTGTAATGTCTTTTAAGGCCGGTAAAGCGAGCGACAAAGACCTCGATAACGCGATAAAAAAAGCCAAGGATGCACAAGCAGCCCTTAAGACATTCTTGAAGAAGTAAGTAGGCTTCTCAGTAAGAGCGACCCCGTAAATGGTATACTTTTATTAGAACATGAAGACGAAAAAAACGGGGTTGCAAGCGTCTGATTTTGTGGCGCTGCATAATCACACACACTATAGTTTGCTTGATGGCCTTCAGAAGGTTGCCCCGATGGTTGACCGTGTCAAAGAGCTAGGCATGGAGGCAGTAGCAATGACCGACCACGGGACACTGTCCGGTGCTATTGAGCTATATAAAGAAGCCAGCGCGCGCGGCGTGAAGCCAATCATTGGCATAGAAACCTACGTTGCACCACGCACTCATACTGATCGTGACCCTTCTAAAGACAAAGCAAACTACCACCTAATATTGCTTGCTATGAACATGACAGGCTATCAGAATTTGATGCGCCTAAGTACTATTGCGAATCTCGAGGGTTTTTATTATAAGCCGCGTATTGATCACGAGTTACTTGAAAAATATAACGAAGGACTTATAGCTCTGAGTGGCTGTATTGGTGGTGAAGTCGGCGATGCAATACGCCAGGGTCAATATGATCAAGCTCTGGAAATCGCAACCTGGTACAAAGGAATTTTCGGCGATCGTTATTATATTGAGCTGCAAGATCACGGCCATCCAGATCATCCGCATGGTTGGGTAGAGCAGCGTGAAGTTAACAAGGGCCTAATTAAGCTTGCTAAAGAACTTGAAATTGAATGTGTCGTCACCATGGATGCTCACTATTTGAAACACGAAGATCAGGAAGCGCACGAAATTTTGCTCTGCGTACAAACGGGATCATTTTTGGACGAAGAGTCACGCATGAGTTTGAAGGATTTCGAGTTGCATATCGCCGATCCTAAGGATGTCATATCTCGTTGGGAAAGCTTTTTACCGAGTGCAGTGCGAAATACCAAGGTTATTGCAGACAGATGCACTATAGAACTTGAGCTGGGGAAGATTCTTATTCCAAAGTTTCCATCTCTGCCAAAGGGTTTGAGCGAAAAACAATACCTAGACGAACTTGTCTATAAAGGCCTGGCATTTCGTTATGGCAAAAAGACTGAGGAAGAAGCGAATAAACTAAGCATAGAAAAAGCTAAAAAAGAATTACCTGAAAATGTGCTGGAGCGAGCTGAGTTCGAGCTTCAGATTATTGACCAGATGGGCTTTAACGGTTATTTTCTCATCATTTGGGACTTTATGAAATGGGGTAAGGACCAGGGGATTGTTTTTGGTCCTGGCCGAGGTTCTGCAGCCGGTTCTATCATTGCGTATTCCTTAAATATCACTGAGCTAGATCCGCTTGAATATGATCTGCTGTTTGAACGTTTCCTAAATCCTGACCGAATAAGTATGCCCGATATTGATATCGATATTCAGGATACACGTCGCGATGAAGTTATAAAGTATTGTGTTGAGAAATACGGTGATGATCGTGTTGCAAACATCGTAACATTTGGCAAGATGGCAGCGCGAAACGCGGTGCGTGATGTCGCACGAGTTCTTCGTGTACCGTATGTAGAAGCCGATCGTTTGGCTAAAATGATTCCGCCGCCGGTGCAAGGTCGGCACATTCCGCTCGAAGTATCGATTAAGGAAAACACCGAACTAAAGAATGAATATAAGAACAATCCAATAGCAAAAAAAGTGTTTGATCTTGCTGTGCGCTTAGAAGGCACTATACGAAGTCATGGGGTCCATGCAGCAGGCGTAGTGATTGCACCTGATGATATTGTTAAGTTTGTTCCACTTGAAAAGGCGCAGAAAGGCGTTATTGCAACGCAGTATTCAATGGGTCCCGTTGAAGAGCTTGGGCTTTTAAAGATGGACTTTCTTGGTCTGTCAAACTTAACAATTATCAAGAATACCTTACGTATCATCAAGCGTGTATACGGTGAGGATATTAACATCGACCGAATTCTGATGGATGACCCAAAGACATTCGAACTGCTACAGCGCGGGGATACAACTGGTGTGTTTCAGCTGGAATCTGCCGGAATGAAGCGATATCTTAAAGATCTGAAACCAACTGAATTTAACGATATTATCGCCATGTGTGCGCTGTATCGCCCGGGCCCACTTACAGCCGGACTAACGGACAGCTTTGTACGTCGTAAAAACGGTGATGAAGAAGTTCGGTTTGATCACCCATTAACTAAAAATTCGCTCGAGTCCACCTACGGAGTGATTGTTTACCAGGAACAGGTTATGCAAATGAGCAAAGAAATGTGTGGGTTCACTGGTGGTGAAGCTGACACGTTGCGAAAGGCCATTGGTAAAAAGAAACGTGACGTGATGGATAAAATGGGCAAACAGTTCATTGAAGGTGCTGTGGAAAATGGAGTGTCGCATCAGGTCGTTGAGAAAATATGGAAAGATATCCTAGGATTTGCCGACTACGCGTTCAACAAGTCGCACTCAGCTTGTTATGCCCTCATCGCCTATCAGACGGCATATCTGAAGGCACATTATCCGGCTGCGTTTATGGCTGCTCTCATGACAAGCGACTACGACGACACCGATCGTTTAACTATCGAAATGAGTGAGTGTCAGAACATGGGAATTGAAGTACTTCCCCCAGACGTAAACGAATCATTCGTTGAGTTTGCTGTAGTTCCCGGAAAAGATCAGATACGCTTTGGTATGAGTGCTATAAAAAATGTTGGTATCGGTGCAGTCGAGGAAATTTTACGAGCGCGTGAGGCAGGCACATTTAGTAGTCTCGAGGATTTTTTGGGTCGGGTCAACTCACATACCGTTAATCGCAAAACAATAGAAAGTTTAATAAAAACTGGTGCCTTTGACCGATTTGAGTCTCGATCTAAGTTGCTCAATAACATAGACTCTATACTCGCATTTTCTCAAAAAAAGCAAAAAGAGCAGGATAGTGGGCAGACGGATTTGTTCGGCAATGAGCTCAGCGATGAGGCAGCAGCACAAATTATTCTCGGTCCTGAAGATACTCCGTACACGACCAAAGATTATCTGAAGTGGGAACGCGAACTCATGGGTCTGTATCTTTCCGCCCACCCGCTCGTCGAATACAAAAACATTCTGGTTGAACAGGCTCATCCGATTTCCGATGTGACAGAAAAACAAGAGGGTAAACGTGCTACTATCGGGGGCATTGTTACGGATGCGCGTATCATACAGACAAAGAATGGGCAAAACATGGCATTTGTACGAATTGCCGATCTGAAAAACGACATTGAACTGCTCGTGTTCCCAAAAGTCTACGAAGAGACATCGTGGTTGTGGGTTGTTGACAAGGTATTGATTATCGAAGGTGATGTGAATGCTCGCGACAGAGATGGAAATGCGACTGACGAGGTGAAGGTTGCGGTTACTTCTGCTCGTGAAATTCCGCACGAAGAAGCGGTTAACTACAAAGTTGGTAAAAAACCCATAAAAGCGCTTAAAGATGTGAAGTCAAAAAAATCAAAGATAAAAAACGAAAAAGACACGAAGCAAGTCGATAAGAAATCTCTAGAACGGGTATATATACGCATGTTAGACACTGATGACGTAGCACGCTTGCAGGCACTCAAAGATCACCTAACGGCGAACCCTGGAGAAAACGAAGTCGTGCTTGTTGTTGGTCCCGCAGACGGAAAACAGGCTATACGAATACCTGAACGTTTGAGCACAAACGATGAAAGCTTACATGGGCTTGCAGAATTGTTTGGCCAGGAAAATGTGAAGGTATCTTGAAAACGATACTCGTAGCTGTTGACGTACGCAGTGCACACAATATCGGTTCGTTATTTCGAACTTGTGATGGATTTGGCGCAGACTTATGGTTAGTGGGTATTTGCCCGCGACCAATGGGCGAAAATGATGATCGCCTGCCGTATATCGCCCAAAAAGCTCACAAAGAAATAGCGAAAACAGCTATTGGGGCAGAAGAGACCGTGAATTGGCAGTACTTTCCAGATTTCCATGAAGCGGTAGACGGGCTACGGGGTCTTAACTGTAGAGTCATTGCAATCGAACAGTCGGAACATAGCAAGTCTATCAGTGGACTGGAGCGTAAAAATAATAATATAGCCCTTATTGTCGGGAGAGAAGTAGAGGGTTTATTCGCGGATGAGCTTGCAGTGTGCGATGAACACTACGAAATCCCAATGCAAGGGAAAAAAGAGTCATTCAACGTCTCGGTTGCAGCAGCAATCGGCTTGTATCAGGTAGCGTTGCTAGAATCAAAGTGAGATGGTATGATAGTGCTTAAGGATAGCCATTAAAAATGCCTGCGAAAAGAAAAAAGATTACCAAAACGACCAAGAGTCATAAAAAACAGCATCCAAAGCACTTTTTGAAGGTGTATTGGCCCTATATTCCTATATTGGCTGTTGTGACGTTCGGCATGTTTTTCAGTAATGTGAATCCCAAGTCGTCACAACATAATCAGCCAGCAACATTAGCTTATGCAACGGAAATGGGTACTGGTGCGCTTCTAAATTCAACCAACGCACAGCGTTCAAGTAACGGTTTAGGTGCGCTAACGCTGAATAGCAAATTGAATGCATCTGCCCAGGCAAAAGCAAATGATATGGTAGCGCGTGACTATTGGGCTCATAATACACCAGACGGTAAAGAACCATGGGTATTCTTTGATGCCGCAGGGTATGTATATCAAAAAGCGGGAGAGAACCTAGCCTATGGGTTCTCAAGTAGCGACGCCACAGTCATAGGTTGGATGAACAGTCCGAGTCACCGAGCAAATATATTGGACACAGGCTATACGGAAGTTGGGTTCGGATTCGCAAACAGCGCAAATTTTGTAGGAACTGGCCAAGAAACAATTGTTGTCGCTCATTACGGCAAACCAGTAACGCCTGCTCCAGCTCCTGCTGCTACGCCTACATCTACTCCCGTATCAAAGCCACAGTCACTTCCAGCCAGCACGCAAGCAGCTCCGACAGAAACTCCAGCACCTGTTGAAGAGGTAAAAGAGGAAGAAAAAGAGCCAGAAAAGCTCGCAGAGGATCGCTATAACCAGCCAGTAACGTCAGACACTCCAGTACCGGATGAAAAACCATCGACAAGCATAACACGACTGCAGCGGTTAACCGGAGGTGATGCTCCGTGGAGTGCCTTTGCCGTGAGTGCTATTGCGTTCACAATGGTTGCAGTATGGCTACTCAAGCATGCTGTTCTTGTGAAGCGGTACTTCTGGGCCGGAGAGCACTTTGCTGCACATCATCCCGTACTCGACCTGGTTGTCGTATCAGTTGCCGCATTAGCAGTATATCTATCGCAGAGTTCTGGCGTGGTCTTGTAGGCTTTAGTGTGGTTAAATAGGAGTAACAAGGAAATAGGTGGGATATGTCACAGGATGCTAGACGTGATGAAGAGCAGGTAACCGCTAGGCGAGCGGCGGTGCTCAATTTGAATTATTTTGACACGTCACAAAATACCGAAAAAAAATTATACAAAAATTTCTTGACCATACCAGAACTCAGACAGTATAAGACAATACCTCTAGAAGCCGATTCGTACCACATACACTTTGGGATAACAACGACGACGTCACAAAAAACGATGCAGATGCTCACCCAGAGATTCCTAGATCAAAAAGTCAGCTATTCAATAATTAGTGATGCCGGGTTTCGTGAATACATGCAGTTGTACGACCCGCCAAAGAAAATTGAGTATCAAGACATTGCAATAAATCAACTGGCCAATGCACAGTCAATTGAGCAGATTTCAGCCACATTGGCGCAAGTTAGGGCTGATGATATGCTGGCATTTATCGTACAGCAAGCATTCCGGCTGAACGCAAGTGATATCCATCTTGAGAGTAAACTGGACGGTGCACGGATCCGTTTGCGTGTGCACGGTGTACTGCATTCAGTTGCCACACTCGATAAGGACAAGTACAGACAGTTGTTAGGGGTGCTAGCAAGTGTAGCTAATATTAGTACCAGTGCGCAGGATGATCAGACTGGACACATAAATCGTAGTTTTAAGATGGCAACGGGTGAAGAAGTGACAGTCAACTTGCGTGTTGAAACAGTTCCTTCAGTGACTGGTATAGATGCCGTACTACGATTATTCAATTTTAGAAAAGACATGATGAGCTTGCAGAAGCTTGGGCTAAACGATTTTCAAGAGAAAACAATGCGCGATATCATTGCACATCCGAGCGGCTTAGTGTTGATTGTCGGCCCAACTGGTTCTGGTAAAACAACGACACTGTATAGTTTGCTAAATGAGCTAAATACGGATGAACGAAAAATAATTACACTCGAAGACCCGGTCGAATATCAGATAGAGGGTATTACGCAGATTCCGGTCCAGTCGCGAGAGGGCAGGAGTTTCTCTGAGAAGTTTAGAGCCGTCATGCGTCTCGACCCAGATGTGATCATGGTCGGTGAGATTCGAGATCTTGATACGGCTAAGACAGCACTGCAGGCAGCACTAACAGGCCACCTTGTATTGAGTACCTACCACGCCAGCTCCGCCTCGGCAGCCCTGACACGATTACTTGATGCAATCGGCGAGAATCCACTATACGCGAGTGCAATTCGGCTAATCCAAGCTCAGCGTTTGGTCAGAAGACTTGACGACAAAACTAAGCAGCCAATTGATGTATCGCCTGAGCTTGAGCACCATCTAAAGACTATCATTGACAGTATTCACGCTCAAGTTGATTTGTCGTTTTTGCCCGGAGCAAAACTGTACAAACCTGTACCGTCAAACGAAAACCCATTTGGCTATTCGGGTCAGTTTGCAATTCGTGAACTGCTACTTATGTCGCCAGAAATGCGACAACTTCTAACTCGCCCTGCTCACGAGCTCTCAACAGAACTGATAGAACAAACCGCCGTAAGTGGCGGAATGCTCACTATGCAGCAGGATGGTGTCCTTCGAGCGCTCAAAGGCGACACAACATACGACGAAATTGCCCGAGTTATCGGATAACATTTGAGATAGCGTCTACTACGCCAGGATCAAACGGATTCGGAATAATCTTATCTTCAGTCGGATTTTCTACGAGGTTTGCGAGCGCTTCAGCCGCTGCGAGTTTATGTTGGTCCGTAATTCTTTTCACGCCATGATCAAGTGCACCACGAAATATGCCAGGGAATCCTAGTACATTATTGATTTGGTTGGGGAAATCACTGCGTCCAGTAGCTACGATGCGAGCACCAGCCTGTTTTGCGACATCCGGCATAATTTCAGGTTCAGGATTAGCCATAGCGAATATGATAGGGTTCGCCGCCATAGTTTTCACGAGTTCTGGTGTTAGTAAACCAGCCTTGCTGACCCCAATAAATACATCGGCACCTTTAAGTGCGTGCGCAAGATCGCCAGGAGTGTGAGCTTTGCTGTAGCTCATCAAAAGTACTTTCTCCTGATTAAGGTCCTTACGGCTCGGTTCGACGATACCTTTACTATCGACTACCGTAATATCAGGGTTCGCATACTGATGTAAGAGTTTCGCTATGGCTACCCCGGCCGCTCCAGCTCCAACGAGCACGATTTTCATATCTTTTATTTCGCGTCCTGTGACCTTTGAGGCATTAATAAGGGCTGCTAGCGTCACGATTGCCGTACCATGTTGATCATCATGCATAACGGGAATGTTAAGCTCAGACTTCAATCGTTCTTCAATCTCAAAACACTTAGGAGCGGCGATATCCTCGAGGTTAATACCGCCAAAACTCGGAGCTATCCGTTTAACCGTCTCAACAATTTCATCTGCCGTGTGTACATTTAGTACGATTGGTACCGAATCAATATCAGCGAAGTGCTTGAAAAGTAGAGCTTTGCCTTCCATGACCGGCATAGCACCCTCCGGGCCAATGTCCCCAAGACCAAGTACTGCCGAGCCATCAGAAATAACCGCCACGAGGTTATTTGTCCAAGAAACTTCCTTCAGCTTCTGAGGATCTGCCTCTGCATATTTTGCCGCACCACCGACACCAGGAGAGTAAAATAGCTTTAATGTCTCAGGAGTGACTTCACCTCGTAAGGATGTCGCGATTTTCCCTTTCAACTTTTTGTGTAACTCGATTGCTTGCTCATAAATATCCATATACGTAAGTATAGACTAGAAGCACATTCAAAAAGACCTTTTATTATTATGCTAACAGTGGTATAATGTCATGAACTAGTAAGAAATAACTAAGAGAGTAAGTATGAATCCCGTTAGATTTAATCAGATAGCGGGAAAAGCACAAAGTAGGAAGGAAAAACTAACGGGATGAATTCAGTTCTTAAAGACGTTGCAGACAGCTACAAGAAACCTTCGGTCGTAGACGTGAAGAGTGGTGATACCGTACGTGTTCACCAAAAGATTAAAGAAGGTAACAAAGAGCGTATCCAGGTGTTTGAAGGACTGGTAATCCGTGTGAGCAACAAAAATAGCCACACCGCTTCTATCTTGGTTCGTCGTAGCACCGGCGTTGGTGTTGAGAAAAGCTACCTATTGCACAGTCCTCTTGTCACTAAGGTAGAAATTACAAAACGCGGCAAAGTTCGCCGAAACTACCTGACCTACATGCGTGAATTACGAGGTAAAAAAGCTCGTTTGACAGGTAAAGAATTCGATAGAGCTGCAGTCAACGATGTATGGGACGAAGCCGCTGAGAAGGCTGAGCAAGAAGCTAAGGCTGCAAAAGAAGCCGAAGCTGCTGCAAAGCTTGAGCAAAAAGCAAAAGAAGAAGCTGAGCTAAAAGCAAAGCAGGACGCTGTTGCAGCTGCCCACGAACAAGCTGAATAAAGGTTCAAGTCAGAAATCATAAAAACGACCTGCAAAAATGGTCGTTTTTTCTGGCTTCTGATTCGATAAAACTATATTCTAGTATATATATGATCGGCGTTGATGAAGTTGGGAGAGGGGCATGGGCTGGACCGCTGATCGTTGTTGGCGCAAGGCTAAAACCAGGACGTCAGCTACCGAGCGGGCTGAAGGACTCTAAAATGCTCTCACGAGTCCAGAGAGAAAGAATATTCCCGCTCATTATGGAAGCGTTTGACATCGGCGACGGTTGGGTGAGTCCGGGGTTTATAGATACGCACGGACTCACTCGGGCACTAGAAGTTGCCACATTCTCTGCAGTAACGAAACTAGGTGCTCAAGTCACTGACAAAATTTGCATCGATGGAGTGCAGAACTTCCTGCATTCGTATGCGTTTATTTCGGTCGTTACCAAGGTAAAAGCAGACATGAGCGAACCGGCTGTAGCAGCTGCGTCAATAGCGGCGAAAGTAATGCGGGATGCCTATATGTATGACGCAGCGCGTACTTTTCCGAATTATGGATTCGATCAACATGTTGGGTACGGCACGCAACTGCATCGACAGCGTTTACAGGATAACGGCGTATGCGAACTGCACCGTCGATCTTTCAAGCCTATTGCGGAGTTTGTGTGAGCACGACCAGCGCAGGCAGAGAAGCCGAGAGCACTGTTACAAGATTTCTAGAGTCTAACGGGCATCGTATTGAAGCGCAAAACTGGCGGACGAGATGGTGTGAGATTGATATAGTGAGCATAAAGCATAAATGTGTCTATTTCACTGAAGTCAAATATAGAAGTTCAAGCGACTGGGGATCTGGCCTAGAGTATATTACACCCAACAAACTCAAACAAATGAAGTTTGCTGCTGAGTTCTGGCTGGCTGAACACAACTGGAAGGGCGAAGCAGTCCTACTGGGTGCTGAGGTAGACGGCGACGGTGTTATTGCGCTGGTTGAGATTTAAACCATTTCAGAGCGTTTTCGGCATCTCGTTCGTGCCAGGCAGCCGCCGCTTCTATCATTTCAAGCCCTTGGTTATAGGATCGTTGCAGCATCGGCTCCATATGAGCTTCAAAGAAAGCAGCGTAGTCCTCCAGCTCTTCTTTGGTCGTAAAAGTACGAGCTGCATAGACAGGAGTACGAGAAAAACTTAAATCTTGTCCGACGTTATCACGTAGCCATTGCCAGTTGTCTTTTAGCCATTGCCACGTTGCTGCGCGCGAGTGTCGGTTCATGAAGCTGTATGCGAGCCAGTAGCTGATATCTTGCAATCGAACATCATCTGTTTTAATCAGCTCTAGCACTCGCTTGTGAATTTCAGATTGTTCAAAGTTGGTCATAGCCCCAGTAAGCGTTAATTTTTCATCGCTAGAGGTAGATTTTTTATATAGTTGAAGTAATTCTTCGAACTCTTTTTGACCACCTTTGCGGGCTGCGGTGCCATAGATAGTCCCGCGTAAGTCTGCGTCAATTTCTCCGCCGTCATGAATCTTTTCAGTATATTTTTTTAATGCAGTTTGAACGGTTGTTTCATGGTCAGCATTTGCAGCCATTGCAATGATGATAGGGCGAAGTAGGCTGTCTAGATGGCTTTCAGATTTTTTCTTGTCCCATCCAAGCCGATTGAGCTGTTTGCTCACAAGTTTTTGCACGAACGGTTTTAGAGCGTCACGTAGGCTGTTATCGGAAATACTTTTAGATAGAACAAGGCGAATTGAGCCAATTGAGCTACTCATCACTTCCCATGTTGCCAGGCTGTCCTCGTTCTCATAGTGTGAAAGCAAGTCGAGGTATTCGGTTACCGATTGATAGCCTGCTTTGGTCACTTCAAATCCGTCAGCCAGAAGACCCATCCTGTCGATAGAAGATATCTGGCCTTTATCTATTGCCTCGAGCTGCCGAGCTTGTATGTCGTGAGAGTAGTCAACCCTATAGAAACCAGTCTGGCCGATATTGAGCTGAAGTGGCGCCAGCTTCGTGGTAAACGGGACGTTCGTAGTCTTTTTTGTGACTGTTGGCCTGTCGAGCCCTTCACTCAAGAGTGGTACAGGCCAAAGAGTTTTATCACTACGTGCATTTGATGCTGGGTTTGCAACAAAGCGACTCTGCGATATTTTTAAATGATCATGGTTGCCTTCAACAGTTACAAGCGGGAAGCCTGTGTTACTAGTCCATGCTCCCATAAACTCTTTGACAGGTTTTTTGGTGACATCTTCTAGAGCTTGCCAAAGGTCTACAGTATCGGTATTTTTGTACGAATGAGTTTTCAGATAATGTCTCAATCCATCGCGAAAGCCCTCCGCTCCCAGATAGTCATGCAACATATGTATGACACTCGCACCCTTTTGGTAGCTAATCATGTCGAATATCGTACGGATTTCGTCAGGGTGCTTAACCGGAACTTCAATTGGATGCGTGTGCTCAAGTGCATCAGCTCGCAGCGCTGACTGTTGGTCGTCAACGGCAAACTGCGTCCATAATTCCCACTCAGGGAAAATGCTATCAACCGCCAGATACTCCATCCAGCTGGCGAAGCCTTCATTTAGCCAAAGATCGGTCCACCAACGCATAGTTACTAGGTTGCCGAACCATTGATGCGTGAGCTCGTGAGCTACAACGATCGCTACCCATTGTTTAGTTGAGAGCGATGTGTGTTTTTCATCACACAATAGAGCTTGTTCACGGAAAGTTATAAGCCCCCAGTTTTCCATTGCACCGCTCGCGAAATCAGGTAACGCCACAAAGTCGCACTTGCTGAGCGGAAATGGGATATCGTAGTAGTCCTCGTAGAAATCCATGCATTTTACAGCCATGTCTAGTGCAAATGATGTATGTTCTACCTGATGTGGAATAGCGTAGGTACGGATTTTGATACCATTTTTGCTCGTTGCTTCTTGGTATTTTAGTTCTCCTACCACGAACGCAAGTAGGTACGTACTCATCACTGGTGTTACTTCAAAATCAGTTGTCGTTTGTGATCCGTTAGACTTTTCTTTCAGCACCGGCGTATTGCTTAAAGCTACTTCGTCCTTAGCGTGAGTGAGTGTGAGCTGAAAAGTTGCCTTTGCCTCAGGCTCGTCAACACAGGGGAAGGCTTCTCTGGCGGCATGACTCTCGAATTGTGTTGCAACAAGCTCTTTTTTGACACCGTTTTCTTCAAAGAAACATGGATATATGCCCTCCATGTTTTTAGTGATTTTGCCACTGAATTCGAGTTCGATTGTATATTCACCAGGAAAAAGCGTTTCTTTGCAATGCATTCGTACTTCGTCGTAACTCTTGTGCAGGAGCATGCGTTCAATCTCAATACTGCTCTGAGCGCCTTTTTTGTCGGTGTGCGTCACTTTTGCAGATTGGATCCGCAGTTCTTTTTGGTGCAGAGTTAAGCGTTTGCTTGGTCTGCCGACTTTTTTCCCCTGAATTTTAACTGTTCCTGAAAAGCTTTTTTTGTCGTCACTGACCTCAAGTCTAAGTTCATAGTGTGTCGGCGCAAATTGTTCGAATAATCTTTTTACTTTTTTACTCATTACTAACAGTATAGACCAGGGAGGAGATACTTGCATAAAATTGACAAGTATGATATAATAAATATATAGGGCATTGTATTTTGTGTGCAAATGCGTTAAAATGAAATTGTTCATCCGGCCATAGCGGTCGGATTTTTACATTTAGGAAGTTAAAACAGAAAGGAGTTTTCGCAAGCTCTTAAGGGAAAGGAGCAGCCGGACGAACGAATTTACTTCGTTCCCCGCGCGTCGAGGAACACGAACTGTTGTCCTCGAGAGCGAAGCGTACATATATGGAATTTGATGTAAAGAACTTGGCGCAGGCCATGAAATTAATCGCTGAGGAAAAAAACTTGCCTGAAGACCTCGTTCAGGAAATAGTAGAATCAGCGCTCGCTGCTGCCTATAAGCGCGACTATGGAGATCGAGAGCAGGAAGTGCGCGTATCCGTAAACTTAAACACGGGTGGTGTTGACGTATTCGTCGAGAAAGAAGTTGTCGAAATTGTTGGTGATAAAAATTTTGAAATCGCGCTTAATGAGGCATCAAAGATTAAAAAAGACGCGAAAATTGGTGATATTCTCGAACAATACGTTGAAGTAAAGACTTTCGGACGTGTGGCAGCCCAAACAGCAAAGCAAGTTATCATGCAGAGATTGCGTGAGTCTGAACGCGAAATAGTCATGGCTGAGTACGAAGACAAAGTTGGTCAGCTCGTCAACGGTATCGTGACGCGCGTTGAAGGTCGCCTGGCCCGTGTCGAGGTAGGCAAAGCGCAGGCTATTATGCCGGCGAGCGAACAAAGTAGCTCGGAGCGTTACTTCCCAGGACAGCGATTGAAGTTGTATCTAAAAGAAATCGAAAAGGGTTTCCGTGGTCCACAACTCATTGTTAGTCGTGGGTCTGCAGAACTTGTTCGCCAGCTATTTAACGCTGAAGTACCGGAAATGGAAGGTGGCGCAGTTGAAATGAAAGCTATTGCTCGTGAAGCGGGTGTTCGCACAAAACTAGCGGTGCATTCAGTAGTGCAAGGTGTTGACCCAGTCGGAACATTTGTTGGCGGCCATGGTACGCGCGTGAATGCAGTTGTATCGGAAATTGGCGACCAAGAAAAGATCGATATCGTCGTCTGGGACGAAAATCCTGAAGTGTTCATTGCGAGTGCCCTTGCTCCAACTAAAGTAAAAAGTGTGAAAATTGACCAAGAATCTAAGAGAGCACAGGTTATTGTCCCCGAAGATCAACTCAGCGTTGCGATCGGGAAAGGTGGCCAAAACGTTCGACTTGCAAGCAAGTTGACTGGCTTCGAAATCGATATCAATGCGGACAAGTCTGATGCAACGGCAGCTGAAAAATCAGATGCTCCAATGACTGTTGATAAGGTTCAGAAACCAAAGCTCAAGCGTAAGAGCGATCTAGAGAATAGCTTGCTATCAGCTATCGACGAACACGCTGAGTAAGCAGCGCGTTTCGAGACAATTAGCACTCGTAATTGACGAGTGCTAAATTTTTGGTGTATACTTCTTACTATGGACCAAAATTCGGATGATTTTCAGGATTTCTTACATCACTTAAGCGATAACGCGCTGCAGAGTTTACGTCATGCAGATGGCATTGCTCGTGCAACTGGTAGTGCTT